>NZ_JBLVYK010000001.1:0-298632 GCF_048284255.1 Enterobacter cloacae complex sp.6700776 | reverse complement strand
CGGCTCATCCCCGTGCACTTCCTGCAACAGCCGGAACCCTTCCCAGACAAACCGGGTGGTGACCGGCCTGCCGGTTGGCTGGCCGCCCAGCATCTGGCGACGCGTTTTGCTGATGCGTCGTCCGAGTGGGTCATAGCGGAAGCTGACCTGCGTCTGCGGCCTGTTGCGGTCCCGCGGCTGGCTGATGACCTCCGTCAGGCGGTGCTCGCCGTCGTAGCGGTAGTGCCAGCGGGTCTGGCCGTTATCCTTCTCCACGGTGCGGCCATGGATGTCATAGCACCAGCGAATGCCGTTCAGCTGCGTCAGGCGGTTGTGCGTGACCTTCTCAGCAGAGCCTTCGAGCGGGTTACCGGCAGCATCCCAGCGCCACTGCTCCTGGCCGGGCAGCGTGCCGTCCTGAACCAGCAGACGTCCGGCGCTGTCGTACTGCCAGCGGTACCAACTGAACGGGTTATCGTCCCGCTCTTCGCGGACCAGGTTATTGCGATAGTCGTAATCCCAGCGGCGGGACCAGCGGCGCGGCGACGGGCGCTGGGCATTGCCGGTAAAGACGTCCCGGCGATGCAGTCGGCCAAGGCGGTCATATTCGCTGCGGGTGGTCAGCAGCCCCTGCGTACGGCTGGTTTCACGATGGAGTTCGTCGCGGGTAAAGTCGGAGACCGACAGCTTATCAAGGGCAATGCTGAGCAGATGTCCGCTGCCGTAGTAGAACTGCTTCAGCTCGCGGCCATCGGGCAGCGTGACGGAGGTGCGGTTACCGAGGGCGTCATACTCCCACGCCAGCTCGCCGTGTTCGCCCGTTTCGCGCGTGACGCGTCCAAGCGCGTCATACTCAAACACAAGCTCCTGCTCGGCTTCGGCGCTCCAGGCATCGGCTGAAAGCGCGGGATGCAGCCCAATCCGGCTCAGAAGGCCGGACGGGGTGTAGTGGTAGCGGGTCTGCCCTTCCGGCGTGGTGCGGGCGACCAGCTGGCCGCTCGCGCTCCAGGCAAAGGCATGGGTAATGGCCTCCGGATGTCCGGCGGCAAAGGTGCGCGCTATCGTACGCCCACAGGCGTCGTAGCGATACTGCGAGGCCACGCCATCCAGCCCCACCTCTTCCAGCAGCAGCGAGTCCGCACCCCAGCGGAACTGGTACGCTTCGCCGTTTTCGTTTTCCAGGGCAATCAGACGCCCGCGGCTGTCCCAGCGGCGACGCACCTCTTCACCCTGCGTATTACGGGTGGCGGTTAAGCGCCCTGCCTCGTCGTATCTGAACTCGCTCTCTTTCCCGTCGGCGCCCGCATGCTTCACCGGCAGGCCACGTTCGTTCCATTTGAGAGATTCCGTCCAGCCTTCCGGGCGATCGAGCTGCACCGGACGCCCTGCGGCGTCGTAGCGGTAACGCGTCTCTTCGCCGTCGGCGCTTATCTCAGCCACCAGCCAGCCCAGCGGATGATAACGGTATTGTGTCACACGGCCCGAACAGTCCGTAACACGCACCATCTGCCCGGCCTCGTTGTACTCCTGGTAGCGGCTGTTGCCGGCGGCATCAACTTCTTCCACGACCTGACCAAACTCGTCCCGACGAAGCAGCGTGGTCTGCCCCATCGGATCCACCACGCACTTCAGCCCGTGATGTTCGTCATACAGGAAACGGGTGGCGCTACCGTCGGCTTCGATGATGGAGGCCGGAAGCGCACGGTGCTCCAGCCAGGTGGTGGTGCGGGTATTGCCGTCGGCGTCGATCTCCTGCACCCGGTTACCCATGTCGTCATAGACGAAGGTAACGGCATTACCGAGCGGATCGATGCGGCGCGTGAGGAGTTCGTTGTCATCCCACTCGTAGCGCCAGTTCTCACCGCGCTCGTCAACGTAGCGAACAATCAGGTTTTGCGCGTTCCAGTAATGCTTTCGCGTCTGGCCGTCGTAGTGATCGACGGTCGTCAGCCCGGCGGCTAGATCATAGCTAAAGCGACAGCCGTCGCCGGTGCTGGTGCGGTTTTCCACCACGCGCCAGTGGTCAAATTTTTGCCAGCGGTATTCACTCTCCAGACCGCCCGGCAGACGGTGCCAGACCATCAGGCCATCATCGTTATAACGGTATTCACGGGTTACCACGCCGGAGGCATCCGTTGCGCTGGCCAGCTGGCCGCGCACGTCGTACCCCCACTGCATCAGCGGCCATGTCTGGTTGCCGTCAAAATGGCTCGCCGAGGTAACGCGCTGCGGGAAACGTTCATTTTCATAACGCAGAGTGACGTCGATCGCCCGCGGCTCATCGTGCAGACCGACCAGCCGCCCGTGTTCATCCCACGCCGTCAGCAACGCGTTGCCGTACTCGTCGCTGAGGGAGGCCAGGCGCAGGATGGCTGGGTTGGCGCGGGTCGGTTTATACAGACGCCACACCGCGCCGTCATCGTCGGCAATCGCCACGTCGCCGCTCTCATTGCGGCGGATGATAATGCCTTCGCTGATGCTGTAAAACGCGCGGTCGACCGGCGGCAGTTCAAAGCTCAGCTCGCGCCCGGTTTCATCGAACCAGGTGGCGTTGTTTTCTTCCAGCGTCAGATAGCTGTCAAAGGTGGTAGCCCAGCCCAGACCAAACAGCCCTTCGCGGGTGGTCAGGCTGTTGTAGCTGCGTTGCCAGCGTAGCGGAAAGCGCCCCGGCAGCGAGAAATCGAGTTCGTCGTCGTCATTCAGCACCTTCACGCCGGTAGCGGCGTGAACCGGGTGCGAGGAGCCGAACACGGCGTTGACGGCCATATCAGCCAGCATCCCGCCACCGGCAGCAGCCAGCGCGCAGGGCATGTTTTTCAGGATCTTGCCCGGACGCCCGCGCAGCAGGGAGAGCGCAATCATCCCCAGCGCCAGGCCCGGCGTTTTGCCGCTTTTAATATCGCGAACCGTGAGGGTGTCGCCGCCGATGATCACGTTCGGGGAGACGTCGTCGGAAACGGTGCCTTCGCAGGTGGTGCGATCTTTTGCACGCACCGCGGGCTGCCCGTTGATAAAGACGCTTTTCGAGCCTTCCGCCAGATACTGCGGCCCGGAGTGTTTCTCGCACGCCACCTTGTCTTCTTCCAGCGGCGAGGTCCCGGCAGCGGCAGAGGCCACGCTCGGCTGCCACATTTCGCTGCCGAACTGTCCGGCAGCGGCAAGCAGCATGCCCGCGTAGTCGGCAAAGCTGCCCGGCGACTGCGGCTCAGGGGAAGGGGTATCGGCGGGCGTCAGCGTGCCTGCCGCGCGCGCGGCGGGGATTGCGTTGGTGAGAACGTTATTTGAACCGGTGGTGATCTTACCCGCAGGCGACGGCGGAAAAAGCGCGTTGCCCAGCCCTTCAGCGGCGTTGCTGATATCGTCGGTGATCCCCGCGACGTTCGCCAGAACCCCACCAATAATGCCGCTCAACAGACAGCTGGATCCAATTGCCGCCACGCCTGCCGCTGCGGCCCCGGCTCCCAGCAGTGGCGCCGCGACGGTCGCTGCCGCGCCCACCGCCGCGCCAATCACCGCATAGGCAGCGCCTTCCGCCACAATGCTGGTAATATCAGCAAAAATGCTGGAGTGAATAATCTCGTCGCCCTTACGGGCCGCGTTGTTATCGCTCATGCCTTACACATTCCGGTTGTCGTTTAGCGTCAGACTCTGCTTCAGTGCGCTCCAGCGCGCCTCGTCCTCTTCCGTAAAGGCTTTTAAGGCCGAGAGGGTAAAAATCATCAGTACCGGTTTGCCCGGCGTCTGCACGGCCAGCTGTTTTTGCCACAGGCGCTGGCCGTTACGGTCAAAGGTGGTCTCAACTTCCAGTCCGCTAATGTTTCCGTCTGGCCCGGCTTTTACGTGCTGAAATTCGCTCTGGGCGATCTCACCCATCTGAGAACGCAGCACATCCCACTGACGGTGAAACTCTTGTTCGTAATTGCTGCCATCCGGGATAACGCCGCGGCTGACCACCACGGATAATCCGCTCTCGTCATCACGAATGATGTTCATGCTGTTATCCTGCCAGGCGGCAGGAAAAAGGGAAAACGAACCTTCCTGGAGGGTGTATTTCATAAGTGAACTCGGGATGATTGATATTGAGAGAAATAAAAAGGCCAATCCATGCTGGCCCTTTGGCTGGCTGTTTTATTATTTACGCCATTGACCTGATTGTTCGACTAAAACTTGGCTGCCTTTGCTGACAACCAATTTCACAGGTGCATACGTTACGGTATAAGCGATCTCGCCATTCTTGTACGTTGAGCCGATTATTTTACCTGCGGGGTCGTGCAACGTTTTTCCCCTTAAGGAGATCGTACTGTTATCGCTTTTGCGCATGCCGAGATAGACCATCTGGTCACATTCGCTATCAAAATGACCGCACTTATTTATAAGAGAAATAGCGAACCTTTCGGTGTCCAGTTTTCTGGTTTCAGCGTTTTGAACCGAAGCGGCTTTACGTAACGTATAACGCTGCGGAGCATAATAATTTCCTTTTTGAGGAGGAGTAACTAAACGCCATTCCATCTCACTCCCCTTTATTTCCAGAACAGCCCGACCGCCTACGCCGCCAAATGATGAGTTGAACTCAACGTTGACACGATTGCCAGCGATCGTACCGCTAAGATTTTGCTCATCATCTTCAGGGCAATCTATGCGGTTTCCTCTCTGGGAGATATAGCAATAAGAGCCGGTGATCCGGTTGCCTGATTCAGCTAACCGCAGTGTTAACGTCGAGTCGTTCTCGAATTCGCCAGCCCAGTCCCCGTCAAACGCGAGACCTGCCTGGATGTTCGTTGCAAAATGCAAAGCATTGAATCTGGCAGCCCATTGCTGAATATCGGCATGAATAACCGGGCTATTATCAGAAGACTGGTAATGAATGACGTCCGACTCCGGAACCACCCAGGCCGCAAAGATTTTGCCGTCAGGATCGATGAACAGCGCTGACGCATTCTCCTGGTAGAGATCCTTTAGCCAGCCTTCGACAAACAATCCTCCACCTGTGGTGGTATGCGGTTCACCGAAGACATCAAAGTTATCAATAAAGGTCTGGTAATGATTTCCCAGCGTCTTCCTGAGATTGTCTGTCACTTCACTGTCGTTAACGATGTGACTAACCGTATTGAGGTTATTGTATTGCGATAATTCAAGCGCAGATGACGTTTCAACTACGCCTGCCCATAAAGCAGTGAACAATACGACTGCCAGAAATTTCTTGGTCATAAATCACTCTAAAGAATCATTATCGTAATTCATTGTTATTTTTACAACCTTACTGTCTTTAACCTCAAAAGAGAGTAATTTCTTACCCAATTCATAGGAAACCCACTGCTCCCCGGAATCATTTTCGACCTGGCCACCACCATATGCTTTATTAAGTTCATTTAATGTTGAACCAATATGGATCCCGCGAGCTGTTTTGCCATCCGTAGCAGTTAGCGTAATCTGCGCCACAATATAATCGTCAACACTTCGCTCGGTTTTATCCCACCAGAGATTGGAACTGAATATTTTTAACCCAGTCTTCTGATGCTGGTAGAATTTATAGCTCGTTCCGTCAAAAGGAACCTCACCGACAAAACTACCTTCCACAGAAACTGCAATTTTACGCGCAACCTCAGGAGTCCACCTATCGCCCAGTGCCACAATCTGGTCTTTTATCTGTAGAGAAAAAATCCTTTTTAGCCAGACTGGGCGGCATAGTGTGAGCTACTACTTCATAACTGCTCAGAAAGGTAGACATGAGGGTAAAAAAAAGAGAGACAGAAAGGCGTTTTTTCACGTTAATCATCATTTGCTGGATAAATATTATGCTACTCACCACTCTAAAAAGCGGTGAGTAATGAAATAAGCATTTTTAGTCAGCGCTAATAGCGACCCCACCCAAGCAGTCAGTTTTTTTTACTGTGAAACTGAAGCTTACTTTTTGTCCATTCATATCCTTTGGCGCTGTATAACTGGTCACTTCGTTCTCCGAACGGCCTCGTGGATAATCAGTTAACGTCAGTTGCGGATAATGTTTTTTAACCGTGTCGAGAGTGATGCACTGGCCGGACGGTGAAAAATTCAGTAACGGTGCCATACCTTCACTTTCTTTGCTTAAACGTAAATCAATTGCAGTAATGTTCGTTCCATCCGCCAGTTGGATATCGTCGGCATTGTAGAAATTGATATATTCATTCTGTTTCGTTAGCTTGAATGACAACGGAGCGTTATCCAGACTGTTAACGGACAACGTTTTGAGTGATGCGCTCATTTCTGCAATGAACTGCCAAAGATCCTGTTTTTGCATGTTACCTCCTGCCATTCCCGTCGTTAATAAAGCCGCAAACACCGCACCCGTTTTTATACTATGGATAATTTTTATCATACCAACCGCCATAATAATCTTCGTAATATTGCCCTGTGGTAGACGTTTGTTCGCCTTTGCCAAAGATACGGCCTATCTGCGTACGCGCTTCACTTTCCTTTATAGCCCCACGTTCGAGAGAATCATAGATACGATTATATTGTGTCTGATTTGCTGGATTGCCTGCAATACCGATATCCCCACCCTTGTTGGCTATGATTTCGCGTTGGACCCGGATATTGTTCAACGTTGCAGCGCCTTCATCACTAAGTGCACTGTTCAGGTAGGCATCGCGCGATGAAACATCAATGTTAGGTTCATATAACGCGTGGCCACTTTCATGCGACAGAGACTGAACAACAGCCTTCGGATTACCAAGCTCATTTTTATCAACGGTAATAACTCGCGTTTGACGATTAGCAAACGTTCCCTTGCCTGCTTCACCCTCTTCGAATATCCAGCCTCGTTTCTTTAAAGTCGCAATGTCATTTTTCATGGTCGGTGATTTGTCTACAAGACCATCCACATCCTTGCCATATCCGCTTGAAGGCACACCTGATGATGGGGGTGTTGCAGTTTTAGAGGTTTCGGCAGGCGCGCTTGCAGCCGCACCTGCCTTACTCTCCTTTCCCGGCGCAAACTTCTCCTGCACCGCCGCATCAATATCCCCTTTATGCCCCGATCCCGGTGCCGTTGTGCCCGGCTTGGTTCCCGAGGTATTCAGATGCAGCTTACCACCCGTGGTGATATACCCATCTCCCTCAACGAAAAAGTTAAACTCTTTGCCAATCAGGTTAATCTTGCCGTTAGCGTTAAGCTCAATAGCACTCTCACCCGAGACCAGCCGCAGCTTCGTCCCGGAAGCAATGACATACTGCTCTACCGCTGCATCCAGCTTGCCTTTTCCCGTCAGGATCTCGGTTCCGCCTTTCACGGCCTGGATCTGGTTCGCTTCAACACGATGCAGCTCATTTTTCTTCACG
The DNA here is from genome assembly GCF_048284255.1 of Enterobacter cloacae complex sp.6700776. Taxonomy (NCBI): domain Bacteria; kingdom Pseudomonadati; phylum Pseudomonadota; class Gammaproteobacteria; order Enterobacterales; family Enterobacteriaceae; genus Enterobacter; species Enterobacter cloacae complex sp.6700776. The sequence continues at coordinate 291,336 of NZ_JBLVYK010000001.1, read as the reverse complement.
TAATGGCTGCGCGCCCCCCCGACGCTGTGCGTTTCATCATTTTTAACGCTGGTGTCCATATTACGCTCGGCCTGGATCCACACCTGCTCTGCGCCCGCCTTGTCCTCAAAGCGCAGGGCGTTGGCGTTGTCCACGGAACCGTCTTTCGTGCGGCTCATAAAGCCCATCTGCGTCGCCGCAGCCGGCAGCGCCCACGGTGGCATGCTCGCCTCGTTATACACGCGGCCGGTGATAATCGGTCGGTCCGGGTCACCGTTGATAAAGTCCACCACCACCTCATCGCCCACGCGCGGGATTTGCACCCCGCCGTAGCCCTGGCCCGCCCAGGCGCTGGAGACACGCACCCAGCAGGAGCTGGTGTCATCGCCCTTCGCCAGCCTGTCCCAGTGGAACTTCACCTTCACCCGGCCATATTTGTCCGTCCAGATACTCTCCCCCTGCGGCCCCACGACTTTCGCCGTCTGCGGGCCGTAGGTACGCGGCCACGCCGTGCTCTGCGCCGGACGGTACGACACCGCCGCCGGGATAACGGTGAAATCGGTGCGGTGAATGGTTTCCCCCTCGCCGCTCGCGTATCGGTTCTCCTCGAAGTGGTAACCCGCCGCCGTCACCAGATACTCACCGTTGTCGCTGAAGAATGGCGCGTTGGTCAGGGTAAAGATGTGGCCCGGCGCAATGCCCGCCGCCGTGGCCGTCGCCTGAATCTGCTGATGCTCCACCTGCCAGCGCTCCTGACGGATACGGGCGTAGAACTCCGCATGGCCCGTCTCCACAAAGCGGCCCGGCCAGTCGTACACGTCGATGCTTCCCGGTTTCGGTGAAGCCGGGTTCTGCTGGGCCTGGAAAAGCCACGCGTTCGGCTTGCGGAAGTCGTAATCATCGAGGCTGTAAATCCCCGGCGTCACGCTGTCCTCCAGCGCCCACTGGCTGATGCCCTCTTCATCCGTACTGCCGCCGGACGGCGTCTGATGGTAAGGAATGACCTCATAGCCGCTGAACGGCTGATGCTGCGTCGCGGCGTCGGTCAGTACCAGGGTGTGCTTGTCCGCCTCGTGGCTGAAGTGATACGCAATCCCCTCCAGCTCCATCAGGCGGCTGATGAAGTCCAGGCTCGACTCCTGATACTGCACGCAGTAGTCCCACACCCGGTAGCTGCCGGTGAGTTTGTCTTCGAGGTTAACCTGATGCTCACCCAGCAGGGTTTTCACAATCTGTGGTACCGTCTGGCCCTGGAAAATCCGCAGGTTACGGTCGCGCTTCATCGGCCACAGGTCCGGCTCTACAGTCAGCTGGTAGACCGCATAGCGGGTGCCCGTCAGCTCCACGGCGCTCACCGCCACGCGCGTCACCTTGCCGTTGATATAGCGGGGGGTAAGCAGGTTCTGGGTGGGGATGGTCACCGTGACCGGCTGACCGAGCAGCCTGCTGCGGTCAATGCGCGCATCCGTGCCGAGCAGGGTCAGCGTCAGCGCGAACGACTCCGACATCGCCTCGCGGCCGGAGAGTTTCCAGAAAAGCAGCCCCTCAACCGGGAGCTGAACGGTAATTCGGTTGAGCATAATCTTTATTCCGTAATGGTTTATGCTGAGAGTATTTTTAACGCAAGGTTTTTTTAAACGTGAATGTTCTGGTTGTTGGCCGTCTTACTCTTTAACCGGGGGCCATTCCCCTTCATATTTATAAATCCACAGGGAATAGATTTTCAGAAACTCTGACAAAAAGAACAAAAAGCCATTTAGCCAGACATTCATCACGCCCGTGAAACTTAACACCAGGGGAAAAAGGGAAACTGAGTAGCGAAATCCAACCAGACGCAGTATTTCCTGGTAGAGCGCCAGTCTTCTCGCGTATAAATTCCGGGCGAAGAAGCACCATGCTGAGGCAATAAAAGAGAGCAACAACAAGAAATCGAGAATAAAGAAAAGAATAACCAGAGCGCTATACCCACCAGCAGACAGCGTGTTCACAACCGTACTGAAGGCGTGTATATCGGAAATAAAAGGGATTCTGTCATGTCGCACGGACTGGGCACAATAGAGCACAATGGCCAGGGCATCCATGCATCCCCAGAAAACGAAAACCTTATCTCTGGCGTTCATGACAGTTGAGCAATCACTTAACCGGCGCGGGTGGCCATTCGCCCCCCTTCTGGATGAGCTTCTCTTTTATTTCGTTTAATTTCTCGTATTGCTCACTGCCTCGGTCAAGTCCATTCAGCGCGTCCGCGAGCGCATTGCTCATCGACCAGCCATTTTTGGCCTTAATTGACGGATCCGCTCCCCGATCGAGCAGCAACAAGACATGATCGTAAGCCTGGTTATCCAGCGCATCAAACACCAGCGTTTTACCCAGTGAGTTGGTTGAGTTGACGTCAGCACCGCGATCGAGCATGGCTTCCAGCGTCTCTGTATTTTTCGCTTTAAGCGACTGGAAGACGATCGGTTCGTGGAAAACCTTATCTTTCACGTTGGGTGAGAGGCCACCGTCCAACATCGCGTCGATCCAGTCCGCACTGTCTCCCTTTAGGGCAAATTCAGCAGGACTGCTTTTTCCCTGCGGTCGAGGCTGGAGCGGATCTGCGCCATCCTTAACTAGCAACGTAATCACCTTTAAATGGCTCGACGTTTTTTTATCATTAATTGCGTTGCCAAGGGCCCAGAAAAGCAGGGTCATATCCTGCTTTCCTGGTTGATTAAGGTCGCTGTCTGGCGCAAGCGTCTTCACCGCATCGACGTCGCCTTCCTCAATCGCTTTCGCCAGTTCAAGCTGCTGGCCGCTGAAGTAGTCCTGTGGATTAAGGTCCATATCCTGCTTACACCCCTGAATCATGAATAAAAAACATAACGCGACAAAAGCCATCAACCCTTTTTTCACAATCGACTCCCGATTATCGAAATATCCTCATCCTTCTGTTGCTCTATGCAATCAATCGCTTGATTAATTCCGTGGCGGTCCAGCGCGCTTCCGGTTCCACCGGGAAGATCATGGGATATTCCGGCAGCATTAGGGCTCAGCGCAGAGATTTCCTCTTTGAGGATCCACGAAGGGACATGCCCTTTCATCGTTTTCAGATCTTCCCAGGGGTTAACTTCCTGAATCTTCGTCAGCAGTTCACCTTCAACCCGATACGCCTGGATATTATCCGTACTGCCTAATATCTTACCGCCGTATTTTTCTACGGTTCCGGCATTGAGGCCGGCGGCGTTAAACGTCCACCCCGCTTTCCCGCTGCCCATAGAGGTTGCAGAGGCGAGACCACCGCCAAGGGAATGACCGGCAATATCAATATTCTGCCCTGACCTTGCCAGCTCCTTACCGATACTCACGGCCTTTTTATAATAATCTGAAGCCATACCCATGCCCTGTGAGAAGTTATTCGACCAGTCAGCCCCGTTTACCACCGGCGCCAGTTCCCCTTTGGTCAGTAGAGAGGAGACATTCTCAGACAGAGAGGCGAAACCAGGCTCGCGCGATCCCCTGAATACCAGCGTGGGGTTCATATCTGCACCAAACACTTCCGGCTTCGGTTGATAGACGCGCGCCAGAAAATTGGGGGACGTATCATCGTCAAAGAGCATGGATTTGTTCAGCCCGAACTTTCCTAACAGCGCATCGTCATTACTGATATCTGTCCATCCCTCCGGCACGCCCGGTGTGGTTTCCAGCGGGTTCACGGTCTTATAAATATTTTCCGCAAGCTTCGCTTTTTCCACCGCGATATTATTCGCTGCCAGACGTTTCGCGGCGATCTGGGCATCCGGATAAAGGCTATTGCTCCCCTTCGCAATCAGATCCTTACGCGCCTGCCAGCGTTCTGCTTTGGTCATCTTCTGAAGCTGCCCGGCATAGGTTTTACCGTCCTTGCCGGGAGTAGGTTCATCCGGCACCTGTGCCGTTTTAGATTTCACTACCTGTTTTGGCAGTACCGTTGGCGCAGGGCGAGATCCGTACGTTCTCACCATGGTTTCGTAGCGGTCAACAATCGTACTCACCGGATACCAGCCCAGGCCGACCAGCGAGGCAGCCTGGAGTTGCCCTTTGGCGTTGATATAAAAAATTTCCGTTACTGATGACCAGTCACGAAAACATTCGTCAATAGCAACCACTCTGCCCATCTCTAAATCCTGCGCGATCAGCGTGCGGGTATCGCGCCCGGACTGATAAGGATTCGCACCGGTGATCGTGCGCAGCAGATCGTAGCGCGTGAAGAGCGAGCGCAGCGAATGGTCATGAACCGACATAATCCACTGTCCGGCAACGGACGGGCGGATTATTTTCGCAAACAGCGCTGGCGAGACGTTCTCGTGGAACAGATAGACAAACTTGATGTTATACATTCGCTCCGTCCTGTTACCCGCAGGCTTACGGATTCACCAGCCAGGTGCCTGGCTTCGCAATATCCAGCGTCTGGGTACGCGTTCTTCCATTGCCTTCCAGTTCAATGCGGGTCTCGCCTGCAGGCAGTTTCAGCGATGCGTAACCGTTATTCCCCGGACGCAGCGCTTTCGGCTCGCCGTTCACCTTCAGCGTCTCGCCATCAAGCATGCGGATATAGACCAGCGCGACCGGGCTGGCGTCGACAGGCGACGCACTCTGCTGCGCCGTAGCAGGTGGCGCTACCGGCTCGCTCACGTCGGCCGTTGCCGGTCTGGTTTCCGCTGCGGCGGAGGTTTCAGCCGGAGGGCTCACGGCAGGGGTTTGCGCCGTCTGCGCTGGCGTTTCGTGGCTGCCGCCGCCGAACAGCATCGCACCGGCAACCACCCCAACCAGCACGCCCGCGGCCACCAGCCCCGGAAGCTTGTAACGTCGCCAGTCCAGCGCGGAAGCAGATGTCTCCTCTTCCACCGGCACCAGCATTGTGCCGGTCTTCTTCGCGGTCAGCACCTCGTCGATACCGGCGACGGGCATCTCGATCAGCGCCGCAAACTCTTCGATGGATTGCGGACGGTCTTCCATATGCAGCGCCAGCGCCTTGTCGATGGCCTGAAGCAGCGGAATGGAATACCCCTGCGGCATCAGCTCCACCAGTGGTTTGCAGGTGTCCTGAATCGAACGCACCACGCTGACCGGTGGCGGAGAGCCGACGATGAGGGTGCGCAATACGGCGCCGAGCGCGTAGATATCCGTCCACGGCCCCTGCTCGCTTTCATTGTCGTCGGTATACTGCTCGATAGGCGCGAACCCCGGACGCAGCATGGTTTCCGTCTCATCCGAGAGATTACCGATGGTGCGGCGCGCCGATCCGAAATCGAGCAGCACCGGCAGGCCGTTATCCTGAATCTGAATGTTATCCAGCGAGATGTCGCGGTGCAGGTAGCCCTCATCGTGGATCGTTTTGATGGCGCCGAAGAGCATTGGCAGCATGCGGCGGATCCACGCCTCGTTAATCAGCTCCGGTTTCTCTTCGCGCAGACGCGACAGCGTGGTGCCGCTGTAAAACAGCGTCCCCATATAGGCCGTGTCGTTTTGCACCCAGAAGCGCAGCACGTGCAGCAGGTTCGGGTGGTTAAAGCGCGCCAGCAGGCGGGCTTCCTGGATGAAGCTGTTCAGACCGGCAGAAAACGCTTTGCCGAAGCGCTCGCTGCGCAGCACCAGCGTCATATCCTCGCCGCGCACGGCGAGGGAGGAAGGCATAAACTCTTTGATAGCGATAGTGCGTTCGAGCTGGTGATCCCAGGCGCGATAGACGATGCCGAATCCGCCGCCGCCAATCACCTCTTTTATCTCAAACTCATTGAAACGGTACCCGACCGGGAGCGCGTTTGGGACAGTCCGATTGTTATCATTATCCGTCATCTTTTACAGTTCTCTTGATGATTATTACGCGGCAAACTGACAGTGGAACTCGCCCTGCTCGCAGGTGACATGCAGACGTCGGTACTGCTCGTCGCTGCGGCTGGCGGTAAGTAAAATCTGGCTCATCTGAGGCAGCAACGTATTGGTCAGAATCGCATCCACCATACGCCCGCCCGACTCAACCTCGGTACAGCGCTGAACAATCTGTTCGACCACGCTGTCGTCAAATTCAGAAATAATATTGTGATTCTCTTCCAGACGACGCTGAATGCGCCTGAGCTGAAGACGCACAATCTGCCCCAGCATCTCGTCGCTCAGAGGGTAATACGGCACCACCAGCAGGCGGCCCAGCAGCGCAGGTGGGAACACCTCCAGCAGCGGCTGGCGCAGGGCGCCGCTTAACGCGTCAGGATCCGGCATCAGTTCCGGGTCGGCACACATGGCTGCGATCAGCTCGGTACCGACATTAGAGGTCAGAATAATAATGGTGTTACGGAAATCAATGTGACGCCCTTCGCCGTCCTCCATCCAGCCCTTGTCGAAGACCTGGAAGAAGATCTCGTGCACGTCCGGGTGCGCTTTTTCAATTTCGTCCAGCAGCACCACGCTGTAGGGACGGCGGCGCACGGCCTCGGTTAAGACGCCGCCTTCACCATAGCCCACATAGCCCGGAGGCGCACCTTTTAACGTCGAAACGGTGTGCGCTTCCTGGAATTCACTCATGTTGATGGTAATGACGTTCTGCTCGCCGCCGTAAAGCGACTCCGCCAGCGCCAGCGCGGTTTCGGTTTTGCCCACGCCGGACGGCCCGCAGAGCATAAATACGCCGACCGGTTTGTTCGGATCGTCAAGCTTCGCCCGCGAGGTTTTTACCCGACGGGCAATCAGATCCAGACCGTGACGCTGACCAATAACCCGCTGGTTCAGCGTATCAGCCAGGTTCAGCACCGCGTCGATCTCATTTTTCACCATCCGGCCCAGCGGGATCCCGGTCCAGTCCGAAACCACCGCAGCCACCACGTTTTCATCGACCGCGGCAAACAGCAGCGGTTCGTCACCCTGTAAGGTCTTCAGCGCCTGCTGCTGTTCTGTCAGCTGGCCGCGCAGTTCAGCCGTATCCTCATCACTCGCCGCAAACAGTGCGGCACGCAGACGGATAATTTCCTGCACCCGCGTGCGCTCTTCTTCCCAGCGACGAGCCAGGGCCTCGCGTTGGGTTTCGAACGCGTCACGTTCGGCGCTTAATGTCGCCACGCGCGCCGGATCGCCCGCCCCCACGCGCGCTTCACGTTCGGCAATCTCCAGCTCCACGTCCAGGGCCGCCAGATGACGCAGGCAGTCTTCCAGCTGGGCAGGCGGCGCGCTCTGGCTGACGGCCACGCGCGCGCAGGCGGTATCCAGCAGCGCCACCGCTTTATCCGGCAGCTGACGCGCAGGAATATAGCGATGCGACAGTTTCACCGCCGCGCTGACCGCTTCGTCGAGGAGTAAAACCTGATGATGAGTTTCCAGCGGCGACACGGTGCTGCGCAGCATCAATACAGCTTTCGCTTCATCCGGCTCGTGAACCTGTACGGTCTGGAAACGGCGGGTCAGCGCCGGATCTTTCTCAATGTATTTTTTGTATTCCGCCCAGGTGGTCGCGCCGATGGTGCGCAGTTGCCCACGCGCCAGGGCAGGCTTGAGCAGGTTAGCGGCATCACCGGTACCCTGCTGGCCGCCAGCGCCAATCAGGGTGTGGATCTCATCGATAAACAGAATAATCGGCGTGGCGCTGGACTGCACCTCGTTAATCAGCGCCTGGAGGCGCGCCTCAAATTCCCCTTTCATGCCCGCTCCGGCCTGAAGCATGCCGATATCCAGCAGCCACAGCTGAACGTTTTGCAGCGGCTCAGGCACGTCGCCGTCAGCGATACGCAGCGCCAGCCCTTCCACCACCGCCGTTTTCCCGACGCCAGCTTCCCCGGTCAGCAGGGGGTTGTTCTGGCGACGACGCATCAGAATATCGACCATCTGGCGGATCTCTTCATCGCGCCCCACCACCGGGTCAATTTTCCCATCCCGGGCGCGCGCCGTCAGATCCTGACCATACTGCGCCAGCGTGCCCTGCGCAGCCGGTACTGCCCCGGCAGCTGCGTCCGCAGCGGCGGCGGCCTGCTGGCTCTCTTTGCTGCTGGCGCAAATAGCGTCGAACTGCTCGATCAGCACCTCGACGTTAAGACGGGTGAACTGCGCCGAAATACTTTTCAGCACGTTAGCCAAATTCCACGTTTTCAGAATGCCAATCAATAAATGGCCGCCGCGGATGCGGCTGACGCCAAATTTCAGCGAGCCGTAGACCCAGGCGCGCTCGACGGCGCTGTCGATATGCTCGGAAAGATCAGAGACGGAACTCGCGCCACGCGGCAGGGCATCCAGAGCCGCCACGATATCGCGCGTCAGCTGCTGTTCATCAAGGGCGAAGTGACGGATGACCTGTTGCAGATCGCCATCCTGCTGCTGCATCAGCTGATGCAGCCAGTGCACCAGCTCAACGTACGGGTTGCCGCGCAGCTTACAGAAGGCAGTCGCGCTTTCCAGAGAGGTAAATAACAGCGTATCCAGTTTGCCGAAAAGCACGGCACGGCTAATTTCTGACATGTTAGTTTCCATTAACAATGATTCGGTATACGGAAGGATTATCGCTCTGCGCGATACACCAGATCGCCACGCGGAACAGGCTGAGGCTGAAGGCCCAGCCAGGTGTTGTACCCTAATCGCCCGGCGCTGCCGAGCGTGGTGCCCTGCACCGCATCGGCGCGCAGGATCACCCGTGTTTCCCATTCAAATTCCACCCCGGCGTACTGTCGCACCCAGTCGCGCAGCTCGGTGACCCACCCTTCACCCGGCAGAAAACGGTTGTATTCGTCTGCGCTCAACGGGCCAATCTCAAGACGAAATTTATGCTGCACGTCGCGTACCGCAATGCCGAGAAAAGCGGACTCCCCCATGCGCGGCAGGCGACGCCCCTCACCCAGCTGTGCCTGCTCCCGCGTTGAGAGCGGCATCCACTGCGGTACATTGGCCACCAACCTGACCGGAATGTTGAAATAGTTGCGCAGGATCTTCTCCAGCCCTTCCGGGTCCCGCCCATGGCGGGTCAGGTGACCGGCGTGAGTAAAGCGGGCATGCGGGCTCAGGCTGCCTTTCGACATCTGGCCGGGCTGACCCATGCCAATCAGCGATGCAAGATACCCTTCGAAGCGCCTGTTGTCGTCGCGATCCAGTGAAACGGCAGGCTGCGCGTCCGCCCAGGCGCGGTAAAACAGCAGCGTCAGGCGGTGGTGAAAGAGGTCGGCAAACGCGCTGAGGCTGTGATCCTGATGATGATGAATACGCTCGCGGGCATACTCGGTCATGTGCACCGGCAGTGGGCCGTTAGGACCAAACAGGCCGAAGCTCAGAATGGAAACCTCATGCAGTCCGTTCTCTTCCCGCTGCCGGACCTCGGCAACCGTTGACGGCGCAAACCCCATTGAAGGCTGCTGACCAATACGCAGCGGCTCAAATTTAGGCAGCGGCGCGCGCCCCAGCGGGTAACGTTCTCCGCCCTGGGCATCAATACGTCTTAACAGCTGAAACAGATCGTAGCGCCACGGCGTCTCGCGCACTCCGCGCCAGAACGCATCGGGCAGCGGCGTCAGGCGATGCACGCGCAGCGTTGCAGGGGCAACTTCACTCATACCAGCGCCCTTTTACCCATGCGCGGCGCCCAGTAGCCAATTTCGCCGCGCTGCTGGCTCTTGAGCGTGAACTCCGTAAAGCTGTTGATGGAGACCAGGCGGGCAAAAAGGCGTTCCAGCACGCTGCCGAAAAGCCACGGGCTGGCACCGGAAAAGGCGCGTTCGTCCACCGTCAGGGTGATGCCGATCCCGCGGGCGAACACCACCGGGCCGGGTTCCGGCACGCGGCGGTGCACCGGCTCCAGCACGCAGTGACGAACGCCATCCACCTGACGGGCAACCGGCGTCTCGGCGAGGTTAGCGTACAGCCCTAACAGCTGACGCAGCGCGGCAGCGCCCTCTTCGTTTTCGCTGTCCATCAGGCTGAGGTAGTTCATTTGCAGCTGGCTGATGAGCCGCCAGGTACTGAACCCTTCCGCCAGCGCCGGACGCGGCGGCGTCGGGCCTTTACGCAGGGTTAACGCCTTCACCGGCATGGAGTCGGCCATAATAAACTGCCCAAGCTCCTGCTGGAGCATCAGCGGCAGGTCGCGGCTGGTACACAGCACCTCGGCGGAAATGTAGCGCAAATTCTCCTGCCACGGCGCGTGCTGCGCATCCACCAGCGAGACGAAGACCTCCGAGCCGATATAGCCCGTACGGGTGCCGTAGCGCAGCGCGTGTTCAGAGAGGACGCGCTGTTCACGGCGCAAGGAAAAATAGGCGCCGTAGTTGCCCGCGTCTCCGCTCCAGGTACTCCAGAACGGACGAAACGTCTGGTCGTCCCGCTGACCATCCGCGCTGGCATAGATTTTTTTCACAGCATAAATTTCATAATCCAGCGGGCGGATGTTATCCACCACCAGATGGTATTCATGCTGGCTTTCGCTCAGCTTCTGCCGGGCCGCCACTTTCGGGAACAGGTTGATCACCGGGGTACAGTGCAGCGCCATGTGGCTGGCATCCACCACGCGCTCCAGCTGATCGTCGCTCTTGTCGAGCAGAATGAAGATATCAAACGCTTTTTCGTCTTCGCAGCGCTGGATCAGCTTGCCCAGCCCGCTCAGGCTGATGAAGCGAAAACGCGCCGGGAACGCAAAGTACTCCTGCAACAGGCGATAGCCGTCGAAGTTACGCAGATCGTCCGGGAGCAGCGCTTGATCCGCATCAAAGCCTTCCTGACGCAGGGCGTCAGACGACAGCAGCTGGCGCTGGGGCTGCTTGCTGACCGTCTGGCAGACAATACCCGCGTGGTGCTCCATCACCAGCTCCAGCAGCTTCAGCGCCTCGATGTCCGGGCCGCTTAAGAAGAACTCCAGGCGGTCAAAATCCAGGTGCCCAAGATGCTGCGGGCCATCGCAGGCAATGCGGATCCGTAAGGCGCTGCTGATCCCCCGCTGGCTCAGGCCGAGCTGGGCCAGCGGCAGATCGGCGGGAACGCCGCCCAGCTCGATCCGCTCAATTTTTAACGGCAGCAGGTTGACCTCGTGCGCCGTGGTATAGCTGCACGTAACGCCGGTTTTTTTCAGCGCCAGGCTGTCCATCATGGTGCCGCGCGGCACAATAAAGCCTTTGCTCAGGTCGCCCCGGCTGCTGTCGGGCTGAATCTCAGCGATCGCCATCGACGGCGTAGGCGCCAGGTAATTTGGCGCAATCATCTCCAGCATACGCTGTGAAAAGCGTGGAAATTCGGCGTCCATTTTCATCTGCACGCGGGAGGTCAGGAAGGCGAAACCTTCCATCAGGCGCTCAATGTACGGATCCGCCACTTCGATGCCGCGCATGCCGAGCCGCCCCGCCACTTTTGGGTAGCGTTCGGCGAACTCCGCGCCCATCTCGCGCAGATAGGCCAGTTCACGGTTGTAATATTCGAGTAGTTTGCTTTCCATAATTACCCCGCATCCTTCAGTTCAAAATGGCCGTTCTCAAGATCGACGTCGGTGCGAAAGAGAAACTCCAGTGGATACGGTACGCACCACAGGCGGCCTTTGATTTCGATAGACAGCACGTTGTGCAGATCTAATGAGGAGGTATCGGACACGCAGCGAACCTGAAGCCCCTGCGGCAGGATCCGCGGTTCAAAGTTAATAATCGCTTCGGTGAGCTTGCGCTGAATGTCGTGCCATTCGATATCGGACATTCTTTTCCCCGCCAGCGGCGCCACGCCAAAGTTAACGACGGAACGGCTCACCTGCGTCAGACCACTCAGATCGCTGGAGGCATCGTGGTTAATGGTGTTAAACAACCACTGTAAATCCCGCAGGACGTTACGACGCAGCGCGGCGTGGGTAATCAGATTACTGTTGGCGGACTCGCGTTTTTTTTCCGGATCGTTATCCGTCAGGCGATCCAGCAGTGACGGCTGCATTTTGTCGCGTGCCCCCACTTTCTCCTGCCTGCTGCGGGCCTGCCAGCCGCTGCGCAGCAGATCGCCTTCGCCAGCGGGATTACTCATCCGCGCCATCCGCGACGAACGTCACCAGGCTCAGGGTGAGCAGCGGGCTTTCGCTTTGCTCGCTCAGCCAGGCTTTCTGCCCCATGCCTTCATACAGGGTGCCGTCATCGTCGAGTGGAAGCCACTCGGTGGTGCGCCCCAGCTTAACGCTGTCTGGCGCTCCGTCAGCAAACGGATAACGCGCCGGGATCTGACACACCTGCTCGGTGCCGTCCGTGAGGCGGACCAGCGCATGACGCCACACCAGATCGGTCACGCTGGCCGGAGCCTGAAAACGGATCGTGTCGATGGCGCAGAACGGCACCCAGAAATAGCGGCCGTTGACCAGGGTTTCACACACCGGCCCCAGACGGGCATCGCCGTCCATCAGCCATTCAAAGGTGTGGCTCTCTTCATTCTCCAGCGTGACCTGCCCGCGGCTTGCCGGGGCCTGTTCGAGTGCCGCCAGGCGCAGCGTTTGCGCATGTCCTGCGCTTTCGGTCAGCGCCAGGGCTAACGTCGTCAGCCACGGCCACTGCGCCTCGGGCATTGCCGGTCGTACCTCTCCCGCGAACACGCGCGCCCGCTGCTGTTCACCCTGAATGGCCTGCTCCAGCAGCGTCACGGTTGGTTTTGCCTGCGGCTTCAGCGCCAGCCAGCTTTTCAGCTGGGTCAGGGCGCGCGCCCAGTTGCCGCTGAGGATCAGAAACTGCACAAACGCAGCGCGCAGATCGGCATCCGCCGGACGAGCTTTGATTTCGGCTTCCAGGCGAAGCAGCGCGTCGCTAATCGACTCACCCGCCAGACGTTGATAAAGCGTATTCATAGCCCCTCCTTAATTCGCCGCGCGCCAGGCGCCCACAGCCGGATCGCGTAGCTGCGGACGCAGCGTGTCAATCAGAACAACGTTCAGCTCCGCGCCCGGTGCAACCCATGCGCTCCAGATCTTCTTCACCTCTGCGATACGCGCCTGGAGTCTGGCGTCGTCGCTGGCGATCTCACGGGTGATTTCCACCGCCACCGTGCCGTTGCTCTTCCAGCCGTTCAGGGTGCTGTCGTACGGTAGGATCATCCAGCTCTGGTCGCTGTTCGGGGTGCTGAAGACCATGCGCTCTTTGTTAACGGAGGTGATCAGCGCCTTTTCAGGATCGACCGCGTTGTTCAGTCCCATCACCGGGAAGCCGTGAATGTAGGTGACCGGAATCGCTTTCTGCGTCCCGTTACGATTCTGCGTCACCACGGTGTGGCCGCTGAGCCAGCTGCCGTTACCGCAGCGAGTGGTGTCGGAATCGGGAATAAACAGCGCTGGCGCGGAGGAACCGCCCTCCCAGAAGGTGCGCAGGTGGCAACCGTCCTGAAGGGTGAACTCCTGCCATGGCGTACGATCTGCCGCCACGGTGTGCGTCTCCGGATTCTGGTCAGGCGGTAGCAGCGCGCCTGAGGTGGTGGTGGTGGTCGTTGCCGCCGCCGTTTCCTGCTGTTTCACCACCAGCGCCCAGTCCTGCGCTTTAGCCGCTGTGCCCCGGGCAAGCGTCGTGCCTTCCGGATCGTTAAGCGTCCAGTTCAGGGTATTCAGTTTGCTACACTGGTGCTCCAGCAGCGAGCCAAGGCGCGGCACGAAGTTTTCCAGCACCGAAACCTCTTTCTTGCCGTTCGCCACGATACGCAGCGCCACGTCCGCCTTACACCAGCTTTGCGGCGTATTGTCTTTAATGTTGTCGATCCAGATATCCAGCTTCTGCGCAGGAGACTGCACGATGCGGAAGTTTTCAGCCTGTGCGGTGGTCGCCACCGTCAGAAGAGCCAAACCCGATAGCCAAAGTTTCATATCAATCCTTGTGTGTCTAATCAGTTCCGCAGGGAAGAAATTGTGCTGCGTCAGAGAGCGTATGCAGCAAAGTGGTGTCCTGAGGGTTGCCCATCCACACCGCCACGGCGGTATAGTTATCCTGAGCTTTGCCCTCCTGTTCAGCATTCTTTTGAATGATTTGGTTCATCAAGGTCAGCCACTCTTGTGGCGTATTGACCATGTGCAGCGACTGTTTCATCTGCTCTTCGCTGACGCCGTGCCAGAAACCGTCGGTGCAGAGTAAAAACGCATCACCGTCTTCAACCTGCACGACATCGCTGTAGCTCGCTTCCGGTCCGCCATTCTCAATACCCAGCGCCAGATACAGCAGGTTGCTGTTGAGATCGTCGGTCTGATGCCCGGCATCTTTCATCTGCTGCACCAGGCTGTGGTCGGTGGTGACGTGCCACAGCCAGCCGCGGCGAAACAGGTACAGGCGGCTGTCTCCGGCGTGCGCCCAGTAAGCCAGACGGTAATCCCTGTCGATAAACAGGCTGACCAGCGTGGTGCCCATCCGGCGATAGTCCTGCACGGCCTGTTGTTCGCTGAGGATGGTGCGGTTCGCCGTTTGGACGTAGTCACGAATATGCTGCGCATTCAGGTGCTTGTCGCCGTCAAAGCGGGAAATAATGCTGTTGCGGGCCAGCTCAGCGGCCACCTCGCCGCCCGGCAGGCCCGCAATGCCGTCACAGACGACAAAGCAGGCTGAACGTTCCCCGATGGTTTCTCCCGTCTGATCCTGGTTGCTGGCGCGCGTCCCCTGGCGGGAGAGAGAAGCCGTTGCGATATTCATTTTTCTTCCGATCCGCTTTGTGAGTCTTTGTACTGATTGACCTCCATGTCATAGGCATGGAGGAAGGCTTCGCCAAACAGGGTATGGAAGTCGTCCTCGATCTCGCCCGCCGTCTCGCCATAGCTGCGAACAAAATAATCCCACAGCGCGGCTTTACGGCTGCCCGGCAGCGCCAGGCGTGACGTCATTCCGTTCTGTTTCGCCTGCTCTTCCAGCTGTTCCGGGTTAAAGGATTGCAGCATGGCGGCGATAATGGCGCGGATACCGGAGATCATCCCCAACTGGTGCGCCTGCAGATCGATCAGCGCATCACGCACCGATTTGGTCGGCGGCATAAAGCCCGGCATCGGCGTGCCGAACATCTGGATCAGGACCGTTTTACCGGTTGGCAGCAGCTTGAACGGGTTGTTGGCATCGTCGAGCACCATGGTCATATCAGCCTTCACCCCGCGCTTGAGGATGGAGCGCGAGGAGAGCAGCGCCACGGTCCCCTGCGAGAACATGCCCAGGATCTGCCCCAGCTGACGCATATTTTCCCGGTCAAACTGCGGCACCGGCTGCATTTCGCTCAGGCCCATGCCCTCCAGCAGCGCCTCCAGCAGTTCGCCCTGAAGCACCTCGCCCCGCTCGCCGGTCTGCGCGGAGGCAGCAGGCGATGCAGCGTTTTTAACCGGGTCGATACGCAGGCGGCCTTTCGGCGCCTGCGCGTTGCTGCGCGCCACGGCCTGCGGCATTGGCATGGTGAAGCCAGCGTAATCGGGACGCGCGGGCTCCTCTTCCGCGCGCGGCGCGTCCTGTGGTTCAGTCGGTTCCGGATCGAACAGTGGTGAACTGGCAAGCGCATCCTCTTCCTGTGCGGCTTGCGCTTCAGGCTTTGGCTCCGGCTTATCAGCCACGATTTCATCCGGATGGGTTAACGGCGCGCCGCCCATCAGGCCAAGGGGGTCATCGTGACGCGCGGCAGGCGCGCTCGCCGACCCGCCAAACAGGGCTAACGGATCGAGTTCATCCGACGCCTCTTCCTTTGGCTGGGCAGGTTTGCTTTCGTCCGGCTGTACCAGCGTTGAAGGGGTGACATCGTCAAAGATGCTCTCTTTTTTAAACAACGCTTCATCGCTGAACAGCGTGTCCGGGTCCACGTTTTTACGTTCAAGCGACGGATCGGCATCGTTGAACATCGCCAGCGGGTCTTCGGCATTCCGCTCCGGGGCCGCAGGCTGGGAGAACGGGTCGTGGGACGCGGCGGGCTGTGGCTTTGCCCGGTTGCTGGAGATGCTGTCGGAGATGGAGAACTCCTGCATCAGGCTGTCCCAGATTTCCGACGGCACGGCCGTAGGTTCAGCTTTTCCGCGAGGCGCGGCGCTGGCCGGTTTCGGTTGTGCCGCCGGAGCAGGTGTCGCCGCTGGGCGCGCCTGCTGCATGCTGGCCGCCATGCGGCTTACGGGCTGGGTGTCATGAATGAGTTCGCTGACTTCAATGCGATAATCATCAATACCGAGAATATCCCCATCCTGAAGCTCAACCTGACGCCCACGCTCCAGCGGAATATCATTCAATACCACGCGGGTGACGCTGCCACGGTTCGTGACGCGACATTCGCCGCTGGCGTCGACGTGAACGATGGCCTGCAAACGCGAGATGGTGCGATCGTTGTCCGGCAGCACCAGATTGTTATCCGTACCGCGCCCAATGGTGCCGCCCGGGGCATAAAAATCACAGCTGCTTTGCGGCGGCTGATGACCGGGTTTCGTAGAAATAATCGTGAATCGCATGGCGTATTCCTGCTGGTAAGATTAGCGCTCAAACGCTGCCGCTCTCGGGGGTGAGAACGGCGGGGTTTAGGTGTTAATTCAGAAAGGCATCATTTAAATTTCAGAATAGGATTACATATTATTAACGATGGAAAGAATTAACAGCACTAAAAATATAATAGTGGCAATAATGATTTTTCTTCTGTACGACTTAACCCATGATAACTCAAAGGCAGACAAAATTTCATTGCACGACTGTGGCTCAAGCCAACGACACTCAGTGAGTCTCACACGCTTACCCTGTAAGATCCGTGATAAAATTGTGGTGAGAAAACCAAACCCCCAGAATCCAAGATTTTGCCAGGTTTGATAATCTTCTTTTTTGAGCAACTGTTGATTTGTGAATATCGAATATATTTGGTTAACCTGGCGATGTTTTTTCCGATAGTCTATATAAAATGAAATAACCAAGATTATAAAGGCAGCAAAAAGACATATAATAACAGCAGAGTAAATATTATTAAAAATCACTTTATTCTCCGCTAAAAATTAAGTTATTGAGCTGTTCTCCTGCAAACCCACCGATTTGTGTTCCACCCGCAGCCCCGACTGCACCAACCACTAAACCACAGATGAGTGTTCCTGTCCCCGCTGTGGGTACACCTAATGCAAGACAAATGGGAGCCGCCAGGGATGAGCCTAATGCAGCACCAGCGACACCACCTCCAAATTTGCTATATTCAGTCACTGCAACCCTGCTGCACTCATTTTCTCTTCCAGTGGTGCAGGCATGATAAACTTCGTTAGACGTGTTCACAAAAGAAAAACCTAAAGCAACCCATCCGCCTGCTTTCAGATAAGAGGTGATTTTGGCAGTTCTGTCAATATATGTTGAGTAACCTGGGATTGCGCCAATCCCAACAGTACTCCATTCATGGACAATTGATTTCGTGGAAAGCCCTAATGCTCTCTTAAGATCCGCATAATCTTTAAACTTAAGCTGTTTTTTAGTTATTTTATTTAACAAGGGTTTCAATTGTGCGAAAAGCGCATTGCGCTCAGCATAAAACTGTTGGCCGAAAAGCGCACCTTGTGTTCTGTACTGATTTTGATAGGTAGCTTCAATTTTAATTAAAATATTTTCTATTTGCTTAAAATATGACTCACCAGCACCACTCACACCACCGACGATTGTATCGCCCCAGCCTGTTATGGCTTTTATATTATCATAATTATTTTTCAAAAATTCAGCAGTGGCCACGTCCAAAGTCGCAAGCGCGTTGGTTACCTTCTTTTTCGCAATGGCTAAACTATTAATCTGCTGTGTTTGATTATCGCTACGTGGATCAGCGACAATTAATATTTGTCCAGGCTTGAGCCACGCAGTGTCTTTATTCAATTGCATAAAATACTCGGATTTTTCATTGCGCACATTGCCAAATAGCTGTCTTGCCTGAAAATCCAGAGTGCCGGGTTGCTGAACAACACAGTAACCTGGAGCAACGTTTGACGGACTTGCCATGGAAACTCCTTGTATTCTTTTTAATTTTTTAGCTTTTGCAGAAGATTTATTTTTGCACACTGAGTTGGCGAATCGCATCGCTATGGGAAATTAGGCTGCACTTTAAAACCTCATAGTTTACCGGTGCTGTACCACCTAGCTTCTGTTTCAGTAAGGTGTTAATAACCTCGTCGGCCTTTTCGAAATTCTCGGCAGGCAGGTTACTGGCTTCCAGCCATGCTGCGGCGCTTGCCTTTGCATCATTTTTCAGTGTCGTACTATCCGCAATCTTTCCGATACAGCGATTTTGCACCCAGTTTTCAAAAATCTGTTGCTGAGAAAAGGTATTAACGTCCGGCAGAGTTTGGGCGAAGGTATATGAGGTATTCAACGCCAGCACGAAAGCGAGTAAATGTTTCATTTCAGGCTCCAGAGCGTAGCGCTGCCAGGAATAAACGAACCATTACCGGGAGAACCCAGAAAATGGCAATCATCGGAGCAAATATTCCCATTCCAGAGCGTAACATGTCCAGTGGCATCGCTCCAGCCATGACCGGTAAAGATGATAATGCCTTGCTTACCTGCAAATTGGCCTGGTGTTGGAGACGTCAACGTCAGATCTGCATTACCCAGTACAGTTGGCAGAAAAGCAATCATATCCTTTACGCGATACATGTAACGTTTTTTATCACTCCCCGTAACCGTCGCATATCTGCTGTTGGCAGGAATTGGAACGCCACAATAATTTAAAACGTAGCTCATACGAATGGGGCATGCATTTTGAAAAATTCCGGCTTCGATATTGTGCTGGACTTTTCCACCCAATAATTTACCCACCGTCTCGACATTGACATTAACTTCTCTGAATCTGTTCCAGGCTGCACCAAAAGCAGGACGCATAAGTATTTTCCCTTTTAAAAAGCACAGGATAAAGTGAGCCCTTTCGGGCCCACTCCTGTTATGCTTCTTTGTTTTCTTTGATGTTCCAGCCAGCGCTGCTTTCAGCACCTTTACCACCGGCAGTGGTCTGCTCCCAGTACTGCTGTTTCACTTTCGCAGCCTGGAATGCATAGGTCACGCCAACGGTATCGCCGTTGTCGGCACCGGTGTACTGAACGGAAGTCACGAGAACGTCTTCCAGGGTGATGCGGGTGTATTCAACCTGCTGACCACCCGCTTTGCAGACGGACAGTTCAACTTTGGTCAGGTGCTTACCGCTTGCGCAGTGTTTCAGGATTGCTGTAGTGGATTTGTCGATCAGAGCGTTAACGTGCAGATCGTTAAAGTTAACCTTACCGGCACCGCCGCCGCCACCAACGCTCATATTACCCGGCTGGGACGCGCCCCAGGAGAAGGAGGTAATATCAGTCCAGCCGGTGTGGTTAGAATCTTTAGATTCGCCCGTAACACCCTCGACCTTCAGAAACATATCAATAGCCATAATATCTACTCTTCGTGGATGAACAATATTGCTTTCGAAAAAGCCCTTATATGGCAAACAGGAAAGCATGGGGCTGAATAAAACCGTCCATATTTTACCTCTGCCTCATATCAAACGACCCGTGTCATTTGATAGTCTTACATTCCCCCTGAATGAACGGAAAGAATGTGAAGTCTTTTACTACGGCGGATTATCCTGAATCCAGGTACGATCAGGATCGCCAATGATGAGCTGCGGAACCAGTTTATTCAGTTCGTCGCTATGATAAAGACGTAGACAATTTAAGGTTACGCCTTTTACATCAGGTTTGCGCTCCGAGTGGAAACCATTAATTTGGTTTTTATACTTCCCAATAATGGCGTTAACTTTGTCAGTACCGTTTTCAGCATCAAACGGCATCCACTCAATAAATGCACTCGCACTGCGGGCCGCATCAGCAGAAAATTGACTGCCTTTATCTGCAACCTGCGCAAGGCAGCGCGCCAGGACCAAATCTTTTACCACCTGCCGGTATGTTTGCTGCTGATAAAAATCAACGTAAGGGTTGTCACTGCGAGCAGAAAAAGATAAGCAAGTGAACAAAAATAATGCGGTCTTTAGAAACCTGAATATAATTATTTTAATTCCCAAAACCAGATTTCCTGACAGTACGGAAAGCAATCGGAGTTACATATAAACGAATTATTACTCAGAGGCTCGATAAGGTCGATATGACCACCCCCATACCCATCAATTTTATTGAAGAAAACAACACCTTTTCGGCCCAACATTGAGCGTGCACCAGCCTCGCGGTCTTTAAAGATTTCTGCCTTGCCAAACACATGGGATTTAAAAAGCTGATCGGCAAGTAATTTTGCGCCAGGCTCGATTGTTTTTCCCTTATAGGGACCGGTCTTTATGGGTAAACGCCCTGTAAATTCAACATTGCATTTTAACAATGCCAGGCTCATTCTTACCGCACAGGTATTTTCGTATGCCGGTTGTTGCTTGATAATCGTCGAATAATCGTAGCCAATTTCTGAAAAAACCTGTTCACCCGAGGCAAAACCCGCGCGTGTGTGATTTGAAGAGTAATGCTGACGTTTAAGTTGTTCGTACAATGGTCTCATCTGTCACTCTCCTTTTTTGCACGGGCGTAATTCTTTCATGCCGTCAATGATGATTTTTGAAGCGCGTTCCTCGCCTTGCTGTTTCGATAAGTCCGCAAAACGAGAATAGAGAAACTCATGTATTGTATTTGGCAAAAAAGGCCTGCCCTTGCACCATGCAGTGCCCTCAGACGCGTCGACTACGCCGAGAAGATACATATTTGCCTTAATGCGTTCACGTTCATTCGTTTTCGACAGCCAGGCTTTAGCAAAACGCTCTGCACTCAGATTTAAATCGTACCCTGTTAACAGCGTAGGATCGCGTTGGAAGTTTGATGTGTCATCCTGAGGCAATGCTTCCGCTTGAGGGTATTTGTAATTTCCTGCCTCCGCGCTTGCGAGAGTAGAAACTGCCAGCAAACTGGTCGCGATCAAAAGTATATGTTTCACCGTCTATCCTTATTCACTGACAGAAACAAGCTAAGCTCTTCCTCTCAAATTGCCGGCCCCTTCGGGCCGGCAATCATTATTACGCGTCCTTCGTCTTCAGCGACGGCAGTTTAGATACCAGACGCAGGGAAACGGTCAGGCCTTCCAGCTGGTAGTGTGGACGCAGGAAGAACTTCGCGGCGTAGTAGCCCGGGTTGTCTTCAATTTCCTGCACCTGCACTTCCGCCGCCGCCAGCGGTTTACGGGACTTGGTTTCCTGGGAGGAGTTCGCCGGGTCACCGTCGACGTAGTTCATCACCCAGTCGTTCAGCCAGCGTTCCATCTCTTCGCGCTCGCGGAAGGAGCCGATTTTGTCGCGCACGATGCACTTCAGGTAGTGAGCAAAACGACAGCAGGCGAACAGGTAAGGCAGACGGGAGGCCAGGCGCGCGTTAGCGGTGGCATCCGGGTCGTGGTACTCGGCCGGTTTTTGCAGGGACTGCGCGCCGATGAAGGCGGCGAAGTCGGAGTTTTTGCGGTGAACCAGCGGCATAAAGCCGTTTTTCGCCAGTTCCGCTTCACGGCGATCGCTGATGGCGATCTCGGTCGGGCACTTCATGTCCACGCCGCCGTCATCGCTCGGGAAGGTGTGGCACGGCAGGTTTTCCACCGCC
This sequence comes from Enterobacter cloacae complex sp.6700776, assembly GCF_048284255.1. Classification (NCBI taxonomy): domain Bacteria; kingdom Pseudomonadati; phylum Pseudomonadota; class Gammaproteobacteria; order Enterobacterales; family Enterobacteriaceae; genus Enterobacter; species Enterobacter cloacae complex sp.6700776. Next base: position 269,879 of record NZ_JBLVYK010000001.1, on the reverse strand, counting down.
CCGCCGGATTCGACGCCGCGAATCGAGGTGCACCAGCCGTACTCTTTAAAGGAGCGGTTGATGTTGGCCGCCATCGCATAGGCCGCGTTCGCCCAGGAGTAGCTGTTGTGGTTCGCGCCGTCGGTCTGCTCTTCAAAATCAAAGCTGTCGACCGGGTTGGTGCGAATGCCGTACGGCAGGCGCGACAGGAAGCGCGGCATGACCAGGCCCAGATAACGGGCATCTTCCGATTCACGCAGTGAACGCCAGGCGGCGTATTCGGTGTTCTGGAAGATTTTGGTTAGATCACGCGGGTTAGCCAGTTCCTGCCAGGACTCCATCTGCATCACGCCCGGTGCGGTACCGGTGATGAACGGACAGTGGGCCGCGGAGCCAATGCGCGCCATCTCGCCCAGCAGCTCAACGTCCTGCGGGCTGTGGTCGAAGTAGTAGTCGCCCACGATGCAGCCAAACGGCTCGCCACCGAACTGGCCGTACTCCTGCTCGTAGATTTTTTTGAAGATCGGGCTCTGGTCCCAGCCCACGCCCTTGTAGCGCTTCAGGGTGCGGCCCAGCTCCTGCTTGGAGATGCTCATAAAGCGGATCTTCAGCATCTCGTCGGTTTCGGTATTGTTCACCAGGTAGCTCAGGCCGCGCCAGGCGCTCTCCAGCTTCTGGAACTCCTCGTGGTGAATGATCTGGTTCACCTGCTGCGAAAGCTGCTCGTCAATACCGGCAATCAGGTTCTGAATGGTGCGGTAGGTATCGTTTGAGAAGGTCACGGTGTTTTCCAGCGCCTGCTGCGCCAGGGTTTTTACCGCGCTTTCTACGGCAGAGCGCGCCTGATCGGTTTTCGGGCGGAACTCTTTATTCAGCAGCGCGCTGAACTCGTCCTGGCTTAAGGCCTGGCCCGCCTGCTGATCGTGTTGTTGAGTCTGGTTGCTCATCGATTATTCCTCGCTACCTTTCGCACTTTCGTCATTTTTTGGCATCTGGCTCAGGGATTTGAGCAGCGTCGGATCCTGAAGGATTTTTGCAATCAGCTCTTCCGCGCCGTTTTTGCCGTCCATGTAGGTCAACAGGTTAGAGAGCTGGGTACGAGCCTCCAGTAGCTTGTTCAGCGGCTCAACCTTGCGGGCCACCGCGTCCGGCAGGAAGTCGTCCATGCTGTCAAAGGTCAGATCGACGTTGAGCTTACCTTCGCCGGTCAGGGTGTTATCCACCTGGAACGCCACGCGCGGCTTCAGCGCCTTCATGCGTTCGTCGAAGTTGTCGATGTCGATTTCAAGGAACTTACGCTCGTCGACGGCTGGCAGGTTTTCCACCGGCTTGCCAACCAGATCGGCCATAACGCCCATCACAAACGGCAGCTGAATTTTGCGTTCTGCGCCGTAGATCTCTACGTCATATTCGATCTGCACGCGGGGAGCACGGTTGCGTGCGATGAATTTCTGTCCACTGTTACTCATTGCCATGATGTTCTCCATCAAAGATGCGCGGTGAAGGTGAAACGGCAGACTCCATGCCTGTCGTCATAATGCCAGGACGCGTCATTCGCGGCGTCCAAAGATGTTTTCCAGTTGGTTAACGCCGTCTGGCGCCAGGTCGCGAATAATGTCCATAAAGTTGAGTTCAGACAGCCGCTGCACCCGTTCAATCATCAGCGGTGCGGGGTGGCTGGGTTCGTACTGCGCAAAATACTGTTTCGCTTTTTCCAGCATCAGCTGCGCGTCGGCGCGGCTGGTCACCTGCACGCTGCGCCAGTCCGTCACCTGCTGAACGGGCGACGCGGTCACCGGCTGCGGCTCGGCGTGCTGCTCAGCCTGCGCGTCACGGTTCGGCAGCAACTTGCTGATATCGGTCACCTGACAGGCGCTCGAAACTTGCCCGACGGTTTTCAGCAGCTGTTCCATCTCCGGTACGCCACTTTCCCCGAGATAGCCGGTAAGCAGTTCACGGATGGCGAGCAGGCGTTCGTTGATCACGATTACCGCTTCGGTGCCTGGCTGATCGCCCCGGGCCAGCTCATCGATCAGTCGTGGACGACCGCCCGGATAATCCGGACACTCTGTTTTACTGCCATCAAGCAGCGCCTGGGCGTCACGGAGCGAAATCTCATCGCCGTTAGAGCGGAGCAGTGAGGCGTTACGCACCGCGACCGTCAGGTCAGATTTATCGCTCAGCCCGGCGAGGGCGTTAATGCGGTAGAACGGATCGGTTTCGCCATACTCTTCCAGCAGCGGGTAAAGTTGCTCCCAGTAACGGGACAGGGCTTCCTGCACCAGCAGTAGCCCGTCGGCGTAACCTGCCAGCCCGCGACGACGCGTCCAGGCATGGGTTAACGCCAGCATGACGCGAAGATCTTTGGTGCGGCCCAGCAGGCTGGTGGCGAGTCTTTCCACCGTGTTCCAGTCGGCAGGCTCTGCCGGAATGATGGTGTCGCCAAACTGCTGTTCGGCTTTGCCCTGACTGGCCTGCCCCATGGCCTGGAAATCAGCGTCGTACTCCAGGTTTTCACCGCAGGGGTTATCGGGGCTTATCGGCGCGAGAAATTCATCGATATTCATAAGATCCCTGCTTATTCAAACATAGGCGGGTAAAGACCGTGGCGGCCCGGACGGGCGCCGCCTGCCGGATCGAACAACAGCGTAAAGAGCTGCCCGGTGAAGTTTCCGCTGTGGACGTGGGTGTAAAGCGGATAGCCGTCGCAGCGGTTTGTCCACCAGTAGCTGGTCTGGCGCAGCGGATCAAAACACTCCGCCGCCTGCGGCCAGCCCAGCGTGCTCTGACCCTCGTCGTCATAGCCAATCACGTCGAGAATGTCGGAACGCTTTTGCGGCTCAACCGGCTGGGGCGCCGGGATGGTCATCAGCATTTCATCCAGCTGGGAGGCAGAATAGCTGTTACGCACCGCGTGCAGCCCCAGACGGCCAAGCTGCTGGTACCAGCTTTCAGCCTGCCCGAGCAGACGGGATGACCACTCGGCCGGGGTGAAGCTCAGTTGCAGGCATACCGGATAGTGACGGCCTACGCTGTCACGGCCCGGTAGCAGGCAGCCCATCTGAATCATCTGGCTACCAAGCATCGGCGGGACGACAAAGTTCCACACCGGGGCTTTAGAAAACGGGCGCTCGCCGCTGCGCTGCTCTTCCTGTTGCCAGGCCAGCAGGCCGACCTGAAACCAGTGCGACCACTGGCGTTGCAGGCTATCCGGAAAGCGACGCTGCAAAAAATCTCCGGCGCTGGGTAATTTGCCATACCAGCTATAACGGTTCATCGCAGGGGTATTCGTCATACGGCTGTCCTTGCGGTTATGGGCATGAGAAACGGGGAAGCTGGAACGGGTTACGGATGCTGTTCGGGGCAAACTCCAGCGTGACCTGATGTCCGTCGACGTTGAAGGTGGCCTGACGGCTCAGGCTACCCGCGCCAGGGCTGGTGCGCGCCTTGTCGAAAAAGCGGTTGAGCGCCCAGGAACCGTTGGTCACCAGCGTTGCGGTGCTGCCATTGGCAAGACCGAGCTGCATACGCACCTGGTTCGTCCCGCCCGGCCCCGGCCAGGTCATGATCTGCACCGCCTGCGGACCGTGGCTGTAGCGCAGCAGTTGGCCGTCCACGTCCAGCGTCAGGTTCAGAATGGTATTGTCCATACGCACGGTGCGCACCGTCACCTTGAAGGATGGCGTGGTCGCGCCGTTTGCGAAGAAGGCATCGCGGACAGACTGCGCCTGCTGGAACGGACGCAGCAGCCCTTCACTGCCCGGCAGCGTTTTACCGTCGATGCCCGGCATAAAGCGCCAGTTCGCCTGGGTGGTGTCCACCTTGTTGGTCAGGTTGTCGCGGAAAAAGGTGTCCATCAGTCCGGTGCCCGGCGCGAACATGCGGGCGAGATCGTCCGGCGTCACCTCAGTGCTGGCGCTGCGCACCAGCGGATAACGCCCGGCAATCGCCTGACGGCAGAACCCACCCACTTCCACGTTAATGCGCTTACGCACGTTCTCCAGATCGCGACGCTGAGTGTCGCTGCTGGCGCCGACGGCCATATTGCTGAACATGGTTTGCAACCCGCCCGGCAGACGTCCCGCGCTGGCTTGCAGGCGGCTGATTGCATCGCCGCCCGGCGCGGGCATACCGCTGTTGGCTGCATCCTGAACGGCGGTCAGGTAGCGATAAAGCTCGTCAACCTGCTTAAGAAAATCATCAAAGACGATGGTCTTGCCGCCCTTCTCCAGCGGCTGCGCCAGCTCAATCATCGGCGCATAGTGGTCGGTCACCAGTTGTTCAGGCGCCTGCGTCACAACCGCGCCCTGCGTCGGGGCATTGTCACCGTTGCTGAACAGTGCTTCCAGCGTGCGGGTGGCGCGGTTGCTTTGGTCTTCCGCTTTCTGCGCATCTTCCGGCGCAGGCGCAGTGCGCGACAGGGTCAGCACCTTGCTCAGGTTAAGTACCAGACGGCGCAGCGGCGAATTGGTGCCTGAAAGCAGGCGCGCGGTGTTGATACGCTGGGAAAGATCGGCGCTGTTGTTGAGCTGAATGTCAGCGAGAAAGCGATCCCAGTTAACGATAAAGTCGCGCATGTAGAGCTGACGCACGGCGTTGTCGATCTGCTGTTTATCTTCCTGGGCAGTGGTCGCTCCCAGTACCCAGGCATCGTCCTCGTGCAGGGCAGTGGTCACGCTGTCGATCTGGTCGTTGAAGCTTTTCCAGTAGCCGTCCGGCGTGTAGAGGCCCGGTACGCCCTCACTCACCGGCTTGCCGCTTTTGCGCGAAAACACCAGCTCGCTCTGCGGGCCGCCGAGATCAGAAAGCGAAACCGGCTTCAGGTTCTCATCATGCTCCAGCAGACGTTTCAGGCGGCCATATACACGTGTTGAGAGCGGCTGCTGGTTGATCAGCGCCCTTTCACGGGCCACCAGATCCTCATCCTGCGCATACGGTGAAGCCTGAATTTTTGGCTCCAGCAGCTGCGTCAGGTGCCATTCCAGCTCCTGAAGCTGCGCCTGCGTCACGTTCTGCGGCAGGTTGCGTTGCAGGTTGAGCATCACCCACGAGTGCAGGAATTTACCGTCATAATGCTTAGGCTGGTAGAGCATCTGATAGGCTTTCAGCGCCTCATAGCTGTACTCCACGTCGCTGCCGTTGTCGTTGCGCAGCCAGGTGGTAATGTGCATCGCCACGGCAGGCAGCAGCATCTGATCCAGCGCCTTCTGATACAGAGACTGCGAGGCATCGCTGACGTCATCCCCGCGATAAAGCCCCATGCGGCGGGAAACCGGCGGGTTGTTAACGTCGAAGGCATCGCTTTTCGGCAGATCCACCAGGCTGTTAAGCAGCGGCAGAAGCGCAAACAGATCGCGCTGGGGCTGGTTTTGCAGCGCCTTGCTCTGCTGCTCCAGCATCGGCACTTTTGCATCTACCTCTTCCAGATAAGCTTTATTTTTGGCGTAGCTGGTCAGCCACAGACCACCCAGGATCACCAGCAGGGCCAGCAGCGCCGCGTAGCCGGACCACATCACGGCGCGGTTGCGCAGCTCCCACCAGCGGTTTTCCCCGGCGATGCCCGCTTCCTGGAAAATCACGTTTTGCAGCAGATTTTTAATGAAGAAGCTTTGGCCCTTCGCGCCCGGGATCGGCGCCTCTTTGCTTACCGAATCCCAGCGCGTGCTTTCCTCCCCTTCAGGTAAGGAGAGCGCGCGGTTCAGCTCGCCCATCACGCGGTCAAACGGCATCCCTTCCTGGGTGCCGCTGGCAAAGTAGATGCCGCGCGGCGAAAATTCGGTTTCGAAGTTTGAGCGGGCAAAGACCGTGCTCAGGTAGTCTGCCAGCAGCGGACGCAGCGCGGCGAACTCCTGCGGGAAGAGATAGGCTTCCGCACGGGTTTTGGCGTCATGCTCTTTAAGCATGGTTTCCGGCAGGCCAGCATCCAGACGCTGTTGCAGCAGGGAAAATTCCTGCTGGAAGTTGCCCATCAGGTCGTAATCGGCGTGTTTGGTCTGCTCCCACGGCAGCGTAAAGCCCCAGATCTGATCGCGCTGGGCTTTGTCGTAATCCGCAAACCAGGCGCGGAAGCCTTTAAGCAGATCCGCTTTGGTCACCATCACATACACCGGGAAGCGAATACCCAGCTGTTCATGCAGCTCGGAGAGACGCTGGCGCAGGTTGACCGCCTGCTGGCGGGAGGCCTCAGCGGACTGCGAAAGCAGGTCGGAAATGCTGATGGTGATAATCACGCCGTTGATGGGCTGGCGACGGCGGTATTTACGCAGCAGGTTGATAAATTCCAGCCACTCCCCGGCGTCCTGAACCTGCTCGCTCTCCTGAGTGGTGTAGCGCCCCGCGGTATCCAGCAGAACCGCCTCGTTGGTAAACCACCAGTCACAGTTGCGCGTGCCGCCAATGCCGCGCAGCGCGGTTTTACCGAAGCGGTCCGCCAGTGGGAATTGCAGCCCGGAGTTGGCCAGCGCGGTGGTTTTACCTGAACCCGGCGCGCCAATAATGACGTACCACGGCAGCTGATAGAGGTACTGCGTACTGAAGCGCTGCGTCCACTGCGCGCCATGTCCCGCTTTGCTGAAGTGGGCTTTTTTCAGCATCTGGGCGGCTTCATCGAAACGCCCGGCAAGGATCTGCTCCTCGCTGTTCAGACGTTTCTGCGGATCGGCCGCCTCCGGGCTGGTGGTATTTTCGTTAAGCTTGTCCATCAGCTTACGGTTCAGCCAGGCGTTATACAGCCGCGGCAAAATGTGGCTCTGGGCCCAAATCAGGTAGACCACCGCAATGCTGATGACGCGGTTCTGCTCTGATTCAAGGGGCCGGGTGTCCACGATGGACAACAGCGGGCCAATCATCCAGATGACCGCCGCGAGCGCCGTTACGCCCAGGAAGCTCCACAGAATGCGATTGGTCAGTATAGAAAGTAGAGTAGTCAGCATCCTTAGTTTCCTTGCGGCAATCCGTTCAGCTCGGCCTGGGTATTGTCAGGCGATACCAGCAGCGTAATCTCCACGCGGCGGTTACGGGCGCGATTTTCAGGCGTCGTGTTAGGCGCTACCGGGTTGATCTCGCCCCGCCCTTCGGCTTTGACGCGCTCAGGCTGCGAGAGGCTACCCTGGAGCTGTTTTTGCACCGAACGGGCGCGCTCAAGCGAGAGTTCATAGTTAGAGGCGAAGCGTGCGCTGCGGATCGGCACGTTGTCGCTGTACCCCACCACCAGAATTTTGCCGCTGACGTTATTCATCGCCTGGGCGATGCGGTCGATGACCGGCTCATAGCGATCGCGCACCACCGTTGAGGCCGAGGCAAAGAGTCCGTCCCCTTTCAGGATCACCACGCTGCGATCCGCCTCATCCTTAACGGCCACCAGACCGGCATCAATTTCCGGTTTCAGGAAGCCGCGCAGGTTCAGTACCGCCGGTAGCTGACGTGCAGGTTGCTGGATCGAGGTTTCCGGCAGTTGGGACTGGTAAATTTTCGCCAGCACCGGGCTGGTGTTATCACCCAGACGCCAGTTCAGCACGATATAGAACAGGCAGGCGATAAAGCCGACCAGCGCCACGCACGCCCAGAGTGGAATCATCGGCCGCCAGAGCTTGCGCAGAACGGGGCGATCTTCCGGGTGCGGCGAGAGCGGCGGCGGGAAGCTGCCGCGAACGCCACGGATCATCTGCCACAGGCGCTGTTTGATGGTTTCAAGCTGGGTCCGGCCATTGTCCAGCACGCGGTAGCGGCCTTCAAAGCCGAGCAGCAGACAGTAGTTGATCATCTCCAGCAGCAGAATGTGTTCGCGCGGATTCTGCGAAAGACGTGCCAGCAGCTGGAAAAACTTCTCGCCACCCCAGGTTTCGTTATGAAACGTCACCAGCAGACCATTGCTTGACCAGACGCCGCTGCTTCCCCAGGGGGTCAGAGCGGCGGCTTCGTCCAGCGCCGTGCAGAGGCAGTAGCGCGCGCCGACAATCACTTCATATGGTAAGCCCGCCTGCTGGCATCGCACCTCGAAACGGCGAATTTCGTCAATCAGGCGCTGGCGCAGCCCGACCTGATCGTCGTGGGAAACCGAATGACGGATTTGCGGAATCGCATTGAGCAGCGGATTGGCGGCCGCCACCAGCTGATTGTTCCCACTGGCTCCGGTAAACACGGCATCACTGCCGGTATCCTGTCGTTCCTGCATATTAAGCGCTCGCTTTATTATTCTGTCGGGCTACGGATGGCCCAGAACTCCATATCGAGACCCGGGAATTCCCCTGCGAGATGCAGCGCGAATGCCCCAGACTTGTCCATCTCGTGCCACAGTTCGCTGCCCCTCTCGAGCTCGAAATAGCTGTAGCCTGCATGCCACGGGATCTGCGGCGGCGCGACGGGCATTGCCCGAAGCATGATGCCCGGCAGCTGGAGCTGAACCAGATCGCGAATTTTCGAGACTGGCGCAACCTTCATCTGGGCAGGGAAATGGGTTTGCAGGTGTTCGCCGGGGACATTGGCTTTTACCGCCAGCACGAAGCCAAATTCGCGGACCATGCTGGTCTCCGGCACGGTGGCGATGTTAAGACCGTGAGAGCGTTCGTGCAGCGGCAGCTGGATGGCATGATCTTCCATGACCAGCGACAGCCCCTGACGCAGCATCAGCATCAGTTTGCCGAAGCAAAGGGCGAGATCGTCATGGTCGTATACCGGCAGTACGCTCTCTGCGGTACGCTGCGGCGTCCAGGTGGCGAGTTCCGTGGCAAACGGCAGCCAGCTTCGCCAGAGCGCTTCAGGGTGAAGCAGCGGCAGCGTTTTTAAATGTGAGATGTCGCCAAGATGGCGGTTGATCAGCGAAAGAAGCGTGAACTCAACCATCTCGGACGTATTGAAACGCCCCGGCTGGCGCAGGCGGCCGCCGATCTGCTGGCTACGCTGCACCAGCAAGCCGTGCAGGTCATTGATCATGCCGTACAGTTGCGGGCTGTTATTGGCGTTCAGCATTGGCGGGATGTAGCTGTTATCCAGCCGCACGTGGTTGTCGTTGCGCTTTTCAGCGACGCACGCCACGCCGATGGCGGTCCATTCTGCCGTCAGATCTTTCTCCAGCATCAGGGTCAGACGCAGGCGGCCAAACTGCACCGTCGCTTCCCCGACCGACATGGCGTTGTCGTCTTCTACCTCTTGTTCAAACGTAATAAAACGCGCCAGAGAAGAGTGCTCCTCGCTGAAAATCACCTCTTCACGTCCACCGCGACGAACCGGCAGCGCAAGCACCACCTTTTCATTGGTAAGATTATCGGGGATTTTTAGCGGGGCCGGACCGTTGCGGTCGCTGCGCACCTGGAAAAAGGTGCCGTCAGGGAGCAAACCGCTACAGTAGCTCAGGGCAATACAGCCCTGGCGAAGCATCGCTTCATCCAGCTCAAGGTCGAGAAAGCCCCAGAGATACGAACGCTGCAAGGCCCCCCACTCACGAACGTGGTTGAGGAGGTAACTTTCTGTCCGCTGAAAATGGTGGGGACGCAGGAACATGCCCTCGGTCCAGACGACCTTTTCTGCTTTCGTCATGATGATCTCTTTCCTGTTATGAAGGGCGTTACTGGCTGATGACCCGGATACCATTTACGTCAAGGAAGACGCTGGCCTGGAGTTCATCTGCGGACCATTTCCAGAACTGGTAAATCGCGTTTTCGCCGGGAACAGGCAAAGGAAGTGAGACGCGCCATTTTTTGCCGTCCAGTGCCTGGTATTCCGCCATTACGCCGATATAGCGCGCTTCCGGTGAGCTTTGACCGCTCAGGGTTTTCGAAAGCTGGCCCGGCATCAGGAAGAACACATCGCTGTTCAGCAGATTCGCGCCAAGCGTGGCTGACGCGTTGTTCTGTAAGGAGTAGAAGTCGCTGGACATGAAATCCGCATCGGATTTCAGCAGCAATACTCTGACCTTAAGCGGTGCAGAATCATTGATTTGAGGATGAGCCTGAAACTGAAGATTGTAGCGGGAGGGGTCGCTGTGTGAAGACGACGTACAACCACCGATCAGCGCGAGAATCAACGCAAAAAAAGGGAACCACATCCGATGGAAATTTTTATTATTCATAAAAATATGCTCGTGAAACCCGTTTAGTTCAGGATCCAGGTACCGTTCGCGCTGTCTTTGCAGGCTTTGCTGTTGCCATCGACATCAACACAGGTGGTTTTCTTGCGCGCTTTAGGGCGCAGTGCCTGTTTACGCACGGTGGCTTCGTACTGGTCGGCCTTGATCACGGCACGCATCGGCACGTAACCAATCAGCTGTTCACTCCCTTCATCGGCCAGCGCCATCCAGAAATGTTCAACCTGCCCAAGCACGACGTAAGTTTTTCCGGTCTCAAGCGTACGGATCACTTTTCCACCGTAGTCAGGACGGCTCATCAGGGATGCCGGGTACATAGCACGATACGGTTCATTCACCTGAGTGAACTCCGCCGGAGGGGTAACAGCGTGACGGTGCGTCAGCGTGATGCCATTAACCTGGCTGGTCACAATCGTATCATCGGTGATCGCTGGTTTTTGCGGCGCCTTACAGCCCGCCACCGCCATAACAAACAGAAGTGATAACAATACACGCAGTTTCATATGCTTTTCCGTAGCGATATTTAGAGGATGAAGAGAGGGGATAAAATTTGACTTAGGTGCTATTGTTAAAAATAGTCAGGTTTTTCCGGGGCGTTACTATTATTTGGGCATAGCTACCGCACGAGCCTTCGAGAATAAGGCCCAGCGTAATCCTGACATATTTTGACAAACGGTAAACAAGTTTACATGAGCTTATCACCTTTTCAATATTTCCTTTTTCGCTACTGCTGATTCATGAGGCATTCGCCTCACTCTGAGATTAATCTGAAAAATAGAGAAATCACGCAATTAGCTGATTTAAAGACAAAAAAACCCAAAAGAGAACCATTCTCACTAACGTAACACCACTATTCCTGCCACTACCATAATTAGTAGAACAGAGAATTTTTCAGTTGCATATGAATATATCTCACACGAATTATTTGTTGTATCGATAGCAAATCGTCAATACTCAGGACGATGTCCCATCAAATTAAGAAAACACAGTAAGGGTGAAAAAATTAATTTCACGCCGCAAATTAACTTTATGCTCTCCCCCTTCTTAAGATAATTTTCTCTCGTCTGGGCCGTACAAATAATTAAGCCTGACTACAATCTTGCTCGCCAAGGCATTGCTCAAAATATAACCCACCCTTTCCAGGTAATGAATAAAGACGCTGCTTTCGACAGGCGAACTTCATTTGGCATTTTACCGTCACTACACTATTGCTTGCTTTCCACCACTCCGACGATTTATTACAAACATGATGAAAATTTGTTATGAGTTCTTTGCTTTCCCGCACCATAGCTTACAGGCCGAGCGGTAAAAACAGGTTAAGTGGGTATCAAAATATGTGCCGTTGCAGGCATCGGGGTTGACCAGAACCGTGCTCGGTAACGGTCAACGTCCTCCACTTGACTTATATTGTAAGAAAGGTACTTTTCATGACATGAAGAAGATCCTGATAATCGTTCCTGATGGTGGCATGTTGTTTGAAGCCGCCGGTATAGCCGACATTCTGATGCAGGCCAACCGTCTGCACCCGGACGGTCTGGCGCAGCCCCGCTACCGCATCATTATTGCCACTACCCAGCCTCACCTGGTGATCCATGGCCAGTCCGGCTTAAATCTGCTGGCGGACTATCGCCTGCCGGAGCTGGATCCGCGCGAGCCGCTGGACACGATTATCATCACCGGCCGTGGCATGAATGAGCAGGAAAGCACTGCGGTGGTGGACTGGCTGCACCTGGCCGCGCCGCATGCGCGACGCGTCGCCTCTGTCTGCGGCGGGGCCCTGCTGCTGGCACAGGCCGGACTTCTCGATGGGCGCCGGGCAACGACCCACTGGCGGCTTCTGGAAACGTTGAAAACCCGCTATCCTGCGGTCAACGTTGAGGGCGGCCCGCTCTATGTTCAGGATGGTCCCGTCTGGACATCCGGCGGCGTCAGTTCCGGGTTTGATCTGACGCTGGCGCTGGTGGAGGATGATTACGGCTTCACCCTCGCCCGCAACGTGGCGCAGGATATGGTGATGTACCTGCGCCGGCCTGGCGGCCAACTACAGTTCAGCCGCTATAATCTGGAGCAGTCCGGCGCGACCGGACCGGTTAGCGAACTGCAAAGCTGGATCCTGCAAAACCTCACCGCAGATTTGTGCGTCGAAAGGCTGGCCGAACGGGTCGCCATGAGTCCGCGCAATTTCACCCGCGTGTTCACGCGTGACGTCGGTGTACCTCCGGCCCGTTATGTCACCGAAGCCCGCCTGGCCGCCGCACGACAGCTTCTGGAGCAGACCCCGTATCCGCTTGAGGTCATTGCCGAAAAAAGCGGGTTTGGGACCAGCATCAACCTGCGCCGCGTTTTTGAAAAGCAGCTTCATCTCACGCCGGGCGAATATCGCCAGCGTTTCCACTGCCGCAGAATGGCGTAATCTGATCCTTTTTTGTCATTTACGCCAACCGACCTGACACCTACAGTAACTCCAGACAACACAGATAAGGAGTGCATCATGGTTAAGGTCGGTATTAACGGTTTCGGCCGTATCGGACGTAATGTCCTGCGCGCGGCGCTGGGCAATCCGGATCTCCAGATTGTGGCCATTAACGATCTGACGGACAGTAAAACCCTCGCCCATCTGCTGAAATATGACTCTCTGCTCGGCACGCTACCGGTACCTGTGGAAGCGGCGGACGGCGCGCTACAGGTTGACGGGCAACGCATCACCGTATTCAGTGAACGCGACCCGGCAAACATTCCGTGGAAAGACGCTGACGTTGAGGTGGTAATAGAAGCCACCGGTTTCTTCACCGAACGTGAAAAAGCGGCGGTGCATATCACGAGCGGCGGCGCAAAACGCGTCATTATTTCCGCCCCGGCTAAAAATGATGATCTTACGGTGGTAATGGGCGTGAACCACACGCTGTACGATCCGGCCCAGCATTTTGTGGTCAGTAACGGGAGTTGCACCACTAACGGTCTGGCGCCAGCGGCGCAGGTGCTGCACCAGCAGTTTGGCATTGAACACGGGCTGATGAACACCACGCATGCCTACACCAACAGCCAGGCGCTGCATGACCAGCCAGAAAAAGATCTGCGCGGCGCGCGTGCGGCAGCATTATCGATTGTGCCTTATTCCAGCGGCGCGGCAAAAGCGCTCGGGAAAGTAATCCCCGAACTGGACGGTAAACTCACCGGGTATTCCCTGCGCGTGCCGGTGCCAGTGGTGTCGATTGTCGATCTGACGGTGACGCTGAGCCGCAACGTGACCGCCGAAGAGGTGAATGACGCGTTCCGTCAGGCTGCCGGTAGCGGGCCGCTGAAAGGCATCCTGGGCTACAGCGATGAACCGCTTGTCTCCAGTGATTATCAGGGCGACCCGCGCTCATCCATTATCGACGGGCTTTCAACGCTGGTGATTGGCGGGAATATGGTGAAGATCCTGTCGTGGTATGACAACGAGTGGGGCTTCTCAAACCGTCTGGTGGATTTGGCGGTGCTGATGGATAATAAAGGGTTGTAGGGCTTAAGCCGGGTGGCATGAAGCTTACCCGGCCTTTCCGAGGTGTGGTTAAAAATTAAGTAATCCAACCCTGGTGTAGTGAAAGCGCACCCGAATTATCTGGTTATGCGAAAAATGGGACATTCAACACGCGAAGTTATCGATATTCGTCTAAGGTTTTCAGGTAATTGACAACAGCGGTCACGCTGCTCAGTGAAGACAGGAGACGAACCGATGATAAGACCTCGCGCACGACGCCCCGCTTTTTTACCCCTTGCGTTGGCAGGCGCACTACTCGGTGTTACCGCATTTGGTTATGCTGAAGACCAGCCAACGAGCCAGCAAAGCTCACCTGATATTCTTCTTGGCCCCCTCTTTAATGACGTTCAGAGCGCCAAACTGTTCCCGGATCAGAAAACCTTCGCGGATGCCGTTCCCAAAAGCGACCCGCTGATGATCCTGGCGGATTACCGGATGCAGCATACCCAGTCCGGTTTTGACCTGCGTCACTTCGTGGAGATGAACTTTATCCTGCCGAAGGAGGGTGAGAAATATGTTCCCCCTGAGGGCCAGAGCCTGCGCGAACACATAGACGATCTGTGGCCTGTGCTGACCCGCACCACCGACAAAGCGAACAAATGGGACTCCCTCCTGCCTTTGCCAAAACCCTATGTCGTGCCGGGAGGACGCTTCCGCGAAGTCTATTACTGGGACAGCTATTTCACCATGCTGGGGCTGGCCGAGAGCGGCCACTGGGATAAGATCGGCGACATGGTGGACAACTTCGCATACGAGCTTGATACCTGGGGCCATATCCCTAACGGTAACCGCAGCTACTACCTGAGCCGCTCTCAGCCACCGTTCTTTTCTTTGATGGTGGAACTGTTGGCCACGCATGACAGCGACGCGTTGAAGAAATACCGTCCGCAGATGGAGAAGGAGTATGCCTACTGGATGGAGGGGGCTGATGGGCTCCAGCCTGGTCAGGCAAACAAACGCGTGGTGAAGCTGGATGACGGCTCCCTCCTCAACCGCTACTGGGACGATCTGGACACGCCACGCCCTGAGTCGTGGCTGGATGACGTGACCACCGCCAAAAATAACCCTAACCGTCCGGCCACCGAGATTTACCGTGATCTGCGCTCTGCCGCGGCCTCGGGCTGGGATTTCAGCTCCCGCTGGATGGACGATCCCCAGAAGCTGGGTACCATCCGCACCACCAGCATCGTGCCGGTGGATCTGAATGCGTTGATGTTTAAGATGGAAAAACTGCTGGCCCGTGCCAGCCAGGAAGACGGGGATACCGCAAGCGCAAGTAAATATGACGCGCTGGCCTCCGCACGTCAGAAAGCCATGGAGAGCCACCTGTGGAACGATAAAGAGGGCTGGTATGCGGATTACGATCTGAAAACCAGGAAGGTGCGTAATCAGCTGACTGCCGCGGCCCTCTTCCCGCTGTATGTGAAGGCCGCATCACAGGATCGCGCCGATAAAGTGGCCGCAGCCGCATCGTCGCGCCTGCTGAAACCGGGCGGTATTTCTACCACCACCATCAACAGCGGGCAGCAGTGGGATGCGCCGAACGGCTGGGCGCCGTTGCAGTGGGTAGCGGTGGAAGGGTTGCAGAACTATGGTCAGCAGAAAGTGGCGATGGACGTGACCTGGCGTTTCCTGAAAAACGTTCAGCATACCTACGATCGCGAGAAGAAACTGGTTGAGAAGTACGATGTCTCTTCGACCGGTACCGGCGGTGGCGGCGGTGAGTATCCGTTGCAGGACGGTTTCGGCTGGAGTAACGGTGTGACGCTCAGGATGCTGGACATGGTCTGCCCGAAAGAGAAGCCGTGCGACAGCGTACCGGAGAATCAGTCTGCGGCAAACGATGATGTTGCACCTGCTAAACAGGCGGCGCAGTAGCGCCCCTCACCCTAACCCTCTCCCCAAAGGGGCGAGGGGACTGTTCAGTGCGGTAGCGCCACCGGGCTTTTTTCAGAAGCTGTAGTTCGCCCCGACCTGGAAGGTGCGGTCGCGGCCTATCCAGCAGTTGGTCGCGTCATAGCAGGTGAGCGTCTCTTTGTTGGTGACGTTCTGCGCGCTCGCTTTCAGCGTCAGCCCCTCCAGCGATGGCGCCAGTTCGCCCATGCGGTAAGATGCCGCCAGATCGTACTGCGTCGTACCGCCCAGCTTGCCTGCATCATTGGCTGGCGAGATCTCCATCGGCCCGGTGTAGCGTGCACCAGCCCCCAGCGTTAACCCTCTCATCGGAGTGCTGTCAAAGGTGTAATCTCCCCACAGATTAAAGGCGTTCTCAGGGACCTGCGTCGGTCGTTTGCCCTGGTACTTGTCATCTTCGGTATTGATGGCGTGGGTGTAGGCATAATTAGCAATCAGCGTCAGGTTATCCGTTGGACGACTAATAGCGGAAAGCTCCGCGCCTTTCGATTCCACTTCCCCGGTCTGGCGGTAGTTGAGGAAGCCCGGATCGCTGGTCACCACATTTTTCTGACGAATGTTAAACACCGAGGCGGTGAAGGTAGTTGCATATTCCGCCAGCAGATATTTCACCCCACCCTCCACCTGCTTACTGGTGGTGGGCTTAACGTCTTTCGCGGTCAGCGTACCCTGCGGCGATACCGGTGCGAAACCTTCCGAATAGCTGATAAACGGCGAGAGACCATTTTTGAAGGCATAAAGCGCCCCCAGTCGTTTGGTGAGGCGATCCTGCGACACCCAGGCTTTGTCACCGTTTTGCAGATAGTTGGTGGTGACGGAACGGTAGTCGTCAAAGCGCAGGCTGGCCAGCACGTTAAGCCCGCCAAACGCAATCTGATCCTGAAGGTAATAGCCATTCTGCTGATAGCCGAGACGGTTTTTCTGCGCGGTTTCAAGCCCCAGCGCATCGTTATCGATCTGCGAGTGATCCGGATTGCGCATATCGATACCCGGTGTGGACGAGGCGTAACGATAATGGAAGTGAGAGTTCAGCTTCTGGTAGTCAAAGCCCGCCAGCAGATGATGTTGCCAGTCCCCCAGCGCGACGGTTCGGGTAACCTGGTTATCAATGTTGAAGCTCTGCAAATCTTCATCCGTGGTATAGGCGAAGCGGTTAAGCTGGAAGACCTCGCTGCCCGTCCCGGTGGAATAGGCGCTGCGCTGGTGGGTATCCACGTCAAAGTAGCGCGCTTTCTGGTTAAAGCCCCAGCCACTGTCAAACTCATGCTCAAAGCTGTAGCCCAGCATCCACTGGCGCTGTTTGAAGCCGCTCCACTCATCCCCGGCATAGTCACGACGATCGGCGTATTTAGACCGCAGATAGCTTAGCGGCATCGGATCAGACGGCGTCAGGCTCGGCGTGTTTTGCGCCAGCGCGTCAATGGTCAGGCGCGTTTTGTCATCCGGCTGCCAGGTCACGGAGGGGGCCACCAGATAGTTTTCATACCGCGTGGTGTGCGCCTGTTCGTCACTTTCCGTTGCTTTGCCCAGCAGACGATAGTTCCAGTCGCTGTTCGCGATCTGCCCCGTGGAATCCAGGTACCCCTCTTTCAGATTGCGGTTTCCGGTATTAAAGCCCAGTTCCGTTTTCGCCTCTTTCTGCGGCTTTTTACTCTGAATATTGACCAGCCCACCCGGGGAGCCGCCGCCATACAGCACGGATGACGGCCCCTTCAGGATATCGACGCTCTCAATCAGCAGCGGATCGATTCGCGCTTTGGAGTTCCCGGTGACGTTATAGGGAAGTTGCAGGCCGTTGTAGAACTCCTGATCGACGTTGAACCCGCGGATTTTGTACTCGCTCATGTAAGAGGTGCTCCCGCGCACCTCCGTGGAAACGCCCGGCGCATAGCGCAGGATCTCGTTTACCGAACTGGCGTGCCGCTGCTCAATCTCTTTAGCGGCGATGGTGTTGATCACCTGCGGCGTTTTACTTTCCGCGACGGCTGATTTCGTGGCGCTATTGGTCCAGGCAGGGAGCGCGCTGCCCTGCTCTGTACCGGTTACCACGATGGTGGGTTCTTCTGCGAAAGCCTGTGTCTGCAATGCCAGCGTAACGGCGCCTGCCAACGCGCATAACGCAAAACGTGAGGTGCTCATAGTGTCGTCTTATTATTAGATGATATTGGGAACGACAATTATTATCATTTTTATTACCGAATCAATATCAGCGGAGAAAAACAGATCGTTTGTATTAAGTTTCATGCCAGCGTGCCGATAACCCAGAGACAGTCTGTCATCTATCGAGGAGCCATCTGGCGTGAGTAGCTACAGTGAGCAGTTCCTGAAACAAAATCCGCTGGCTGTATTAGGGGTGTTACGCGACCTGAAAAAGGGCGAGGTGCCGCTGCGCATCAACTGGTCAACCAGCCAGTTTATCAGCAAGATCCTGGACGTGACGGCAGAACACCTGATCGTGGATCTGGGTAGCCAGAGCGATGAAAACCGTGCCGCGCTACAGGCAGAAAACCTCTCGGTGATGGCCGAAACGCAGGGGGCTAAAGTCGAGTTTATACTGCCTCGCCTGACCACGATCGTGTACCAGGGTTTGCCTGCGTTTATCACCCCCCTGCCCGCTAATCTCTGGTTCGTGCAGCGCCGCGAGTATTTTCGCATCAGCGCCCCGCTTCACCCGGCCTACTTCTGTAAGGCAAAAATGCCGGACAAGAAAGAGATCCGCTTTCGTCTCTTCGACCTGTCGCTGGGCGGCATGGGAGCGTTGATGGATATGCCGAAGCCGGAAGGGCTGGTGGAAGGTATGCGTTTTAGTCAGATCGAGCTGGATATGGGCGGATGGGGACGCTTCTGGTTTGACGCCCAGCTGATTGCCATCAGCGAGCGCAAGGTGGTGGACGGCAAAAACGAAACCATTACCACGCCGCGACTGAGTTTTCGCTTTCTGAATGTCGGGCCAGGCGCCGAGCGCGAACTACAGCGCATCATTTTTTCACTGGAGCGTGAAGCGCGGGAACGCGCGAATAAAGTGCGCTGAAAGGCGTCGGGCAGCGTGCTGCCGCCCGACAAAGACGTTACATGGCGTCCATTGCTTTCTGTACTTTCCAGATATAACGTGGAGCCTGTGCTGACGGATGATTCTTCACAACGTGTTCGAAGAATTCATCTTTATCCATATCGTTAATCTCTTCTATCGCCTCTTTGCGATCGGATGAGAAGGTTCGGAGCAGCGCGCCAGCTCCGTTAACGTACGACACCACCAGCGCATATTGCATCACTTCCGGATCGTCAATCCCCTTCAGAATGCCATGCTCCAGAATGCTCAGGTAAGCGGTTCCCATAGAGATATTACGTTCCGGGTTTTTCAGCTCGCTGGTGGATGGCTGTCCCTTCCAGCCCATGTAGCGATAGACCTCTCTTCCCGCCGTAGAGGCTTTTAACTGCATCAGCCCCACCGCATTCGATTTACTCACCAGCGTCGGGTTACCGCCGGACTCCACGGCGATGATCGCGGTGATCAGGCGCGGGCTCACGCCCCAGGCCTTCCCGGCTTGTTCGCTGATCGGCATCCACTGCATGGCCCGCTTTACCGGGACTTCAGGATTCCAGGGGGGATTTTTATAATCATGTTTTGAACTACAGCCAGCGAGCAACACAATCAAAAAAGCAAACCATCTCAATTTCACGTCATCTATCCTTATAGCCGGTCATCGCGGTACGTCGCCCCTTGAAGCAGGCGGCGTATAAGCGGCATGATATAGACAATTAGATTCTCATTCAGCAAGGAATTGCCATGCCTCAGTTTCATCTCATCGCACCGTCGGGCTACTGCATCAACCAGGAGGCGGCACAGCGGGGCGTTCAGCGCCTGCTGGAAATAGGCCATCAGGTAGAAAATCAGACAATTATCCCCCGCCGCATGCAGCGTTTTGCCGGTACGGAGGCGCAGAGACTGAGCGATATCAACAGCCTGGCGACGCTGGAAGGTGAAAACACCATTGTGCTGGCCGTGCGCGGCGGCTATGGCGCAAGCCGGCTGCTGGAGAGCATCGACTGGGCCGGGCTGGCCGCACGCCAGCAGCAGGATCCGCTGTTAATCTGCGGACACAGCGATTTCACGGCGATCCAGCTCGGCCTGCTGGCGTTGCATAACGTCATTACCTTTAGCGGTCCGATGCTGGCCGGCAACTTTGGTGCGCCGGAGCTGGATGCGTTTACGCAGGACCATTTCTGGCGCGCCCTGCAAAACCCGACGTTTACCGTCGAGTGGCAAGGCAACGGACCGCACTGGGAATGTGAAGGGCAGCTGTGGGGCGGAAACCTCGCGATGCTGGTGTCGCTGATTGGTACACCGTGGCTGCCGCAGATCGAGGACGGCATTCTGGTGCTGGAAGATATCAACGAACACCCGTTCCGCGTCGAACGCATGCTGTTACAGCTTTATCACGCCGGGATCCTGGATCGGCAGTCGGCCATTGTGCTGGGCAGTTTCAGCGGGTCAGCCCCCAACGATTACGACGCGGGCTACACGCTGGAGACGATGGTCGATTTCATTCGTTCCCGGCTGGATATTCCGGTGATCGCCGGTCTGAATTTCGGCCATGAGCAGCAAACCGTTACCTTGCCACTGGGTGCCCGGGCGCACCTTGTACACGGTAATTCAGGCAGTCGGTTAACAATCAGCGGTCATCCGGTCTTAAAGGCATAAAAAAGCCGTTATTCCCCCTCAATAAAACGCAGATACAGTTGTTAATATGTTAGGGTTTTAATAACAGCGTTCACATTGAGGTGGGAGTAAGACGACATTGAGTGCCACAGCGATAATCAGTCTTTTCATTCTGGGTTCCATCCTGGTAACCTTCAGCATTTTATTAAGTTCATTTTCATCGCGCCTTGGCATACCTATTCTTGTCATTTTCCTGGCTATCGGCATGCTGGCGGGGGTTGACGGAATCGGCGGTATCCCCTTCGATAATTACCCTTTCGCCTATATGGTAAGTAACCTCGCGCTGGCGGTGATCTTGCTGGACGGCGGCATGCGCACCCAGGCAAGTTCGTTTCGCGTTGCCTTAGGCCCGGCGCTGTCTCTGGCTACCGTCGGCGTGCTAATCACCTCCGGCCTGACCGGTATGATGGCAGCCTGGCTGTTTAACCTCGATATGATGGAAGGCCTGCTTATTGGCGCGATTGTCGGCTCTACCGATGCGGCGGCGGTGTTCTCGCTGCTCGGCGGCAAGGGGCTGAACGAGCGCGTTGGCTCCACGCTTGAGATTGAATCCGGCAGCAACGATCCGATGGCGGTGTTCCTGACCATCACCCTGATTGAGATGATCCAGCAGCACGAAACTGGCCTGAGCTGGATGTTCGCCTGGCACATCCTCCAGCAGTTTGGCCTCGGGATTATCATTGGTCTCGGCGGCGGTTACCTGTTACAGCAGACAATCAACCGTATTACGCTGCCTTCCGGCCTTTACCCGCTGCTGGCCCTGAGCGGCGGGATCCTGATCTTTGCCGTCACCACCGCGCTGGACGGCAGCGGTATTCTGGCGGTTTACCTCTGTGGATTCCTGCTGGGCAACCGACCGATTCGTAACCGTTATGCGATACTGCAAAACTTTGACGGGCTGGCCTGGCTGGCACAGATCGCCATGTTCCTGGTGCTGGGCCTGCTGGTGACGCCTTCCGACCTGCTGCCTATCGTCGTGCCAGCGCTGCTTTTGTCGGCCTGGATGATCTTCATCGCCCGTCCGCTGTCGGTGTTTGCCGGGCTGCTGCCGTTCCGCGGGTTTAACCTGCGTGAGCGGATATTTATAAGTTGGGTGGGGCTGCGCGGCGCGGTGCCGATTATCCTGGCGGTTTTCCCGATGATGGCCGGGCTGGACAACGCTCGTCTGTTCTTCAACGTCGCCTTCTTCGTGGTGCTGGTATCGCTGCTGTTCCAGGGGACGTCGCTGGGCTGGGCGGCGAAAAAAGCCAAAGTGGTGGTACCGCCCGTTGGCTGGCCGGTCTCCCGCGTGGGGCTGGATATTCACCCAGACAACCCGTGGGAACAGTTTGTCTATCAGCTAAGCGCCGATAAGTGGTGCGTGGGTGCTTCGCTACGCGATCTGCATATGCCCGCTGAAACGCGCATTGCCGCCCTGTTCCGGGATAACGCCCTGCTTCACCCGACCGGCAGCACGCGGCTGCGAGAGAACGATATCCTCTGCGTGATTGGCCGCGAGCGCGACCTGCCTGCCCTTGGCAAGCTGTTCAGCCAGTCGCCCCCGGTGGCGCTGGATCAGCGTTTCTTCGGCGATTTTATCCTCGAAGCCAGCGCCCGCTTTGCGGATGTGGCGCTGATTTATGGCCTGGAGGGAGGACTGGAGAATCGCGATAACCAGCAAACACTGGGCGAGATTATTCAGCAATTATTAGGGGCTGCACCGGTCGTCGGTGACCAGGTGGAGTTTGCCGGGATGGTCTGGACGGTGGCCGAGAAAGAGGATAACGCGGTGCGCAAAGTCGGCGTAAGGCCGATGGAGGAGGAGGCGGCGGAGTAGCTGCTTTTTTGCCGGGTGGCGCTAACGCTTACCCGGCCTACGTTCGGGCTTTTGTAGGCCGGGTAAGGCGAAGCCGCCACCCGGCACACACATGTTACACCGTCACAACAGGCACTCTTGACGCCAGCGCGCACATCAGTTCATACCCGACAGTGCCCGCCGCAGCGGCCACATCATCAATTTTAACCTCGTTGCCCCACAGCTCAACCGGTGAGCCGATCCCCGCCTGAGGACATGGCGTCAAATCAATAGCCAACATGTCCATTGAGACGGTGCCTACCGTGCCCGTACGCACGCCATCGACCCACACCGGCGTGCCGCTCGGGGCGATGCGCGGATAACCATCTGCATAGCCCCCCGCCACGATACCGATACGCTGTTCGCCCGCTGCCCGATAGCGGCTGCCATAGCCCACCGTATCGCCCGCTTTCAGGGTTTGCACGCCGATAATTTCGCTTCGTAACGTCATCACCGGCTTCAGGCCGCTGTTGGCGATATCCTGCCACTGACCTGAGGGTGACGCGCCGTACAGCACGATCCCCGGGCGCACCCAGTTGTAATGCGCCTCGGGATGCCAGAGCGTTGCCGCTGAGTTCGACAGCGAGCGCGGACAGTCCAGCCCTTCTGCCGCCTGCTCAATGCGGACCATAGCATCGGCAATGCCGTCCGGCTTTTCCGCATCGGCAAAATGCGCCATCAGCGTCATCTCACCGACGTTTTTCAGCGCACGAAGCTGCTGCCAGACCGTGTGCACACGTTCAGGCTGGAAGCCCAGACGATTCATACCGCTGTTCACTTTGAGATAGATATCCAGCGGGGCATGCAGCTTCGCGTCCTGAATGGCCTTGATCTGCCAGTTACTGTGAACGCTGGTCGTCAGGCGGTACTTATCCAGCAGAGGCAGATCTTGCGCATGGAAGAATCCTTCCAGCAGCAGGATCGGTCCTTTCCAGCCGCGCTCACGCAGCAGGATGGCCTCTTCCAGATTCAGCAAGGCAAAACCGTCGGTGGCGCCGAGCGCACTCCAGATACGGTCGATACCATGACCGTAGGCGTTGGCTTTCACCACCGACCAGACACGAGAACCCGGCGCAGCACGACGAACAATTTGCAGGTTATCCTTCAGCGCCTGCAAATCCAGCTGGGCCAGAATG
The DNA here is from genome assembly GCF_048284255.1 of Enterobacter cloacae complex sp.6700776. Lineage (NCBI taxonomy): Bacteria > Pseudomonadati > Pseudomonadota > Gammaproteobacteria > Enterobacterales > Enterobacteriaceae > Enterobacter > Enterobacter cloacae complex sp.6700776. The sequence continues at coordinate 246,695 of NZ_JBLVYK010000001.1, read as the reverse complement.
GGACGGGACATGACGACTCCTTAATTATGCGCGCCGTGCAGGTGTTGTGGACGCGAGGGGGTAAACCCTGATTGATAGCGTGCGGCGCTTAAATCGTCAAACGGAATTGCCGGCGTCCGCCCTGAAATCAGGTCGCTAAGCAGCTGGCCCGAACCGCAGGCCATGGTCCAGCCAAGCGTACCGTGGCCGGTATTTGTCCACAGATTTTTGTAAGGCGTACGGCCCACAATCGGCGTGCCGTCCGGGGTCATTGGACGCAGGCCGGTCCAGAACGTCGCCTGCTCAATGAAACCGCCGCGCGGGAAGAGATCGCCGACGACCATCTCCAGCGTTTCACGACGTGGTTTGAGCAGTTCGGTATTGAAGCCCACGATTTCCGCCATGCCGCCGACGCGGATCCGGTTATCGAAACGGGTGATGGCGATTTTGTAGGTTTCATCAAGAATGGTTGATACTGGCGCGCCGCTGTCCTCTTTCACGGGAATGGTCAGGGAGTAGCCTTTCAGCGGATAGACCGGGATATCCAGGATCCCTTTCAGCATCGCGGTAGAATAGGATCCGAACGCCATCACGTAAGCATCGGCTTTGATGACCTCTTCTCCACACTTCACGCCGTAAATCTTCTCCCCTTCCGACAGCAGCTTGTCGACAGAGGTGTTGAAGCGGAACTTCACCCCGGCCTGCTCACACATGCGCGCCAGACGCTGGGTGAAAAGCTGGCAGTCGCCGGTTTCATCGTTCGGTAAACGCAGGCCGCCCGTCAGCTTGTGCGCGACCTCGGCAAGTGCTGGCTCCACCTGCGCAAGTTGGCTGGCTTCCAGCAGCTGATACGGTACGCCCGCATCTTCAAGCACGGCGATATCGCGGGTCGCGTTTTCATATTGTTGCGCGGTACGGAACAGCTGAAGTGTGCCGCCCTGGCGCCCTTCATATTCGATCCCCGTTGAGGAACGCAGCGCTTTCAGGCAATCGCGGCTGTATTCTGCGAGGCGCACCATGCGCCCTTTGTTTTCCATGTAGTGGCGGGTGTCGCAGTTGCGCAGCATCTGCCACATCCACTTAAGCTGGAACTGTGTGCCGTCAAGGCTTATCGCCAGCGGCGCATGTCGCTGAAACATCCATTTGATCGCCTTCAGCGGAACGCCCGGGGCCGCCCACGGCGCAGCGTAGCCCGGGGAGATCTGCCCCGCATTCGCCGCACTGGTTTCCAGCGCCGGACCGGATTCGCGATCGATAACGGTAACCTCATGTCCCGCCTGACTTAAATACCAGGCGCTGGTTACGCCAACGACACCACTTCCCAGTATGACAACACGCATAGCCACTCCATTATGAGCAAAAGAACAATCATCTAATTACAGATTGATAACCTAGCTGAAAATATTATTCAACATATGACTTTTTTATGGTGACTCAACTCACATATCCCGCTGTATCAGGGGATGGCGCTTATTTGGGATCTCCTGCTGCGCGTTATTTTTAACCAGTAGAAAATTCTGCGAGCACCGCTTTTTTTGCCGTATCGAAAACGGGAAATCGCAAAGAAAAAATTTCTGCGCCCCGCGTATTTGAATGGGGTGATCTATGCTTGAAAGGAGGCTCTCCAGTCAGAGAGAGCGACCAACAACGAGGGCGCGCTAATGGCTACACTAGATTCCATGTCAAGGGACAGCACCCGTCTGAGCGATGGACCCGACTGGACCTTCGAGTTGCTGGATGTCTACCTGGCGGAGATCGACCGGGTGGCCAAACTCTATCGTCTGGACACCTATCCCCATCAGATTGAAGTCATCACCTCGGAACAGATGATGGACGCTTACTCCAGCGTCGGGATGCCGATTAACTATCCGCACTGGTCGTTTGGTAAAAAATTCATTGAAACGGAGCGACTGTATAAGCACGGACAGCAGGGGCTGGCGTATGAAATCGTTATTAACTCTAACCCGTGTATTGCCTATCTGATGGAGGAGAACACCATTACCATGCAGGCGCTGGTGATGGCGCACGCTTGCTATGGACATAACTCGTTCTTCAAAAATAACTATCTGTTCCGCAGTTGGACGGACGCCAGCTCCATCGTCGATTACCTGATCTTCGCCCGCAAATACATTACCGACTGCGAAGAGCGCTACGGCGTGGACGAGGTAGAGAAGCTACTGGACTCCTGCCACGCGCTGATGAATTACGGCGTTGACCGCTATAAGCGTCCGCAGAAGATCTCATTGCAGGAAGAGAAAGCCCGGCAGAAGAGCCGCGAGGAGTATCTGCAAAGCCAGGTGAATATGCTGTGGCGCACCCTGCCGAAACGTGAGGAGGAGAAAACCGTCGCCGAGGCGCGTCGTTACCCTTCCGAGCCGCAGGAAAACCTGCTCTACTTTATGGAGAAGAACGCCCCACTGCTGGAGCCGTGGCAGCGTGAGATCTTGCGCATCGTGCGCAAGGTGAGCCAGTATTTCTATCCTCAGAAGCAGACCCAGGTGATGAACGAAGGCTGGGCGACCTTCTGGCACTACACCATTCTTAACCACCTGTATGACGAAGGAAAAGTCACCGAGCGGTTTATGATGGAGTTTCTGCACAGCCACACCAACGTGGTATTCCAGCCAGCGTATAACAGCCCGTGGTACAGCGGCATTAACCCGTACGCACTCGGCTTTGCCATGTTCCAGGATATCAAGCGTATCTGCCAGTCGCCCACCGAAGAGGACAAATACTGGTTCCCGGATATTGCCGGTTCTGACTGGCTGGAAACGCTGCACTTCGCGATGCGTGATTTTAAGGATGAGAGCTTTATCAGCCAGTTCATGTCGCCGAAGATCATGCGTGATTTCCGCTTCTTCACCGTACTGGATGATGACCGCAACAACTACCTGGAGATCTCTGCGATCCACAACGAAGAGGGCTATCGTGAGATCCGCTCGCGCCTGTCGTCTCAATACAACCTGAGCAATCTTGAACCGAACATTCAGGTCTGGAATGTGGATCTGCGCGGTGACCGCTCTTTGACGCTGCGCTATATCCCTCACAACCGCGCGCCGCTGGATAAGGGGCGTAAGGAAGTGCTGAAGCATGTGCATCGCCTGTGGGGATTTGACGTGTCGCTGGAGCAGCAGAATGAAGATGGCAGCGTGGAGCTGCTGGAGCGGTGTCCGGCGCGGTTGAATACGTTGTAGTTTTTTCGCCCGGTAAGCGAAGCGCCACCGGGCGAAAAAAACCTCTCAATCGAGAGGTTTTTTATTTCAGCGACTCTGAATCGCTAAATCACCCGGCAGGGTTTTCTGCATTCGGTGCCAGATTTCACCGGAGTCGTGGCCATAACGACGCACCGTTTCATAGACCTGATCGTGCAGCCCTTCGGTGCAGAGCTTGCTCAGTTTATGGTAGAAGCCGAGCGCCAGGCTGCGGGCTTCAGGGTTGGCAAAGTAGTGACGACCAATGCGTGTATATAACCCTTTCATTCCATTCAGGATCAGACCGTAAACCGGATTGCCGGAAGCAAACGCCAGACCGCGGAACACGTTGTAGTCGAGGGTCGCAAAGGCGTCCGCGTGGTCTTCCACCTCATTGGCGGTGGCAAGCACCTTCAGCGCATCTTCAGGATGCTGACGAAACGCGGTGCGGATGAAAATGGTAGCGATGTTGGTGCGCACCGAAAGCAGATTGTCAATCAGCTGCGGTACGCTTTCGTGATCGAGACGCGCCAGCGTTTCCAGAATATTCAGCCCGGACGTTTCCCAGAAGTTATTCACCTTAGTGGGTTTGCCATGCTGTATCGTCAACCAGCCATCGCGCGCCAGACGCTGGAGCACTTCTCGCAGCGTGGTACGGGTGACGCCAATCAGTTCAGAGAGTTCGCGTTCAGCAGGTAGAATTGATCCCGCAGGGAAACGATTATTCCAGATGCTTTCAATGATGTACTCTTCCGCGAAACCCGCCGGGCTCTGCGCCTTAATGACCATAGTGAGATTTCCATTACACAGCTTTAGCAAATTGCACTCATCATACCAGAGGCGCGCAGAGGCAGATAGCGCAGCAGAGACAGAAAAGAGGGATCGCCGTTTCATTTTTATGAAATTTACAAAATGGCTTTATCCCCCTCTCCGCCGCCGTTTTTGCGTATACTGATGTCTTGTCTTATTTGACGGGGAAAGGACGTCTGTCGTGGAAATTTCATTTGGGCGCGCGCTGTGGCGCAACTTTTTAGGTCAGTCACCTGACTGGTACAAACTCACTCTACTGGTATTCCTGGTCGTTAATCCCGTTATCTTTTTGCTGGATCCCTTCGTTGCCGGGTGGATATTGGTCGCCGAGTTTATCTTTACCCTGGCGATGGCATTGAAGTGCTATCCGCTGTTGCCCGGCGGGCTGCTGGCGCTGGAAGCCGTGATCATTGGAATGACCAGCGCGGAGCATGTTAAAAACGAGATTGCGTCGAATCTTGAAGTCCTGCTACTGCTGATCTTCATGGTGGCGGGGATCTACTTTATGAAGCAGCTTCTGCTGTTTATCTTCACCCGTCTGCTGCTGAGCATTCCGTCGAAAACGCTGCTCTCGCTGGCGTTTTGCCTCGCCGCGGCTTTCCTCTCTGCCTTCCTGGATGCGCTGACGGTTGTGGCGGTGGTGATCAGCGTCGCCGTCGGCTTTTACGGTATTTACCACCGGGTCGCTTCGTCTCGTCCTGGCGATAACTTACAGGACGACAGCCACGTTGAGGCGCACAACCGCGATGTGCTCGAGCAGTTCCGCGCGTTTCTGCGCAGCCTGATGATGCATGCGGGCGTGGGGACGGCGCTGGGCGGCGTGATGACAATGGTTGGAGAGCCGCAAAACCTGATTATCGCCAAAGCGGCTGAGTGGCATTTTGGCGAATTTTTCCTGCGCATGGCGCCGGTCAGCGTGCCCGTTTTGATCTGCGGCTTAGCGACCTGCGTGCTGGTCGAAAAATTCAACCTTTTTGGGTATGGCGCGAAGTTGCCCGATCAGGTCCGTCAGGAGCTGCAGAAGTTTGACGAGCAGAGCCGCAAACAACGCACGCGCCAGGAGACGCTGCGCCTGATTGCACAGGGCATCATCGGCGTGTGGCTTATCGCTGCGCTGGCCTTCCACCTTGCCGAGGTGGGGCTGATTGGTCTGTCGGTAATTATTCTGGCAACCAGCCTGAGCGGCGTCACGGACGAACATGCTATCGGAAAAGCCTTTACCGAAGCGCTGCCGTTTACCGCCCTGCTGGCGGTGTTTTTCGCCGTCGTGGCGGTGATTATTGACCAACATCTGTTCGCGCCAATCATCGCGTTTGTGCTTCAGGCCACGCCAGATTCGCAGCTAACGCTGTTCTATTTGTTTAACGGTCTGTTGTCTTCTATATCCGATAACGTCTTTGTCGGGACGGTATACATCAATGAGGCTAAAGCCGCGATGGAGCAAGGGATTGTCAGCAGTGAACAGTTCGAGCTGCTGGCGGTGGCGATCAACACTGGAACCAACCTCCCCTCCGTGGCAACCCCGAACGGTCAGGCGGCCTTCCTCTTCCTGCTGACCTCGGCGCTGGCGCCACTCATACGACTTTCTTATGGAAGAATGGTCTGGATGGCGCTGCCGTACACGCTGGTGCTTACCCTTGTTGGTTTGCTGTGCATCAAAATTACTCTCGTTCCCTGTACGCAATGGTTGTTGCAAGCAGGTATACTTGCGGCGCATTAAAATTCGTTTACACTGCGCTGTCTAAGCATGTTCCAGGGAAATGATTATGTTGCAATTTTTGAACCAGTGCTCACGCGGTCGCGGAGCATGGTTGTTGATGGCCCTGACCGCCTTTGCGCTGGAAATGGTCGCGCTGTGGTTTCAGCATGTGATGGGGCTGAAACCTTGCGTCCTGTGTATTTATGAGCGTTGTGCGCTGTTCGGCATTATGGGCGCAGGTCTGGTAGGTGCGATTGCACCTAAAACACCGTTACGCTATGCCGCAATTGCCATCTGGCTGTACAGCGCCGGGAAAGGGATTGCGCTTGCCTGGGAGCACACCCAGATGCAGCTTCACCCGTCGCCGTTTATGACCTGCGACTTTGCCGCCCGCTTCCCGAGCTGGCTGCCGCTGGATAAATGGCTGCCGCAGGTGTTTGTGGCCTCCGGTGACTGCTCTGTACGCCAGTGGGAGTTTCTGACGCTGGAGATGCCGCAGTGGCTGGTGGGCATTTTTGTCGCCTACTTCGTGGTAGCGCTGCTGGTGCTGATTGCCCAGCCGTTCAAGCCAAAGAAACGCGATCTTTTTGGAAGGTAAAAGCAAAACGGCAACGTCAGTTTTGTAGGTCGGGTAAGCGCAGCGCCACCCGACAAAATTGCGCACAATAAAAAACCCGCCTCGGCGGGTTTTTTATTATCACCGATTAGGGTGATTCATAATGTGGTCTTCCCAGTCCTGCACCTCGGACTCTTTCACCGCAATGTGGCGCACGGAAATACGCTCGCCGTGCATCGCCGCTTTCGACCCCGTCAACAGCGGATGCCATGTGGGCAGATCTTTACCTTCCGCCAGCAGGCGATACGCGCAGGTATGCGGCAGCCACTCAAAGGTCGGCAGATTTTCACGGGTTAACTTGATGCAGTCCGGCTCATAGTCGAAACGGCGCTCGTAGTTGCGGCACTGGCAGGTTTTGATGTTTAACTGCTTGCAGGCTACGTTGGTGAAATAGATCTCATCCGAATCTTCATCCATCAGCTTATGCAGGCAGCACTGCCCACAGCCGTCACACAACGATTCCCACTCCGCGTCGGTCATGTCGTCGAGAGTTTTGCTTTGCCAGAAAGGAATGTCGTTCATCGGGATGTCCACACGTCAAAATAGAGCGCACCTTATAACGAGTCTGGCACGTTGATGCAAGTTTTGCCGCCCTTTTCAGGCGGCAAGGTGCTTTTACAGCACGCGGGTTTTCAGCGACAGGCCGTTAAAACTGACGTCCAGCTCGTCGCCACTGTGCAGCGGCCCCACACCTTCCGGAGTGCCGGTAAGGATCACGTCGCCGGGTTTCAGGGTGAAGAAGCGGCTCATGTAGGCAATCAGCGGAACGATCTTATGGATCATGTCAGCGGTCGTCCCCTGCTGGCGGATCTCGCCGTTGACCTTCAGGCTGAGGGGCGTATTCTGCGGATCGTCGGTAAATTCACTCACCGGAACGAAACCGGAAATCGGGCATGAATTGTCAAAGCCCTTGGCTTTTTCCCACGGCTGCCCCGCTTTCTTCATTTTGCTCTGGACGTCGCGCAGGGTCAGGTCGAGCGCGAAACCGTAACCCGCAATCGCTTTCTCTACATGCTCTTCGGTCGCCTGGCGCAGCGTCGCGCCGATCAGCACCGCCAGCTCCACTTCATGATGCACCGAGCCCAGCCCCTGCGGCAGAACCAGCGGCTGGCGAATATCGCACAGTGCAGTTTCTGGCTTAATAAACAGAACAGGCTCATCCGGCACGGCGCTGCCCATCTCCTGAATATGTTTTGCATAGTTGCTGCCCACGCAGATCACTTTGCTGACGGGATAATCCAGTAAAGCACCTTGCCAGTTATGATGTTGATACATGGTCGACCCCTAATCGGTTGATGAGTTGTTCCCGGAATGACCCGGGCTTATTTCTTTCCGCTCACCTCAAGATGCTGTTTTAATAAATTCTCCGGTGGCGGCGGAAGCTGTAAATAATAGCCCTGCTCGGTTAACGCCTTTTTGACTTTCTCCAGATCGGCGTTCACCAGCTTCTTACGGCCGTCCAGCGGCAGCAGCATCGCCAGTTGCGGTCGGCCAAAGCTTTTCATTAATTCCTCAGGCACGCGGGAAAAATCGTCTTTCTTTTCGACATAAAGGTAGGTCTGGTCGCGGCTGGTACTTCTGTAGATCACACAAAACATGTTTTTACTCTGAATTAATGGGTGGTTGCTTGCCTCAATATACTCCTGACTATAACATGCCTGATACTCTTCGGAATATCGCGGCGATGTGTTGCGGTTAATAGCAAATTGAGTAAGGCCAGGATGTCAAATACGCCCATCGAGCTTAAAGGCAGTAGCTTCACCTTATCAGTGGTTCATTTGCATGATGCAAAACCCGAGGTTATTCGTCAGGCGTTAGAAGACAAAATCGCGCAGGCTCCCGCTTTTCTTAAGCATGCTCCTGTTGTCGTCAATGTAAGCGACCTTGAGGGGCCGGTTAACTGGAAGCGACTCCAGCAGGCCGTCGTCTCCACGGGGTTGCGCATCGTGGGTATAAGCGGCTGTAAAGACGCAGAGTTAAAAGCCGAAATTGAACGCGCGGGTTTGCCCTTGTTAAACGAGGGTAAAGAAAAATCCCCGCGCGCAACGCCTGCAACCGTTCCCGCTCCCCCGCCTTCGGCGCAAAATGTAGCCCCAGTCACAAAAACGCGATTGATTGATCTGCCGGTTCGTTCCGGTCAGCGCATTTATGCGCCAAACTGTGATCTGATTGTTACAAGCCACGTCAGTGCGGGCGCAGAACTGATTGCAGACGGCAATATTCACGTTTACGGTATGATGCGTGGGCGTGCGCTTGCGGGCGCCAGCGGCGATCGAGAAGCACAAATTTTTTGTACTCACCTGACGGCAGAACTGGTGTCTATCGCAGGTGAATATTGGCTGAGCGATAAAATCCCAGCCGAATTTTATGGCAAAGCGGCTCGTCTGCAGCTGGCAGATAACGCTTTGACCGTTCAACCGTTAAATTGATCCCTTTTAACAAGGAATTTCTATGGCACGCATTATTGTTGTGACTTCGGGTAAAGGAGGCGTTGGCAAGACCACCTCCAGCGCGGCCATCGCTACTGGTTTGGCCCAGAAGGGAAAGAAAACCGTCGTAATCGACTTCGATATCGGTCTGCGTAACCTGGACCTGATCATGGGTTGCGAGCGTCGCGTGGTGTATGACTTCGTGAACGTCATTCAGGGCGATGCCACGCTTAACCAGGCGCTAATTAAAGATAAGCGTACCGAGAACCTCTACATTCTCCCGGCGTCCCAGACCCGTGATAAAGACGCGCTGACCCGTGAAGGCGTGGAAAAGGTGCTCGACGATCTGAAAAAGATGGAGTTCGACTTCGTGGTCTGCGACTCCCCGGCCGGTATCGAAACAGGGGCTTTGATGGCGCTCTACTTCGCGGATGAAGCTATCATCACTACTAACCCGGAAGTCTCGTCAGTACGTGACTCCGACCGTATTCTCGGCATTCTGGCCTCGAAATCTCGTCGCGCGGAAAATGGCCAGGAGCCGATCAAAGAGCACCTTCTGCTGACCCGCTACAACCCGGGTCGGGTGAACAAAGGTGACATGCTGAGCATGGAAGACGTGCTGGAGATCCTGCGCATCAAACTGGTTGGCGTGATCCCGGAAGATCAGTCCGTATTGCGCGCCTCTAACCAGGGCGAGCCCGTGATCCTGGATACACAGGCAGACGCGGGTAAAGCGTATGCGGATACCGTTGACCGTCTGCTGGGAGAAGAACGTCCTTTCCGCTTCATTGAAGAAGAGAAGAAAGGTTTCCTCAAACGCCTGTTCGGAGGATAAGTTATGGCATTACTGGACTTTTTTCTCTCGCGGAAAAAAAGCACCGCCAACATCGCAAAAGAACGTCTGCAAATCATTGTGGCGGAACGTCGTCGTAGCGACGCCGAACCGCACTACCTGCCGCAGCTGCGCAAAGACATTCTGGAAGTGATCTGCAAATACGTGCAGATTGACCCGGAAATGGTCACCGTTCAGCTGGAGCAAAAAGACGGGGATATTTCGATTCTGGAGCTGAACGTGACGCTTCCGGAAGCGGAAGAGTCGCGTTAATCCGTTTGTGGTTTTGTAGGCCGGGCAAGCATCGTACCGCCCGGCAATTTCCCCGGTGGCGCGGCGCTTACCGGGGCTACAATTCTTTAGCGCGGATACCCTTCCAGCAGGGTGTTCAGGCGTTCAGCCATCAGTTCCCCCCGCCATCCGGCGACCAGTTCAGGTAAACCATTTTGCGGTTTCAACTTCCAGTGCCAGTTCAGCAGCTGGTTAATCTGACGACGTGAAGCCAGCAGTTCGGCGCTCAGTTTGCTTTCCCCCGCCACCGTCTGCACCAGCGCTTTGATATCTTTGAACGCCTTGCGGTAGCCCGGTATATCCATCAGGTTAAGCAGTGGTTCTGGCAGTGCGTCCTCCGGCAGCTGCTGAGCTTTCTCTACCAGCGCGAGCAGCGTTTTACCGTGGAAACGGATCTCACTCCCGGAAAGGCCAATGCTGTCCAGTTCGCCAAGGCTACCCGGCATATAGCGCGCTACCGCCCACAGGTGTTCTTCACGCACCACGAAGTTTACCGCCAGATCGCGCTCACGCGCTTTACGCAGCCGCCAGTCAGCCAGCAGTTGCAGACAGGCCAGTTGACGGGTGCGCAGCTGCCAGGCGTTAGTGATGTCACGCCAGGCCTCTTTCGGATCAACCACTTCCTGACGACGCTGCTGCGTCATGCGGCACTCGTCCAGGGCGGCAGACAGCCAACCGGACGCCTCAGCCTCTTTCATAAGCTGGCCAGCAATCGGCAGCAGGTAGAATACATCTGCTGCGGCGTATTCAAGCTGACGCGCCGTCAGCGGGCGCGCGAGCCAGTCGGTACGCGATTCGCTCTTATCCAGCGTCAGACCGGTGTACTCTTCCACCATCGCCGCGAAGCCCCAGGAGAGCGGACGACCGCTGAACGCCGCGAGGATCTGGGTATCAATCAGCGGCTGCGGCATGATGCCAAAGGTATTGAGAAAGACTTCCAGATCTTCACTGCCGGCGTGCAGATATTTGGTCACGGCGGTATCAAGCAACAGCTCGCGCATCGGCGCCCAGTCGGTAATGCCGAGGGGGTCAATCAACGACACGTGTTTGCCGTCATACATCTGGATCAGGCCCAGCTGCGGGTAGTACGTGCGGGTACGGACAAATTCCGTATCCAGGGCGATAGCGGGGAAATCACGCGTCACCTCGCACAGCGAAGCCAGCTCGTCGTTGGTAGTGATCATCTGGTAATTCAAATCGGACTCTCTTTTGTTTGCGCCCATAAAAAACGCCGGCTTAACCGGCGTCTGGGCGATTAACGTGAAGCTCAGGCCTTATTGTCCACTTTGGCACGGGCTTCGTCACGTAATTCTCGTCGTAATATCTTCCCGACGTTGGATTTCGGCAGCTCATCGCGGAATTCCACCAGCTTCGGCACTTTATAGCCCGTCAGCTGCCGGCGACAAAACGTTATCAGCGCTTCCTCGGTAAGAGAAGGATCTTTCTTGACCACAAATATCTTCACCGCTTCACCACTGCTGCCGGAAGGAACCCCCACCGCTGCCACTTCCAGCACGCCGCTGTGCTGCATCACCACGTCTTCGATTTCATTCGGATAGACGTTGAAACCGGAAACGAGGATCATGTCTTTCTTGCGATCGACGATACGCAGAAAACCTTCGTCATCCATCACCGCGATGTCGCCGGTGTACAGCCAGCCGTCTTTGATGATCTCATCCGTGGCATCTGGGCGCTGCCAGTAGCCCAGCATCACCTGCGGCCCTCTGACACACAGCTCGCCCGGTTCGCCGTGAGGCACTTCGTTACCCTCATCGTCCACCAGTTTAGCTTCCGTCGACGGGACCGGCAGACCGATACTGCCGCTGTGGTAGTCGATGTCATGCGGGTTGACGCTGACCAGCGGGGCGCACTCCGTCAGACCATAGCCTTCCAGCAGATACTGTCCGGTGAGTTTTACCCAGCGCTCGGCAACCGCCTGCTGAACCGGCATCCCGCCGCCCGCAGAAAGATGCAGCGTGGAGAAATCGAGCTGCTGGAACTCTTTATTGTTAAGCAGCGCGTTAAACAGGGTGTTCACGCCGGTCATGGCGGTAAACGGGTATTTCGCCAGCTCTTTAACCAGCCCAGGAATGTCGCGCGGGTTGGTGATCAATACGTTTTGACCGCCAAGCTCGATAAACAGCAGGCAGTTCATGGTCAGCGCAAAAATGTGATACAGCGGAAGCGCGGTGATCACCAGCTCCTTGCCCGGGTGCAGTAGCGGCCCGTAGGTGGCGTTCACCTGTTCAAGGTTCGCCAGCATGTTACGATGGGTCAGCATCGCCCCTTTAGCCACGCCGGTGGTACCGCCGGTGTATTGCAGGAACGCCAGATCTTCTGACACGATCTCCGGCTTAACGTACTGCATCCGATAGCCCGCATGCAGCGCGCGGCGGAAAGAGATGGCATCCGGCAGGTGGTATTTCGGCACCAGCCGCTTAACGTATTTCACGACAAAGTTGACCAGCGTACCTTTCGCGGTAGAGAGCTGGTCGCCCATGCGCGTCAGGATGACGTGCTTAACCTGAGTTCTTTCAACGACTTTTTCCAGCGTGTGGGCAAAGTTGGAGACAATCACAATCGCCGCCGCACCGCTGTCATTCAACTGATGTTCCAGCTCGCGCGGGGTATAGAGCGGGTTAACGTTAACCACGATCATCCCCGCCCTGAGGATCCCGAACAGCGCCACCGGGTATTGCAGCAGGTTTGGCATCATCAGCGCGACGCGATCCCCTTTCTGCAAGCCCAACCCTTCCTGTAAATAGGCCGCAAACGCCCGGCTGCGCTCTTCCAGCTTACGGAAAGTCATCACTTCGCCCATATTCACAAATGCGGGCTGGTCAGCGTAGCGCCGTACCGAGTGTTCAAATAATTCAATCAGGGATTGATAACGGTCAGGATTGATCTCCGCAGGGACATCCGCGGGATAACGGTTAAGCCAAACCTTTTTCAATGCATCACCTCTGAAATGAGTGTTCGTCGTCATCACAGCCCCGATAATAAACAGTTTGTTAACATTATATTAACTCAGCGTACCAGTTTATTAATTGTTCAGATTGCAGGTTGCGAAGCGCGTCACTCTTTTTTTTCGTTTTATCCGTAAAAAAACAGAGACAGCGGCTGAGCCGCTGTCTCTTTCCTAACAATAACAGTAACTTACTCAGTTACAATTGTTTGAACCTGTGCAGGGCCTGGATTGTACCAACCCCAGCCACCGTAGCCGTAACGATACGGATGCGGACCCCACATCCACGGATCGATTGGCTGTGGCGGCATCACCACCTGCTGGGCGATACGCCAGCGTTTATAGCCGTTCACCTGCATGGTCATAAATTTGTATGGCGTATTGCCGATTTTCCCCGCCACCGAACCGGTAATCGGCCCGACGACGGTCACCAGCTGCCCGCGGAAATCTACCGGATCGAGGAAGCCGCTGACGTCAGCGTAGATCCGCCCGCGCGAGGCTTCACCCAGAACAGGCCGTGCGCCGCTGTCCAGTGGAACGGTGGCAATCTCCAGCCGGGTTTTCCCCTGCTGGTTTAGCACTTCAACCACCTTGCCGCCAAAGCGCGCTTCCTGCCCGACATACAGCTCCGGAGCATTCATCACGCGTACCAGATCCTGCTGTGGCGTCGGGCTGGTGCCCTTGATCGCATCAGGAACGGTGACGCACCCGCTCAGTGCTATGGCAACCGCGCCTGCCATAAAAAAGCGTACAACTTTAGTCTGAACCGCCATGATGCGACTCCTTTTTCTCAGTTCCTGTTACTGAGATTCACTCGCGGCCAGGAAGTTTCTTCCATGCGACGGTGTTTCGTAAATAAACCGGCTCGGCGTGTTCAACGGCCACGGTTTTTCCTGCGGCAAGCTGCTGACAGGCAACAGGCAACATATCTTCGGCGGCAGGCAGGAGCATGTTACCATCCACCAGCGTAAGGTCGGTGTCCTTCGCCATCTCAGGCCATGCCGGCCAGCCGGTTCCGACCGTCGCCCACTCACCGGTGAGCTGTTTCAGGCGCTCGGTGACGGCTTCAGGTTTAAGCACGGCTTCCGACTCTTCGCCGTGCCAGACGCCGTTTTCGTCACGGGTGTACTCCGCCCAGTAGACTTCACCCATGCGGGCATCAATCGCGGCCAGCACGCGGCTGGCGCCGGTCATGCGCCAGGCACCCTGAGCCATGGTCGCAAGCGTTGAGACGCCGATCATCGGCAGGTCAGCGCCCAGCGCCAGCCCCTGAGCAATGCCAATCCCGATACGTACGCCCGTAAAGCTGCCCGGGCCACGGCCGTAGGCCAGCGCGTCGAGGTCAGTCAGGGCGGTGTTGCCCTCGGTTAAAATGGTTTTTACCAGGGGCAGAATACGTTGGGTGTGTTCCCGTGGGCACTCTTCGAAATGAGCAAAAGTCGTACCGTCGTTCCACAGGGCAACGGAACAGGCCTCTGTCGCGGTATCAATAGCCAGAATTCGCATCAGTCGTCGCGCTCTCGCAATGGTCAGTCACAAAATGGCGCGCATCTTAACACACTCCGGGAAGAATTACTCCGCCGTCGGGTTCGCCAGGAAGCGGACCGCGCGTTTAATATCCCGTGTGCGCGGCGCAGGCGGCAGGCTGGCGAGGAAGGTGGCGCCGTAGGGACGCATCACCAGGCGATTGTCGCAGATCACCAGCACTCCGCGGTCGGTGACGTCGCGTATCAGTCGCCCTACCCCCTGTTTAAGCGTGATAACCGCGTCCGGCAACTGGACGTCGTCGAACGGATCGCCCCCGCGCAGACGGCAGTCCTCCATGCGTGCTTTCAGGAGCGGATCGTCCGGCGATGTGAATGGCAGCTTATCGATAATCACCAGCGAGAGCGTATCGCCGCGCACGTCCACCCCTTCCCAGAAGCTGCTGGTCGCCACCAGCAGGGCATTACCGGCGCTGACAAACTGCTGGAGCAGCTGGCCTTTGCTGGTTTCCCCCTGCAACAGCACCGGCAACGTCATGGTCGCGCGGAACTGCTCGGCCAGATCGCGCATCATGGCGTGAGAGGTGCAGAGCATAAAGCAGCGTCCGTTGTTGGCCTCAATCATCGGCTTTAGCATGGCCGCCAGATGGCGCGCCGCCCCTGGCTGGTTAGGCAGCGGCAGATTGCGTGGCACGCACAGCAGCGCCTGTTTCTCATAGTCGAACGGGCTTGGGAGGAGTAAGGATTCAGCCTGCTCAATGCCGAGACGCTCGGTAAAGTGGTGCAGATCGTCGTTGACCGACAGCGTGGCCGAGGTAAAGACCCAGGTGCCGGGCTTTTGCGCCATCACCTCTTTGAATTTATCGGCAACGGTCAGCGGCGTGAGCGCCAGGGTAAAGTGGCGCGAGGTACATTCATACCAGTAGCTGTAGCCCGGCTGGTTGATCTCTTTCAGCCGCTTCAGCCGCCCACGGTAGAGCGTGGCCCGCTCGAAGGCGGCGTCCAGCAGCGCTGAACGTCCGAGGGATAGCTTCGCCACGTCGTAACAGAGTTCAAGGGCATCATCGAGCAGCAGCAGCGCGCGCTGGATATTTTTGTCCGCGAGCAGTTCGCGCAGGTTGCCGCGATAGCCCGGCTCGCCAAGCTGTAAGCGGAAATCCTGTGCGCATTGCGCCAGGCGGTCCGCGCACTTCTGCAACTGCTGGGTATCTTTGAGCTCGGTGCGATAGGCAATGGTAATATCTTTCGCCAGATCCTGAAGCTGACGGCTGGAGAGCGACTGGCCAAAATACTGGCTGGCGATGTCCGGTAGCTGATGGGCTTCATCGAAGATCATCACCTCCGCCTCCGGGATCAGCTCGCCGAAACCACTGTCCTTGACCACCATATCCGCAAGAAACAGGTGATGGTTCACCACCACCACGTCGGCGTCCATCGCCGTTTTACGCGCTTTCACCACAAAGCAGTCTTTATACAGCGGGCAGTCGCTGCCGAGGCAGTTGTCGTTGGTGCTGGTCACCAGCGGCCAGGCCGGGGAGTCTTCCGGCACGCTCGCACAGGTGCTGATGTCCCCCTCCTCCGTCTGGTTGGCCCAGGCGCGCAGGACGATCACATCGCTGAGTGTTTGTACCGGCAGGTCACCGCCCGCCAGCGCCTGCTGTTCGAGACGCTCCAGACACAGATAGTTAGAACGCCCTTTCAGCAAGGCCAGACGCCCTTTGTATTTCAGCGCTTTCGCCACCGTGGGTAAATCGCGGCTGTAGAGCTGATCCTGGAGCGCTTTTGATCCCGTAGAGATGATCACTTTTTTTTTCGCCCGCAGCGCAGGAGCGAGGTAAGCGTAGGTTTTCCCCGTACCGGTGCCGGCCTCCACAACCAGCGGCTGCGCCTTGTCGATGGCATGCGCGACGGCATGCGCCATCTGACGTTGGGGTTCGCGCGGTTTAAAACCGGGAATTGCCTGTGCTAACTGACCTTCAGGGGAAAAATCGTCTGCCACGGTGTTCTCTCACTGTATTTTTGCACAGGGATTATGTCAGCCCCTTCTCTCCGGTGCCACCCCAAATAGTGACGACGGCGGAACAATATGGCAGTCTTGCCGCCTGACGATGAAAGATAACGAGGATACGTTTATGACAATTACGCGCATTGATGCCGAAGCCCGTTGGTCTGACGTGGTGATCCACAACCAGACGCTGTACTACACCGGTGTCCCTGCCAATCTGGACGCCGACGCCTTCGAGCAAACCGCTAACACCCTGGCGCAGATCGACGCCGTACTGGAAAAACAGGGCAGCGATAAATCCCGCATTCTGGACGCGACGATTTTCCTGGCGAATAAAGACGACTTCGCGGAGATGAATAAAGCCTGGGATGCGTGGGTAGTGGCGGGTCACGCGCCTGTACGCTGCACCGTACAGGCCACGCTGATGAAACCGGAGTATAAGGTGGAGATTAAGATTATCGCGGCAGTTTAAGCCCGGTTATTCATCTTCATCTTCAAATCGCGCCACTATCCGCTCGCCGGTATGACTGGCGCGAATTTCCTGAGCGACGACGGTGATCGCTTCTCCGCTGCTCATACCCTGGCCCATCAGTTCCTGAATCCGCTCTACCGCTTTCTGCTGTTGGTCATGACTGAGAGAAGGTAAACCTGCAAACATCGTTAACTCCTGCTAAATTATTCGCGCTAATTATTTCACGCTACCCGGTAGTATGCCATACATGAACATGCGCTTCCCCACTGTTATGACCTTACCCTGGCGTGCAGACGCCGCCGAGTTCTGGTTTGCCCGTCTGAGCCACCTTCCTTTTGCCATGCTGCTGCACTCCGGGCATGCGGATCACCCCTACAGCCGCTTTGATATTCTGGTGGCCGACCCGGTTAAAACGCTGACGACCGATGCGCTGTCACCCACGGACGATCCGCTGATGCGGCTTCAGAACGAGATCCATGCTCTGGGCTTATCTGCCACACCGGATCCGGATCTGCCTTTCCAGGGGGGCGCGCTGGGCCTGTTTGGTTACGATCTGGGTCGCCGTTTCGAAAAGCTGCCCGAGCATGCGCAGGCGGATATTTCCCTGCCGGATATGGCGGTGGGGCTGTATGACTGGGCGCTAATCGTGGATCACCGTAAGCAGACGGTTTCCCTGCTTAGCCACCGAGACGTGCAGGCGCGTCTGGCCTGGCTTGAGGCGCAACAGCCCGCCACAGCGGAACACTTTATGCTGACCTCTGGCTGGCACTCGAACATGAGCGCGGCGGAATATGCGGAAAAATTCTCTCGCGTGCAGGCGTATCTTCACAGCGGCGACTGTTATCAGGTCAACCTTGCCCAGCGTTTCCAGGCGGCGTACCGGGGAGACGAATGGCAGGCATTTACCCGCCTCAATGCCAGCAATAAGGCCCCGTTTAGCGCATTTTTACGCCTTGAACACGGCGCCATCCTCAGCCTTTCGCCTGAGCGTTTTATTCATCTGGCTGACGGTATTATTCAGACCCGCCCGATCAAGGGCACCCTGCCGCGCCTTGCCGATGCTAACGCCGACCGCCAGCAGGCGGAGACGCTGGCGGCCTCGCCGAAAGATCGCGCTGAAAACCTGATGATTGTCGATCTGATGCGCAATGATATTGGCCGCGTCGCCGAGCCGGGCAGCGTGCGCGTGCCGGAGCTGTTCGTTGTGGAGCCTTTCCCGGCGGTACATCATCTGGTCAGTACTATCACTGCACGCCTGCCGGCCTCGCGGACCGCCTGCGATCTGCTCCGCGCCGCGTTTCCGGGCGGCTCCATCACCGGCGCGCCGAAGGTCCGCGCGATGGAGATTATCGACGAACTGGAACCGCATCGCCGCAACGCCTGGTGCGGCAGCATCGGCTATGTGAGCCTGTGCGGGACCATGGATACCAGCATCACTATTCGCACCCTGACGGCCTGCGGCGGTAACCTGTACTGTTCCGCAGGCGGCGGCATTGTGGCCGACAGCCAGGCCGGAGCGGAATATCAGGAAACCTTTGATAAAGTGAATCGTATCCTGAAACAACTGGAGAACTCACGGTGAAGAAAGACAACCTGACGCTGGATGATTTTCTGTCGCGTTTTCAGCTTCTGCGGCCCCAGGTTAACCGCGCCGCGCTGAATCAACGTCAGGCGGCAGTACTGATCCCGGTCGTGCGTCGTGAACAGCCGGGTCTGTTGCTTACCCAGCGCTCACCGCATATGCGAAAACACGCCGGTCAGGTTGCGTTTCCGGGCGGCGCGGTGGACAGCACCGATGCTTCCCTGATTGCCGCCGCGCTGCGCGAAGCCCATGAGGAGGTGGCGATCCCCCCGGAGGCGGTCGAGGTAATTGGCGTGCTGCCCCCAGTGGACAGCGTAACCGGTTTTCAGGTCACGCCGGTCGTCGGCATTATTCCGCCCGATCTTCAGTATCACGCCAGCGTCGATGAAGTTTCAGCGGTGTTCGAAATGCCGCTTGAAGAGGCCCTTCGTCTGGGCCGCTATCATCCTCTGGATATTCACCGCCGCGGGCACGATCATCGGGTCTGGCTGTCGTGGTATCAGCATTATTTTGTCTGGGGCATGACGGCAGGCATCATTCGTGAGCTTGCGCTACAAATCGGCCTGAAGCCTTGACTATACTTTACATTCCACCCTTTTCTGGCAGGTTTGCGATCGGCGTCGCGCTATTAGCTAAACCATCGTTAACCATTAGTTTAATTCATGTGAATAGTTAAGCCGAGGTTAGTGTTCCCTCTTACACTATGCGCAGTTATAACATCGTTACTGGAACCCCAGTAACCCTGTCAGGAGTGTGAAAGTGATTAGTATATTCGACATGTTCAAAGTGGGGATTGGTCCATCTTCTTCCCACACTGTAGGGCCGATGAAGGCCGGTAAACAGTTCGTCGATGATCTGGTCGAAAAAGGATTACTGGAAAGCGTTACCCGTGTCGCCGTAGACGTTTACGGTTCACTGTCATTAACGGGTAAAGGCCACCACACCGATATCGCCATTATTATGGGTCTGGCGGGCAATATGCCGGACACAGTTGATATTGATGCCATTCCGGCATTTATCCGCGACGTGGAAACGCGCGGTCGTCTGCTGCTGGCTAACGGTCAGCACGAAGTGGACTTCCCGCAGGATGACGGGATGCGTTTTCGTAGCGACAACCTGCCGCTGCATGAAAACGGTATGACCATCCACGCCTGGAGCGGCGAAAAAGAGATCTACAGTAAAACCTACTACTCCATCGGCGGCGGCTTTATCGTTGACGAAGAACACTTTGGCAAAGAGAGCGCGGGCGATGTGAATGTGCCCTATCCGTTTAAATCTGCCACCGAGATGTTGGCCTATTGCAAAGAGACCGGTCTCTCCCTCTCCGGCATGGTGATGCAGAACGAACTGGCGCTGCACAGCAAGAAAGAGATCGAAGACTATTTTGCTAACGTGTGGCAAACCATGCGCGCCTGTATTGACCGCGGGATGAACACCGAGGGGGTTCTGCCTGGGCCACTGCGTGTGCCGCGTCGTGCCTCTGCGCTTCGCCGTATGCTGGTCACCACCGACAAATTCTCCAATGATCCGATGAATGTGGTTGACTGGGTGAACATGTTTGCGCTGGCGGTTAACGAAGAGAACGCAGCGGGTGGTCGCGTGGTGACGGCGCCAACCAACGGCGCGTGCGGCATCGTTCCGGCGGTGCTGGCCTACTACGATCACTTTATTGAGCCCGTGACACCGGAGATCTATATCCGTTATTTCCTCGCGGCAGGCGCTATCGGCGCGCTGTACAAGATGAATGCCTCCATCTCCGGTGCCGAAGTAGGCTGTCAGGGTGAAGTGGGCGTGGCCTGCTCTATGGCGGCGGCCGGTCTGGCGGAACTGCTGGGCGCAAGCCCTGAGCAGGTGTGCGTGGCGGCGGAAATCGGCATGGAGCACAACCTCGGTCTGACCTGTGACCCGGTTGCCGGCCAGGTGCAGGTACCGTGCATTGAGCGTAACGCCATCGCCTCCGTCAAAGCGATCAACGCCTCACGTATGGCGATGCGCCGTACCAGCGAACCACGCGTGTCACTGGATAAGGTTATTGAAACCATGTACGAAACCGGCAAGGACATGAACGCGAAGTACCGTGAGACTTCGCGCGGCGGTCTGGCCATTAAGGTGCAGTGCGACTAAACCTTCCTTTTCGCCCATCTGCAACAGATGGGCGAATTTTCCCACCGCCTCTCGTCGCTTCACGTTTTCCCCACTACACTGTCACTGTTGCGTCTGGCTTTTCCGGCCGGTGCTTATCAGGCGACCGTTCATGCAAACTGCACAAACGATCATTAAAGACTATCGCCGAAAACGCGTTATCGTCTGTGTTACGGTTGCGCTCGTTACGCTCGTCCTGACGCTGGGCATTCGCTTTATTTCACAGCGCAACATTAATCAGGATCGGATCCACGACTTTACTCACCACACAGTGCGTGCGCTTGATAAGGTGCTTCTTGCGTTAGAAACCCAGCGTGAAACTCTACGTTTTCTGGTTGATATGCCCTGCGCTGAAGCGAATCCGATACTGCGAAAACAGGCGGCGATCCTCCAGACCGTGCGCTCCATCGCCCTCGTCAAAGACGGAATACTGTATTGCTCGAGCGTATTTGGCAGCCGAAATATGCCCGTCAGTGACATTGAGCCGATGCTTCCGTCCAGTGAACCCAGGCTGATCTTGTTGACCGATCGGTGGCTGTTAAAGGGCAGTCCGGTACTGATTCAGTGGTCACCCCTTGCGGGCGACGGCAGTGACGGGTTGATGGAGGTAGTGAATATCGATCTCATCACCAAAATGATTCTGGAGCCACAGCGGCCACAAATCACCGACGTGGTCCTGAGAGTAGGCGATAATTTTCTCCGCGACGGGCAGCAGGTGACGAATACGCCTACCTTCGATGAACACGCCTCCCTGCTGGAACAGTCTTCACAGCACTACCCTTTCAGCGTCACGGTCAGCGGCCCGGGGGCAGGCCAAATGGCATTGAAAAATCTGCCCACCCAGCTACCGCTGGCGTTGATGCTCAGTTTACTGATGGGCTATATCGCCTGGCTTGCCACGGCGCGACGCATAAGTTTCACCTGGGAAATTAATATGGGGATTGCTGCCCGGGAGTTTGAACTCTTCTGCCAGCCGCTGGTAAACGCCCGCACCCGGGAATGCGTTGGCGTCGAGATCCTCCTGCGCTGGAACAACCCGCGTCAGGGCTGGATTTCTCCCGATGTCTTTATCCCCCTGGCTGAAGAACATAGCCTGATTGTTCCGCTTACCCGCTACGTCATCAGCGAAACGGTGCGGCAGATAGGCTTTTTCCCGGCCTCACGGGATTTCCATATTGGCATCAACGTGGCCGCCAGCCATTTTCGCCGCGCTGCGCTGATCCGGGATCTTAACCGCATCTGGTTTAAGGCGAACCCTGTTCAAAAGTTGATTGTAGAGTTAACCGAGCGCGATGCGTTGCTGGATGTGGATTACCGCATCGTGCGGGAGCTGCATCGCAAAGGGGTGAAGCTTGCGATTGATGATTTTGGTACGGGCAATAGTTCTCTTTCGTGGCTTGAAAAACTTCACCCGGACGTGCTGAAAATTGATAAATCCTTCACCACCGCGATCGGCACCGACGCCGTGAACTCAACGGTAACGGATATTATTATTGCGCTGGGCCAGCGGTTGAATATTGAACTGGTTGCAGAAGGGGTTGAAACCGAGGAGCAGTCACGCTATTTGCGCCGCCACAGCGTACATATTTTGCAGGGGTACTTGTATGCGCGGCCGATGCCGCTGCGGGAGTTTCCGAAATGGCTGGCGGAAAGTAACCCTCCGCCAGCCCGTCACAACGGACACATCGTGCCTTTATTGCCGTTACGCTAGATAGCGTTACTCTTCTTCGTCGTGTACAGAGTGCTCTTTAACAATACGAACCATATCAACGCGATAGTCGTTGGCTTCAACGATGGTAATTTGCAGCGGCGGCAGCTCAAGCACATCACCGATACGCGGGATCTGCCCGTTAACGGCAATCACCAGCCCCGCTACCGTGGCGATGTCTTCATCGTCATTGACCACGTTTTCGACGCCCAGCGTGTGCGAGAGCGCATGCAGGTCGGTGGTGCCTTTCACCAGCCAGCCGTCACCGTCGGCAACGATTTCTGGCGTTTCATCCGCATCAGGGAATTCACCGGCAATGGCTTCCAGCACGTCCAGCGGCGTTACCAGACCTTGTACCACACCAAATTCGTTGGTGACGATAACAAAGCTCCCGCGAGCACGACGCAACACGCCCAGCAGGTTAATCGGATCCAGCGTCTCCGGCACCACGATGGCAGGCGACGCGGCCGCTACGGCCTCGACGTTGACGCCCTCTTCCAGCGCCACGAGCATCTCTTTCGCGCGCACCACACCGATGATCTCATCCAGCTCGCCCCGACAGACCGGGAACAGGCTGTGCGGCGAGGAGAGCAGCTGCTGGCGAATTTCGTCGACGCTCAGGTTGGCGTCCACCCAGCTGATTTCACCGCGCGGCGTCATAATGCCGCGCAGGGAGCGGGAGGCCAGCGAAAGCACGCCGTTGATCATGTAGCGTTCTTCTTCCACAAACGCGCCTTCCGGCACCGGAACCGGGTTACGGTTCTCGTTATCCGCCTGCACGTTCACCTGACGACGCCCGCCCATCAGGCGCAGGATCGCATCGGCGGTACGCGCGCGCAGCGGCTGATTCGACTGCTGCTTAATGAAGTTACGGCGCGCAATCTGGTTAAACAGCTCGATCAGAATCGAGAAGCCAATCGCGGCGTACAGGTAGCCTTTCGGTATATGGAAACCAAAACCTTCTGCCACCAGGCTCAGACCAATCATCAACAGGAAACTCAGACACAGCACGACGACCGTCGGATGTTGGTTGACGAAACGCGTCAGCGGTTTCGACGCCAGCAGCATTACCGCCATCGCAATCACAACAGCCGCCATCATCACCGGCAGATGGTTCACCATGCCAACCGCTGTAATCACCGCATCCAGTGAGAAGACCGCATCAAGCACCACAATCTGCAGGACCACCACCCAGAAGCTGGCATACCCCTTACCGTGGCCATCATCATGCTGCCGGTTCTCCAGCCGTTCATGCAGTTCTGTTGTAGCTTTGAACAGCAGGAAAAGCCCTCCCACCAGCATGATTAAATCGCGGCCGGAGAAGGTGAAATCCATGACGGTGAACAGAGGCTTAGTCAGCGTAACCATCCACGAGATCACGGACAGCAGGCCCAGTCGCATGATCAGCGCCAGCGAGAGGCCGATCAGACGGGCTTTATCACGCTGTTTCGGCGGCAGCTTATCCGCAAGGATGGCAATAAACACCAGGTTATCAATACCGAGAACGATCTCCAGCACGACCAGCGTAAGCAAGCCTACCCAGATTGACGGGTCCATTAAGAATTCCATGACACGCTCCTGCTAAAGGAATGACAAAACGGTGCCCCGCTAATTTCGGGCATTTCAAAGGGAATGGGGGTCGATGCGTGGCGAAGGTCGCCGGTGAATAAGGCGCGGAATGGCCTGGAAGATGACTGACGTCGGTGACGGTCCATATAGTGGGCTGTAGCCCTATACTCCTGAATAATTAAACGGACGCTAAACATATCAGAGACAATGGGTTTTTAGCAAAGATTTACGTTCCTTTGCAAACTTCTGTAACACACGTGGTTTATCTTACAGAAAAATCTGTAAGGCGTAGCTAAATTACGGATCTTCATCACATAAATTATTTTTTCACTATCTAAAATAATTCGCGGAAGTCTTGGTTTTTTAGAACTCTAACCCTTATCTGAATCGATTCGGTTCGCCAATACGATTCTCAGTACGCCTGCCTGGCAGACGTATAAATGATAATAATAGGAGGTAGCAAGTGACCATTGCTATTGTCATAGGCACACATGGTTGGGCTGCGGAGCAGTTACTCAAAACGGCAGAAATGCTGTTGGGCGAGCAGGAAAACGTCGGCTGGATCGATTTCGTTCCCGGTGAAAACGCCGAGACGCTGATTGAAAAGTACACTGCTCAGCTTGAGAAGCTGGATACCAGCAAAGGCGTGCTGTTTCTCGTGGATACATGGGGCGGCAGCCCGTTCAACGCTGCCAGCCGCATTGTCGTCGATAAAGAGCATTATGAAGTCGTCGCCGGGGTAAATATCCCAATGTTGGTGGAAACCTTCATGGCGCGTGACGACAACCCAGGCTTTGACGAGCTGGTGGCGCTGGCGGTGGAAACCGGTCGCGAAGGCGTGAAGGCGCTGAAAGCACAGCCGGTTGAAAAACCTGCCCCTGCCCCTGCTGCACCAAAAGCCGCGGCACCGGCGAAGCCAATGGGTCCGAACGATTACATGGTTATCGGCCTTGCGCGTATTGATGACCGTCTGATCCACGGCCAGGTGGCGACGCGCTGGACCAAAGAGACCAACGTACAACGCATCATCGTGGTCAGTGACGAAGTGGCCGCCGACACTGTCCGTAAAACCCTTCTTACCCAGGTTGCACCGCCGGGCGTCACCGCGCACGTCGTGGATGTCGCCAAAATGATCCGCGTTTACAACAACCCGAAATATGCGGGCGAACGCGTGATGCTTCTGTTCACCAACCCGACAGACGTTGAACGCATTGTTGAAGGCGGCGTGAAAATCACCTCCGTTAACATTGGCGGTATGGCTTTCCGTCAGGGCAAAACGCAGGTCAACAACGCGATTTCAGTGGATGCGAAAGATATCGAGGCCTTCAACAAGCTGAATGCACGCGGTATCGAGCTGGAAGCCCGTAAGGTTTCCACGGATCAGAAACTGAAAATGATGGATTTGATCGGCAAAGTGGGGAAATAAGCCCGGGCCGGTTTTTCATATAGAGCTTATGTAATAGGAGAAGTGCAATGGAGATTACTACTCTTCAGATTGTGCTGGTGTTCATCGTCGCGTGTATTGCGGGTATGGAGTCCGTACTTGATGAATTTCAGTTCCACCGCCCTCTGGTGGCCTGTACGTTGATTGGCGCCGTTCTCGGTGACATGAAAACCGGTATCATCATCGGTGGTACCCTGGAAATGATCGCCCTCGGCTGGATGAACATCGGTGCGGCAGTTGCGCCAGATGCCGCGCTGGCGTCCATTATTTCGACCGTTCTGGTTATCGCCGGTCATCAGAGTATCGGTGCCGGTATCGCGCTGGCCATTCCACTGGCCGCGGCAGGCCAGGTGCTGACCATCATTGTTCGTACCATCACCGTTGCCTTCCAGCACGCGGCGGATAAGGCGGCCGATAACGGCAACCTGACAGCGCTCTCCTGGATCCACGTCTCGTCCCTGTTCCTGCAGGCGATGCGTATCGCTATTCCGGCCGTTATCGTGGCGATTTCCGTTGGGACCAGTGAAGTTCAAAGTATGCTGAACGCCATACCAGAAGTGGTCACCGGCGGTCTGAATATCGCGGGCGGTATGATTGTGGTCGTAGGTTACGCGATGGTCATCAACATGATGCGCGCAGGCTATCTGATGCCGTTCTTCTACCTTGGCTTCGTTACCGCTGCATTCACCAACTTCAACCTGGTTGCGCTGGGTGTGATTGGTGCGGTGATGGCGATTCTTTATATCCAGCTCAGCCCGAAATACAACCGTGTCGCGGGTGCCCCTGCGCAGGCTGCTGGTAACAACGATCTCGATAACGAACTGGACTAACAGGTGAGCGAAATGGTTGATATGACAAAAACTACCACTGAGAAAAAACTCACTCCGGGTGATATTCGTGGCGTGTTCATCCGTTCTAACCTGTTTCAGGGTTCATGGAACTTCGAACGTATGCAGGCGCTCGGCTTCTGCTTCTCCATGGTGCCGGCAATCAAACGCCTGTATCCGGAAAACAACGAAGCACGCCGTCAGGCAATTAAGCGTCACCTGGAATTCTTCAACACCCACCCTTACGTAGCGGCGCCTGTTCTGGGCGTAACGCTGGCGATGGAAGAGCAGCGTGCAAACGGGGCTGAAATCGACGATGGTGCTATCAACGGTATTAAAGTCGGTCTGATGGGGCCGCTGGCAGGCGTGGGCGACCCGATCTTCTGGGGTACCGTGCGTCCGGTCTTTGCGGCACTGGGCGCCGGGATCGCCATGAGCGGCAGTCTGCTTGGTCCCCTGCTGTTCTTTATCCTGTTCAACGCGGTGCGTCTGCTGACCCGCTACTACGGCGTGGCATACGGTTACCGTAAAGGGGTGGATATCGTTAAGGATATGGGCGGCGGCTTCCTGCAAAAACTGACTGAGGGGGCGTCAATCCTCGGCCTGTTTGTAATGGGGGCTTTGGTTAACAAGTGGACGCACGTGAACATCCCGCTGGTGGTATCGACGATCACCGGTCAGGATGGTCAGACGCGCGTCACCACCGTGCAGACCATTCTGGACCAGCTGATGCCTGGCCTGGTACCGCTGCTGTTAACCTTCGCCTGTATGTGGCTGCTGCGTAAGAAAGTGAACCCGCTGTGGATCATCGTTGGCTTCTTCGTCATCGGTATCGCGGGCTACGCCGTCGGCCTGCTGGGTTTGTAATAAAATGCGTTACCGACCGGGGGCTTGCCCCCGGTCTTTTTATCTGGAGGATGAATGACTGTCACGGACACCGTACTGGTTTTATTTATTGTTGCCCTTCTGGCTTACGCGATCTATGACGAGTTCATTATGCCTCGCCGCCACGGCGAGACGCTGCTGACCCTTCCCCTCTTACGCCGTGGGCGCATTGATGCGTTTATCTTCGCCGGTCTGGTAGTCATCCTGATTTACAATAATGTGACCAGCCACGGCGCAATATTAACCACATGGTTATTATGTGCGCTGGCATTAATGGCGATTTACCTGTTCTGGATCCGCTCGCCAAAACTCATTTTTAAAAAACACGGATTCTTCTTCGCCAATGTCTGGATAGAATATAACCGCATTAAAGAGATGAATTTATCCGAAGACGGAGTTCTGGTGATGCAATTAGAACAACGCCGCCTGCTCATTCGGGTCAAAAATATTGACGACCTGGAAAAAATCTACAAATTACTCCTTAAAACTCAATGAATTAATTTTATAGCATCGGCTATGCATTGTATTATTCTCAAACCAGAAATATAGCCGATGCTATATCTCCCCTGCGAATTAACTTATATTTATTAACGATACTTTTACGCATAAACCTAAATGAAAATCGTTATCAATATAGTGGCTATATAAAGCCACCTTCGTTGTTGTTTTATATTCTCAAAATATGTTAAGGTTGCGCCCGTCGTTGGGGAGTAGCCGATTTCCTGCCTGCGGGAAATGTACGTGTCAACATACTCGTTGCAAAACGTGGCGCGTACGGATCGTTTTCAGCACACTTACTGTGCCAAAAGCGATCAGGCGAGACCATAGATACATCAACTGCTGTTTACTGGGGGCAGTGATGTGTCATATGGATATCCCCGGTCTGGACGCACTTATGAATATCTCCGCTACGATCCTTCTGGCTTTTGGCATGTCCATGGACGCATTTGCCGCCTCTATCGGTAAAGGTGCCACCCTCCATAAACCTAAATTTTCCGAAGCCCTGCGCACCGGTCTCATCTTTGGCGCAATCGAAACGCTGACGCCGCTTATTGGCTGGGGTCTGGGGATGCTCGCCAGCCAGTTTGTGCTGGAGTGGAACCACTGGATCGCCTTCGTGCTGCTGGTGTTCCTCGGCGGACGCATGGTAATTGAAGGTTTTCGTGGCAACAGCGATGAAGATGATGCGCCGCTGCAACGCCACGGCTTCTGGCTTCTGGTGACAACCGCTATCGCAACCAGCCTGGACGCAATGGCCGTCGGTGTCGGTCTGGCGTTTTTGCAGGTCAATATTATCGCCACCGCGCTGGCGATTGGCTGCGCCACGCTGATTATGTCAACGCTGGGGATGATGGTGGGGCGGTTCATTGGCCCGCTGTTAGGCAAACGCGCCGAAATTCTGGGCGGTATCGTGTTGATCGGGATTGGTGCCCAAATACTCTGGGCACACTTCGCGGGTTAATCTTCGCGCTGCCAGCAATGGATGCTGAAATCCGTCTGGCAGCGAAATTCTGTCTGTGCTGCCAGCGTTTCCCACACCTCTGGTTTTGCCCGCCACGCAAACGGCGTCATTTGCAGTAACGCCACCGCTTCACTTCCCTGCAACGTCATCTCATACGCCACTGACTGCGCCTGCTTTAACGCGAAGCCCGCCAGCTGTTCAGAGTGCGGCGCATGCAGGTGAACTTCATCATAGATCAGCCCTTTTAGCTCCAGCAGATGACGCGGTCCCGGCGTAACGGTGATAACCCACCCGCCGGGCTTAACGACGCGCGCCAGCTCCTCTGCCTTGCACGGGGCATAGATACGCACTACGGCGTCCATACTCGCTTCCTCAAACGGCAGGCGGTGGCTGGAGGCCACGCAGAACGTTACCGCTGAGTAGCGTTTTGCTGCTGCACGGATAGCCACTTTCGACACGTCCAGCCCGTAAGTTTCGGCGCCCTTCCCAGCCGCGACGTCAGCAAACGTGGCGGTGTAGTAGCCCTCACCGCAGCCGATATCCAGCATGGCGGATGCGCCTTCTGTCAGATATTGACGGAGTAAGTCGACAACGGCATCCCTGAGCGGTTGATAGTGTCCGGCGTCAAGAAACGCCCGGCGCGCCTGCATCATCTCCGCGCTGTCACCCGGATCCCGGGAGCGCTTGTGCTGTACCGGCAGAAGATTGACATAGCCCTCTTTAGCCCGGTCAAACTGATGTCCCAGTGGACAGATAAACGTTTTCTCCGCGCGCGTCAGCGGCGCGTGGCAAAGGGGACAACTGAAAGACATGACAGCTCCAGGGCGAAAACCAAAAGGCGAAGTGTACCGCTATTCGCCAGGGTTATAAACGGCTGGGTGACGCATCACGATCAGATGGTCAGAATCTGCCGGCAGCCCGTCTGGCTTCACGTTTTCCAGGCGCAAGACGTTACCCATAATTTCGCTGAACACGGGCGCGGAAACGGCCCCGCCGTAGTAGGCTCCGTTTTTCGGATCGTTGATCACCACCACCAGTGCAAAACGGGGATCGCTGGCGGGCGCAACGCCTGCTGTGTAGGCGACGTATTTATCCACATACTTACCGTGTTCATCGATTTTTTTGGCCGTCCCGGTTTTAATCGCCACACGATAGTTACGCACCGCCGCTTTGATCCCGCCACCGCCGGGTAACGCGACGCTCTCCATCATGTGTTCCACCTCGTGAACAATCTCCCCGGGCATCACCCGTTTGCCAATCACGGGGGGATCGATACGGGTGATGGACAGAGGCCGTTCAATGCCATAGCTACCGATGGTGGCATACACATGCGCCAGTTGAAGGGGGGTAACCATCAGGCCATACCCAAAGGCAAAGGTCGCCCTGTCTAACTGACTCCAGAATTTTCGCTGCGGCAGTAAACCTGAGCTTTCTCCCGTTAAGCCAAGCCCGGTACTCTCGCCAAAACCAAAGTTTTTATAGGTATCAAGTAACCGTTGCACGGGCATCGCGAGAGAAAGACGGGATACGCCCGTGTCGCTGGATTTTTGCAGGATCCCGGTCATGGTCAGCTCGGGGTAGTAACCCACATCGCGAATACGATGACCATCAATGGTGTAGGGATGCGTGTCTATCACGCTGTCAGGCTGCACCAGCCCCTGCTGTAGCGCCGTCATCAGCACCAGAGGCTTAACGGTCGAACCCGGTTCAAAGGTGTCGCTGATCGCGCGATTACGAAAGTCATCCAGTGTTGCCCCTTCCCGATTGTTGGGGTTGAAGTCAGGGAAGCTCGCCATCGCCAGAATTTCGCCCGTCTGGATATTAATCAGCACCGACGCGCCTGACTCGGCTTTATTCCACGCCACGGCATTGTCCAGCGCGTCTTCGGTGATAGTTTGCAGGCGTTCATCGATACTAAGCTGGATATTATGTGCCGGTACGGGCGCCACCTCCGTGAGGTTCTCAACCACATGCCCGTAGCGATCTTTCCTGACCAGCCGCACGCCTGCCTTCCCGGTGAGCTGCGTGTTAAAGCTTTTCTCGACGCCCTCAATACCCTGACCATCAATATTAGTGAAGCCAATCAGGTTTGCCGCCACGTGTCCGGCAGGATAAAAGCGACGGGACTCATCGCGTAGGTTGATACCGGGAAGACGCAGCTTATCAATCCACTTTGCCTGGGAGGGATCAACCTGACGAGCTAGATAAATGAATCGCCCGTGCGGATTGCTGTTTATTCGCGATGCGAGCGTGCTCAGAGAAAGGTGTAAAGCATTTGCCAGGGCCTGCCAGCGCGAATCAAAGCCGATCCCCCCTTTATCAAGCACAGTTTTGGGATCGGCCCAGACGGCCTGGACAGGTACGCTTACCGCAAGGGGACGCCCTTCACGGTCAACAATCATCCCACGCGGGGCGTCTATCGCCACTTCGCGCAGGGAACGCATATCCTCCTGCTTCACCAGATTATCCGGTTTGATAATTTGTAGCCATGCCACGCGGCCTAACAGAAAAGCAAGGCTACAAAAGATGGCGAGACACAGAAGTGCAAAACGTGCCGGTGTAAAGTTTCCGTTGGCCGTTATTGTCTTTTTTTTCACTTTAACCCCAGGGCTGTTAATCAACGCCCTGATTTAACGGGAAAAAGGGATAATAAGGCGGGAAAACAATGCTAATAATCTCGCGGATTTGCAACAAGATAATAACAGAGGAGGAATACGTAACATTTTGAAAAATAAGTGAATAAAAAAGCCCCGCATCGGCGAGGCTTATGTCTGAGATCGAAGCGCTAAGCGCTTCAGTCAGCAGTGATTCGATCAGATAGCAGTTACGTTAACCGCAGCTGGGCCTTTCTGGCCGTCCTGAATTTCGAACTCAACGTTCTGGCCTTCAGCCAGAGTTTTGAAGCCGTTACCCTGGATTGCAGAGAAGTGTACGAACACGTCTTTGCTGCCGTCAGCAGGAGTAATGAAACCAAAACCTTTAGACTCGTTGAACCACTTAACTTGACCTTTAATCTTTGCCATTTGCAAAATTCCTTAGAGTGTTTTCTTAGCCCGCAGGCTTTAACATAGATAAAACTGAGACATTACTGCTTGAGGCACTAATATAAGGTTCGGCAGAGAAGCGGTATTCAACGACAACGTGTTTACTCAGGACTTCTTTACTGAAAATGCCACACATAAACAGAACTGTACCTCGTTTGACCCAAAACGTGTTATCACACACAACGTTTAATATGGCAAGCCATTTTTAAACGTGTCTCGATCCGCCGCACAAATTCAGGCGTTACTCCATAACAATCTGCACAGTTATGCGAATTGTCAAATGAAGCGCCACCTGACCTCACCGCCCACAGGGTGCGCTGACGCGCCCTGTAATCAAAGACTTTTTAAACATAGCTCAATCATTTCAAAGCGTCCATCCCAATCCCTGAATTTCTTTAAAGGAATGACTGAGTTAGAACATTTTGTGAAAAGTTATGCTGAAAACATCGCAATGCACCAGAGTGTGACAGTGAATAAACGATGTTAAATACATTTTGCTAACTGTATTAAAATCCACCATTTAATAAGCGTTATTCTGCACCAAAATAATGAAATTTTTATGACTCTGCCTCAAAACAAGGCAAGCAAAACGTTTCGATAAAAATAAAACACTTCAGGAAAGTTAAAGCTCACAATTTATTCAACGAAACGGTACGACTTGTATAAGGATAAATATTCGCCAGTTTTCAGTATACTGAAACAGTAGTTAACTGCTGCTTAATTATATGTTGGGATGTTATGGGTTACATTTGATAAGGGAGGAGATTTACGCCGTACGTCAGGCCACCTCCCCGTTCCGGGCAGACTATCGTTCGGCCACCAGGCGAATGAACTCTTCCTCGTCTTGTTTTTGAGCATCAGCTTCCTTCGGCACCGCTTTCTCCTCCGGCTCGTTGGCTTCGCACAGACGACGCAGCAACGCAGTCTGCCGTTTCTGCTGATCGAGCAATGCTTCCAGCAGCTCAATCTGCTCGTTTGTGCGGGAGCTGGCGCGATTAACGAAGAACCACAGCACCAGTCCAACGACCAGCACCACTAAAGACATTACCAGGGATGCAATGCTCAGCAGCCCCGAATTCATTAACTCACCCATTTCACCACCTCAGTAAAAACAGTCATTTTACCACTGCAGCCACGTAAGGACATCGCTCAGTGCAAAAATAGCCACTACCAGGGGATAAACTTATTGATTGAACAAATGCCGCTAAAGAACTGTACATCCTGATCGCACATCACATTGATAGTCTGCGTCCACAGCACCACGCATGCTATCAGCACTATAATCAGAATTACCCAGCGTATTTTTTTCACTCCACACTCCGTCTTATGACCTGATGTAGCCAGGTTATCACGGCTATCTTAAACAGGGGCTAACTGTACCTTCAACAGACGCTTTTCGGAATCGTGCACTTGTTTCACTGCGTAAACCCGTTACGCTTACTCCATGACAACAAAGAAAAAAGAGGCATCGATGCGTTTACTCGTTCGTACGATAATTGTACTGGCACTTGTGTGGATCGGCCTGCTGTTAAGTGGGTATGGCGTATTAATGGGAAGCAAAGAGAATGCCGCGGGTTTGGGTATTCAGTGTAAATATCTCACCGCCCAGGGGGTAAGCACGGCTCAGTACATCCATTCCGACAGCGGGATCATCGGGTTAACCAACTGTCCTGTGCTGCGTAAATCATCTGTTGTGGTGGATAACGGCTAATCAGAGCTAAATTTCGCTTACAAAAACGCCGCAAGAGTGCGGCGTTTTTATTGGAGGCATTGATCAGAACGGGTATTCGTTATAGCCCATCTGCTCTGAAATTTTGCGCGCTGCGGTATGCAGAATTGCCACATACTCATGAAGACGCTCTTCGGAGAAACGCAGCGTTGGGAAAGAGATGCTCAGTCCCGCAATGACAACGCCGAAGCGGTCAAACACCGGCACACCGATGCAGCGCAACCCTTCTTCCTGCTCTTCGTTATCTTCCCCATAACCCTGCTCACGCACTTTATCCAGCACGCTCAGTAGTTCATCCGTACTGGTAATCGTGCGATCGGTGCTGCGTTTGTATTCCACACCGTCAAGGATTTGCTTAACCTCTTCACGATCGCGCCAGGCCAGCAGGACTTTACCAATTGCGGTACTGTACAGCGGGTTACGACGACCGATGCGTGAATACATGCGCAGGTTGTACATGGAGTCAATTTTGTGGATGTAAACGATGCTGTCTTCATCCAGTGCGCCGAGGTGAATGGTCTCTTTCGTCAACCGCGAAAGTTCACGCATCTGAATGTCAGCGCTGCGGATCAGATCCACGTTCTGCAAGGCGCGGGCGCCCAATTCAAACAGTTTCAGGGTCAGAGAATATTTTTCTGATTCTCCTTCCTGCGCGACATAACCCAATGATTTCATCGTCTGCAAAAAGCGATAAACGGTGCTTTTCGACATCATCACACGCTGCGACAACTCTGTAATACCAATTTCACGCTCTTCTCCGAGCGCCTGCAAGATGCCAAACACCTTCAGCACGGAAGAAACAGAATCTGGCTGCTTATCCAAATCTGCGATTGCCATTTATCACCTCATGGAGAGTGTTTTATAAAAATCAGAACCGGTTTTTATTATAAATTCGTGTGATGCGCGCTGCAATCTATCTGGGTTTACTTCGTTACAAATCTGCGACATAAAACCGAAATAACGATGCTAAAATAGTTACTCTGAAAATAATTTCACACTGAGTCATTCTTTTCCCATGCAAAAAAACGTTTCTGATGGCCTGCCCTTACCACAGCGGTACGGGGCAATTGCCACTATTGTCATCGGCATTTCGATGGCTGTCCTTGACGGTGCGATTGCCAATGTGGCTCTTCCTACCATTGCCAGAGACCTTAATGCTTCTCCGGCAAGCTCCATCTGGATTGTGAACGCGTACCAGATAGCGATTGTGATTTCCCTTTTGTCACTCTCTTTCCTGGGCGATATGTTTGGTTATCGCCGGGTTTATCAGTGCGGGCTGGTGGTCTTTACTCTCACCTCGCTCTTCTGTGCCCTTTCCGATTCACTGCACACCCTTACGCTTGCGCGTATCGCACAGGGTTTTGGCGGTGCGGCGCTAATGAGCGTGAACACGGCCCTGATACGGCTAATCTATCCTCATCGCCATCTGGGGCGCGGCATGGGCATTAACTCCTTTATTGTGGCCGTGTCGTCCGCCGCCGGGCCGACGATTGCCGCCGCCATTCTGTCCGTTGCCTCGTGGCAGTGGCTGTTTGCCATTAACGTGCCGCTGGGCATTGTGGCGATCTTCTTCGCCCTGCGCTATCTTCCGGAAAATGGTCCGAAAAACACCATGCCACGTTTTGACCTGCCCAGCGCTGTGATGAACGCGCTGACCTTTGGCCTGCTGATTACTGCGCTGAGCGGATTTGCGCAGGGACAGTCTTTGTCGCTCATTGCCGCAGAAATCGTTGCCCTGCTTATCATCGGCTTTTTCTTTGTACGACGCCAGCTGGCGCTGCCCGTGCCGTTACTGCCGGTCGATTTGCTGCGTATTCCGCTGTTTTCGCTATCAATTTGTACCTCCATTTGCTCGTTCTGCGCCCAGATGCTGGCGCTGGTTGCGCTGCCATTCTTTTTGCAGAGCGTGCTTGGCCGTTCGGAAGTGGAAACAGGCTTGCTGCTCACGCCCTGGCCTTTGGCAACCATGGTGATGGCCCCGCTGGCCGGGTACCTTATTGAGCGCGTTCATGCCGGACTGCTGGGGGCTATCGGGCTGATCGTCATGGCAGCAGGACTGTTTGCGCTGTCGCTCCTGCCC
This sequence comes from Enterobacter cloacae complex sp.6700776, assembly GCF_048284255.1. Lineage (NCBI taxonomy): Bacteria > Pseudomonadati > Pseudomonadota > Gammaproteobacteria > Enterobacterales > Enterobacteriaceae > Enterobacter > Enterobacter cloacae complex sp.6700776. The sequence continues at coordinate 211,450 of NZ_JBLVYK010000001.1, read as the reverse complement.
TCCTCGCCGGGGGATCTGGATATTATCTGGCGCATGATCCTTTGCGGGGCAGGTTTCGGTCTGTTCCAGTCACCTAACAACCACACAATTATCACCTCTGCCCCACGTCATCGCAGCGGTGGTGCCAGCGGGATGCTGGGTACGGCAAGACTGTTAGGGCAAAGCACCGGGGCCGCAATGGTGGCGTTGATGTTTAACCTTGCCGGGCAAAATGCGACACACGTTGCGCTGATTACCGCAGGGACACTGGCGACCCTCGCGGCTATCATTAGCGGCCTTCGTGTGACCCAGCCAAAGGCGCAGGCATAAAAAAACCGGGCGGAGATTGTCTCCTGCCCGGTTTTTTTTCATCCGGCGGGTATTACTTCAGGTATTCGCCGCTTCGCAGCGCTTCAATACGTTTATCCAGCGGCGGGTGTGACATAAACAGCTCGCTCAGCGACTTTGATTTACCATTGATGCAGAAGGCCATCATGCTGTTTGCTTCCTGCGGCTCGTAGCTGGTTTTCAGACGTTGCAGCGCAGCAATCATCTTCTCACGACCCACCAGTTTCGCAGAACCGGCATCCGCGTGGAACTCACGATGACGGGAGAACCACATGGTAATGATGCTTGCCAGGATACCGAACACCAGCTCCAGCACCATTGAAACAGCAAAATAGATCAGCGGGTTACCGTTGCTCTCTTCACCCTCATCACGGTTGCCACCCATAAATCCGGCAGCAATCTGCGCCAGAATACGGGAAATAAAGATAACGAAGGTGTTCACCACGCCCTGGATCAAGGTCATGGTGACCATATCGCCGTTAGCGATGTGGCTGATCTCGTGAGCAATAACCGCTTCCGCTTCGTCACGGCTCATGTTTTGCAGCAGACCGGTACTGACGGCCACCAGGGACGCGTCACGACGCGCACCGGTAGCAAACGCGTTGATATCTGGCGCGTGGTAGATCGCCACCTGCGGCATGGCTATGCCCGCCTGCTTTGACTGCTGAGCAACCGTGCTCATCAACCACTGTTCCATATCGTTACGCGGCTGCTCAATAACTTCACCGCCCACGGATTTCAGTGCCATCCACTTCGACATCAGCAGTGAAATGAAAGAGCCACCGAAACCAAACAGCAGCGCCATAATCAACAGACCCTGAACGCTGCTCGACTGAATTCCCGTCAGGCTTAGCACCAGCCCGAATACCACCATCACCGCCAGGTTGGTGAGCAGGAAGAGCGCGATTCGCATCATAATATTCTTTTAACCTCAGTTTAACAAAACGCACTATGCGATTACCCACATCGTATGGGTATTGCGGCTATTTTCAAGCATCCAGACGGCGTAAGTCACCAGAAAGACACAACTTTACACAATTGGAAATCTGCCTGACGGAAGGATGAGGAACAAAAAGAAACAGGCACAATTTCTTGTGCCTGTTGGGGGATTATTTTGTCGGAGCAGGTTGTACGGCAGGTTTCTCTTTTTCCAGCTTCGCGAGATCAAGCGCGATATGCACCGTCTCGTCCAGATACGGATCGGGCTCCTGGTAATCCTTAGGCAGATCGTCCAGTTTTTTGAGCAGAGGCTTGCCTTCACGTTTGAAGCGATCGTTGATACGCGCCAGACGTGTCGCGTCATCTTCATTGTTCTCTTTCTCACGCTGGGCGTAGTTCAGAGAGACAATGTTCCGTTTCGCTTTCAGAGCGTTGAAACGCGCGATGTCCTTCATGATGTACTGGAATTCCGGATCCTTCCCGATGCGGTCGTTGTGATTTTTCAGCAGTTCCGGACCGAACTGTTTCATATCACCCGATTTCACGAATGTCGCGGCATCAATGCTATCCCACGGCAGCGCGTTATCTTCAAACTTCTCGCCCGTTTCCGTCTCTTCGGTACCTGTCGGCATCATGATGTCCGGCGTCACGCCTTTGCGCTGCGTACTGCCGCCGTTAACACGGTAAAACTTCTGAATGGTGTACTGTACTGAGCCCAGCGCCGGCCATTCAGGACGCAGCATCTGGTCGTAAATACGGTTCAGAGAGCGGTACTGCTGAACGGTGCCCTTGCCAAACGTCGGTTCGCCGACGATTAACGCCCGGCCGTAATCCTGCATGGCAGCAGCGAAGATTTCCGATGCAGAGGCGCTGAAGCGATCGACCAGCACCACCAGCGGACCCTTATAGTAGACCACGCCATCGGTATCGGCATCTTCACGCACTTTACCGTTGTTATCGCGCACCTGAACCACCGGGCCAGACGGGATAAACAGCCCTGAGAGCGAGACGGCCTCGGTCAATGCCCCGCCGCCGTTGCTGCGCAGGTCGATGATCACGCTGCTGACATTCTGCTTTTCAAGCTTCTGGAGCTGCACTTTTACATCATCGGTCAGGCCAACGTAGAAGCCAGGGATATCCAGAACGCCAACCTTCTCTTTACCCACGGTTTTCACCGACATTTTCACCGCGCGATCTTCCAGACGGATACGCTCACGGGTCAGAGTAACGATACGGGTTTTGGTCCCCTTTCCGGCTGGCAGGATCTCCAGGCGAACTTTGCTGCCCTTCGGCCCTTTGATCAACGCAACTACGTCATCAAGTCGCCAGCCAATCACGTCCACCATGCTCTTTCCGGTTTGACCTACACCGACAATACGGTCGCCTACGCTGATCGCTTTGCTTTTCGACGCAGGGCCACCGGCCACCATGGAGTTGATAACGGTGTAGTCATCATCCATCTGAAGCACAGCACCGATACCTTCCAGAGACAGGCTCATTTCGGTATTGAACTGTTCGGTGTTACGTGGAGAGAGATAATTAGTGTGCGGATCAATTTCGTGCGCAAACGCGGTCATCGCCAGCGAGAAAACATCTTCACTGTTGGTCTGCGCCAGACGACGAATTGCGAATTTGTAGCGACGGTTTAACGTCTCACGGATCTCTTTCTCGTCTTTGCCTGTGAGCTTGAGGCTCAGTTCGTCATATTTGACTTTTCCGTCCCACAGCGCATTCAGTTCAGCCTCATCTTTCGGCCATGGCGCTTTGCTGCGGTCCAGATTAAAGGTGTCGTTGCCGGTGAAGTCCATCGGACGTTCCAGCACTTTCAGCGCGTATTGATAACGCTCAAAACGGCGCTTTTGCGATAAGTTGTACAGATCGTAGAAAAGATCCAGCTTTCCGGAGCGCAGCTCATCACCCACTTCGGATTTGCGTTTAGCGAACTGTTCGACATCGCTGGCCAGCAGTACGTTATGGCTGTAATCCAGCAAGTTCAGATAACGGTCAAAGATTTTGGCCGAAAAGGCCTGATCGAGATCGAACTGACGATAGTGCGAACGAGTAAAGCGCGACGTCACGCGCTCACTCACCGTCGCGTGCTGAGTCTCTTCCTTGAGAACCGGAATTTGATCAACACGCGTAATATCGTCCACAGCGAAAGCGTGGCCTGTTATAGCAAACAGGCCAGCCAGCGCGGTGAGCTTAAAAAAAGTGTTCATGCCAGGCTCGGCCTCCGTTTCAGAACAACAAGTGTTCTGCGCGTACAATCATTGACATACCAGAAGTCAGCTGTACACGAACGCCATCTTTGGTGATTTCCAGTACGGTGGCATCCATCGCATTGTTACCCGCTTTAACCTTCAGAGACTGACCTACGCTCAGGGCGTTGATGTCCGAAACTGGGGTGTGGCGCGGCTCTTCGCGCGGCGCACGTGGGGCTTTAGCTGCTGGTTTGTCAGCACGCGGTTTGCGATCGTTATTTTCAGTACGACGCGGTGCCGGACGCGGTTTACGCTCGCGACGAGGGGCGTCTTCCTGACCGTTTGCCGCTGCGGCTTCGCGTTTTTTGGCCTGCTGTTCAGCACGCTGTGCCTGAACGCGAGCTTTGGCTTCTTCAAGCTGCTTACGCGCATGTTCTACGTGCTGCTCGTCCAGCTCACCACACGGGTTGCCGTCAAGGTCGACACGGGTCGCACCCGGCTTGATACCGTACAGGTAACGCCAGCTCGAGGTATAAAGGCGCAAGGCAGAACGAAGCTGCGTTTTGCTGAGGTTCATCTCCCCCTCAACGCGCGCGACCAGATCCTGAAAGATACCGACTTTCAGAGGACGCGCTTCACCTTCAGCGCTGAAGCACTGCGGGAAACGCTCGGCCAGAAATGCGATAACTTCTTTACTGCTATTCAACTTAGGTTGATTTTCCATGAAATTTCCTGATTACAACGGACGTTGCCAACAAGCGCAGGCATGAACAGGCGACATTATAATGACGCTATCAGTAAATGCTACGTTATCCGTTGATTATCCTGCGACGCTCGCAAAGAATTTATGATAATCGGTCTCTGCCAGAACATTTTCCAGGTTTGCGGCCAACGCGCGCAGCCCCTGCTCATCCTCGGCAGTAAAGCGGCTGAAGACCGTGCTGTCGATATCCAGAACGCCAATAATCTGATTTTTAACCACCAGCGGCAGTACGATTTCAGAATTGCTGCTGGCATCGCAGGCAATGTGGCCGTCAAACGCATGTACATCTTCGACACGCTGAACCTGACGGGTCGCCACTGCGGTACCGCACACGCCGCGACCTACCGGGATGCGTACGCAGGCGAGTTTCCCCTGGAAAGGCCCCAGCACCAGCGTGTCGCCTTCCAGCAGATAAAAGCCCGCCCAGTTCACGTCAGAAAGGCGTTCGAACAGTAACGCACTGGTATTTGCCAGAGTGGCTAAGAAACTGGTTTCCCCTGCCATTAATGCCTTAAAATCGCGATTCAGATCCGCGTAGAATTCTGTTTTGTTCATTATTCAATCACTTAGTTATCTTACATAATTACCGCATAGCCTATTAAAATAAGCATTAAATGCGCTCATGCTCAAGATGAATCCGTTCATGAGTTATTATAACTTTCAACAATACTTATCTGTGTGCGACTGATGGCCCTAAAAACACCCCAAATTACGCCGACAAGAAAGATCGTTGTCCGTACGGTAAGCCAGGCTCTGCCTCGTGCACATTATCAGCGTTGTCCCCAGTGCGATACGCTTTTTATGTTGCCGAAGATGAAATCGCACCAAAGTGCTTTTTGCCCTTGCTGCGATGCCAAAATTCGCGACGGCCGGGACTGGTCATTGACGCGTCTGGCGGCAATGGCGGTTACCATGCTGCTGCTGATGCCGTTCGCCTGGACCGAGCCGCTGTTAAAGCTCTACCTGCTTGGCGTGCGTATTGACGCTAACGTATTGCAGGGGATCTGGCAGATGACGCGCGAGGGCGATCCGCTCACCGGCGCTATGGTGCTGTTCTGCGTCGTCGGCGCGCCGCTGGTGCTGGTCGCGGCAATTGCCTACCTGTGGTTTGGCAACATTCTGGGGATGAACCTGCGCCCTGTCCTGCTCATGCTGGAAAAGCTCAAGGAGTGGGTGATGCTGGACATCTATCTGGTGGGCGTCGGCGTGGCCTCCATTAAGGTGCAGGATTATGCGTTTTTACAACCCGGCATTGGCCTTTTTGCGTTTATTTCACTGGTCCTGCTGAGTATTTTGACCCTGATTCATCTGAATGTTGAACAGCTTTGGGAGCGATTTTACCCTCAGCGTCCCGCGACCCGGCCTGATGAAAACCTGCGCGTCTGCCTGGGGTGCCATTACACCGGTTTTCCGGATAAACGCGGGAGGTGTCCTCGCTGCCACATTCCGTTAAGATTGCGGCGCAACAACAGCCTGCAAAAATGCTGGGCGGCGCTTATCGCCTCACTGATATTTTTATTCCCGGCCAATATGCTGCCGATCTCCGTAATTTATGTGAACGGCGCCCGACAGGAAGATACTATCCTTTCGGGGATTATCTCTCTGGCGCACAGTAACGTGGGGGTTGCCGCCATTGTGTTCATCGCCAGTATTCTGGTGCCCTTTACCAAAGTGGTGGTGATGTTTACGCTACTTATCAGCATTCACTTTAAATGCGAACAAGGACTACGCACCCGCATCCTGCTTCTGCGATTCGTGACCTGGATTGGTCGCTGGTCGATGTTGGATCTGTTCGTGATTTCGCTGATGATGTCGCTCATCAATCGCGATCAGTTACTTGCTTTTACCATGGGACCCGCAGCTTTTTATTTCGGCTCTGCGGTGATATTGACTATTCTTGCAGTGGAATGGCTGGACAGCCGCTTACTTTGGGACGCACATGAGTCAGGAAACGCCCGCTTCGCCGACTGAAGCGAGAATTAAAACAAAACGCCGCATTTCGCCATTCTGGTTGCTGCCTGTCATCGCGCTGATGATCGCAGGCTGGCTTATCTGGACGAGCTATGAAGATCGCGGAAGTACCATCACGATTGATTTCCAGTCTGCGGACGGCATTGTCGCCGGACGTACCCCCGTTCGCTTCCAGGGGGTGGAAGTGGGTACCGTGCAGGATATTTCCCTCGGCAAAGGGCTGAACAAAATCCAGGTCCGGGCGAGCATTAAGTCTGACATGCAGGATGCCCTGCGCGCCGAAACGCAGTTCTGGCTGGTCACGCCTAAAGCCTCCCTGGCCGGCGTTTCCGGGCTGGATGCGCTTGTGGGCGGTAACTATATCGGCATGATGCCTGGCAAAGGTGAGCCACAGGATCACTTTGTTGCGCTGGATACCCAGCCGAAATATCGGCTGAATAACGGCGATCTGATGATCCACCTCCGCGCGCCGGATTTGGGCTCGCTGAACAGTGGTTCTCTGGTCTATTTCCGCAAAATTCCGGTTGGCCGCGTTTACGACTACGCCATTAACCCGAACAAAGATGGCGTGACCATTGATGTACTGATCGATCGCCGTTTTACCAACCTGGTAAAAAAAGGCAGCCGCTTCTGGAACGTCTCCGGCGTCGATGCTGACCTGAGCTTAAGCGGTGCGAAAGTGAAGCTTGAGAGCCTGGCGGCGCTGGTGAATGGCGCTATCGCCTTCGACTCACCTGCTGACTCCAGCCCTGCCGCCGCAGAGGATACCTTTGGTCTGTACGCCGACCTGGCACACAGCCAGCGCGGTGTCATCGTCAAGTTGACCCTGCCGGATGCCAAAGGCCTGAAAGCCGGTTCGACCCCGCTGATGTACCAGGGTTTAGAGGTCGGGCAACTGACAAAATTAACCCTCAACGCGGGCGGCTCCGTTACCGGCGAAATGACGGTGGATCCGAGCGTTGTGGACCTCCTGCGGGAAAAAACACGCATCGAGCTGCGTAATCCGAAGCTCTCCCTCAGCGACGCCAGCATCAGTTCCCTGCTGACGGGAAGCACCTTTGAGCTGATCCCCGGTGAAGGTGCGCCGAATAAAAACTTTGTCATCGCGCCGGCGGATAAAGCTCTGCTGCAAAAACCGGGCGTGTTGACGGTTAAGCTGAATGCGCCGGAAAGCTATGGTATCGAAGCCGGTCAACCGCTAATCCTGCACGGTGTGCAGGTGGGTCAGGTTCTGGAACGAAAGCTGACGGAAAAAGGGGTCTCCTTCTCCGCCGCCATCGATCCGCAGTACGGCAACCTTGTGCACGGCGACAGTAAATTTGTGGTGAACAGCCGGGTCGACGTGAAGGTGGGTCTGGACGGCGTTGAGTTCCTCGGCGCCAGCGCCAGCGAGTGGGTTAACGGCGGGATCCGCATTTTGCCGGGCAGCAAAGGCGCGCTGCGTGAGAGCTATCCACTGTTCGCCAATCTGGACAAAGCCATTGAAAACAGCCTCGGCGACCTGCCGACCACCACGCTGACCTTAAGCGCTGAAACGCTGCCGGATGTCCAGGCAGGCTCCGTCGTGCTTTATCGTAAGTTTGAGGTCGGAGAAGTGATCACCGTTCGTCCTCGTGCGGACGCGTTTGATATCGAACTGCATATCAAGCCGGAGTATCGCAAGCTGCTCACGCCAAACAGCGTGTTCTGGGCTGAAGGCGGCGCGAAAGTGCAGCTCAACGGCAACGGGCTGACCGTACAGGCGTCTCCCCTCTCCCGTGCCCTGCGCGGTGCGATCAGCTTCGATAACCTGAGCGGCGCGGGCGGCAACATGCGTAAAGGTGACAAGCGGATCCTCTTCCCGTCTGAAACCGCGGCGCGCGCCGTCGGGGGACAGATTACCCTGCACACCTTTGATGCCGGTAAACTGGCAGAAGGCATGCCTATCCGCTATCTCGGAATTGATATCGGGCAGGTTCAGAAACTGACGCTGATCACCGCGCGCAATGAAGTTCAGGCTACCGCCGTGCTTTATCCGGAATATGTACAGACGTTCGCCCGGGCAGGCTCGCGCTTCTCGGTGGTTACGCCGCAAATTTCTGCCGCAGGGGTTGAGCATCTCGACACCATACTTCAGCCGTACATTAACGTTGAACCGGGTCGGGGCAACGCGCGTCGTGAGTTTGAGTTGCAGGAGGCGACCATCACCGATTCCCGTTATCTGGACGGTCTGAGCATTGTGGTTGAAGTACCGGAAGCCGGTTCGCTGGGCATCGGTACGCCGGTCCTGTTCCGCGGTATTGAAGTGGGGACAGTAACAAGCCTGACGCTGGGTAATCTGTCCGATCGCGTGATGGTCGGCCTGCGCATCAGCCAGCGTTATCAGCATCTGGTTCGCAACAACTCGGTGTTCTGGCTGGCTTCAGGCTACTCGCTGGACTTCGGCCTGACCGGTGGCGTGGTCAAAACGGGGACCTTTAACCAGTTCATTCGCGGCGGCATTGCCTTCGCGACGCCGCCTGGCACGCCTCTGGCGCCTAAGGCGCAGGCAGGAAAACACTTCCTGCTGCTGGAAAGTGAACCGAAAGAGTGGCGCGAATGGGGAACGGCGCTGCCGCGTTAATCTCGCAGGCTCCGGTGTCAACGCGCCGGAGCCTTTATGTTACACTGCGCGCCTGAATGTTTCCCTGTGGTGTGCCCGTGGCTCAAAACTCCGTATTTCTTCCTGAACAATTCCTCGCACAGATGCGCGAGGCGCTTCCTGCTCATCTCTCTTTCGACGATTTCGTCGCCGCCTGCCAGCGCCCTTTGCGTCGAAGTATTCGCGTCAATACGCTGAAAATCAGCGTCGGAGCGTTTCTGGATCTCGTCTCCTCCTACGGCTGGCAGCTGACGCCGGTGCCGTGGTGTGAGGAAGGGTTCTGGATCGAGCGGGATGACGAGGAGAGCCTGCCGCTCGGCAGCACCGCCGAGCACCTGAGCGGGCTGTTTTATATTCAGGAGGCCAGCTCCATGCTGCCGGTTGCCGCGCTGTTTGCCGACGGAAACCAGCCTGAGCGGGTGATGGATGTCGCGGCGGCGCCGGGCTCTAAAACCACGCAAATTGCCGCCCGGATGAACAACCGCGGCGCGATCCTCGCCAACGAATTTTCCGCCAGCCGCGTCAAAGTCCTGCACGCCAATATCAGCCGCTGCGGGATCCACAACGTCGCGTTAACACACTTCGACGGTCGCGTGTTTGGCGCTGCCTTGCCGGAAGCTTTTGATGCCATCCTGCTCGACGCGCCCTGCTCCGGCGAAGGCGTAGTGCGTAAAGATCCTGATGCGTTAAAAAACTGGTCCGTTGAAAGCAACCTGGAGATCGCCGCCACGCAGCGTGAACTGATCGACAGTGCGTTTCATGCCCTGCGCCCCGGTGGAACGCTGGTTTACTCCACCTGCACGCTGAACCGCGATGAAAACGAGGATGTCTGCCTGTGGCTCAGGCAACGCTATGCGGATGCCGTCGAGTTTCTGCCGCTGGACACCCTCTTCGATTCGGCCAGTCACGCGGCCACCCCTGAAGGCTTCCTGCACGTCTTCCCGCAGATTTACGATTGCGAGGGGTTCTTTGTCGCACGACTGCGTAAAACCCGCGCCGTCGATCCGCTGCCTGTCCCTAAGTTTAAGGTCGGCAACTTCCCGTTCGCGCCGGTCAAAGGCCGTGAGGCGGCACAGGCGCAAGCGGCTGCCAGCAAAGTGGGACTGCACTGGGATGAGAGCCTGCGCCTCTGGATGCGTGACAAAGAGCTGTGGCTGTTCCCGGTCAACATCGAACCGCTGATTGGTAAGGTGCGTTTCTCCCGCCTCGGTATTCGCCTGGCGGAGATCCACAACAAAGGCTATCGCTGGCAGCACGAAGCGGTCATTGCGCTGGCAGGCAATGAGAACACCTTCGCCCTGACGCATCATGAAGCGGAAGAGTGGTATCGCGGTCGTGACGTTTACCCGGAAGACGGCCCGTCACAGGATGAAGTCATCGTGACGTATCAGGGCTATCCGCTCGGGCTGGCGAAAAAAGTCGGCTCGCGGCTGAAAAATAGCTATCCGCGTGAACTGGTACGCGATGGTCGCCTGTTTACCGGTAACAGCCGCACTGACTGAAAAAACGCATTTTTTTACTGGCGATTTCGCTCTCCTTGTCTAGGATCAAAAATGGATGACTGCACTGGTCATACCAGATTTTGGGCAACAAACCGGAGAGCATTATGACGAAAACCAGCGTACGCATTGGCGCTTTTGAAATCGACGACGCTGAATTGCGCGGCGAAGCACAAGGCGAACGAACGTTAAGTATTCCCTGCAAATCCGATCCGGATTTGTGCATGCAACTGGACGCCTGGGATGCAGATACCAGCGTCCCGGCGATCCTTGATGGGGAACATTCCGTTCTGTACCGTGAACATTACGACAGTAAAACCGATGCCTGGGTCTTGCGTCTTGCATAACCCAAAGAGAACCCGCCCGAAGGCGGGTTATTTATTACTGAAGCTGCGTCAGCGTCAGAAAGCCCCCGAACACCGCTCCCGTATCAATGTAGTGCAGATTGTTGAAATCGTAGCGCTTGTCCACAGGCGTATGTCCGAACCAGAAGTGATCCGCACCGCTAATGCCCTGCCCTCTACCCACCATAAAGCCCATTAACCGGTCGCGATCCCACAGCACCCGCTGGGCATCTACCGGCTTATGCCAGGCATATTCGGCGGCGGGATAATCCGCATGAGCAATCACGTTCAGACCGTTTTTGCAGGTTATTTCAATAATGTGCGGTAAGTCCCGACACGCGTCGAGTAAATCCTTCGCCTGCTTTTGTTGAGCGACCGTAAGCCCGGTAAACCAGTTACCGCCATTTATCGACCAGAGACTAAAATCATTATTTTCAAGCGCATCTAACGCCATTTGCTCGTGATTACCGCGTACCGCATAAAACCACTTTTCCTGCATCAACTGTAAACATTTCACGCTGTCGGGACCGCGGTCGATAATATCCCCCACCGAGATAAGCAGATCCGAAGCAGGATTAAAATGCCGTCGTTTCAGCTCATCCATAAGCCACTGATAGCAACCATGAATATCGCTGACAACCCAGACATGACGCCAGTGTTCTCCCTCTATTTTCTGATACATAACGCCTCCTGTAAGAAGTATAGCTGCCACAGAAAATGTCATGCGCTGGCGTTGGATATCGCGAATCCAAACAAACCATAAACCAGCCGGAAATAAAGATCGCTGCGCTATTAATCCCTTATTCCCTGGCCTTTAAAATAATGCGGAATAAAAAGAGGGATTTTCACGTGTCAAACATACACCTGCAAAACGATGTTTTTTATCCGCATCGCACAAATATTATTTCTGAACTGGTAGGAGGGAAACGCGTTCCCGGCCCAATCTGGCACAAACGTGATTACCGGTTAAAGTTCCTTCTGCGCTCGCTTTTATTCTGGTCCTCCACCCATCGCATGCTGGAGGCGCTATCCGGGCGCGATGATTTCGACAGGCTGCTCACCTCTCAAATTACCTTGCCGAGCAAAACTCACCGCCAGTATCTGATGCGTGGCCTGAACTCAAACGACCGGGCCGATGCTATCGTCAGCCACTATCAGTGGATTGATAGTCTGACAAATACCGCCCTCGCCCACGCGCTGACTAATCCGCAAGAGGTGCCGGTTGTCCGGTTCGAGGCAAAAAACGGCGAAATCTATACCGTCCACGCCTCGTCCGCAGGTAAGGCTGAACGTGAAGGAGAAAGCACGCTTTGGCTGCATGACAATGACCACACGCTGCTTGCCAGCCTGACGTTCTGTGTCGCACGCAGTAACGGCCGTATGGTGCTGGTGATCGGCGGCCTCCAGGGTCCCCGTCGTCATGTTTCACGGGAGGTGATTAAGCAGGCTACCCGTGCCTGCCATGGGCTTTTCCCGAAACGCGTGCTGATGGAGGTGATCTTCCAGCTTGCCTCACGCTCGAACATCAGCGCGATTTTTGCCGTCAGCGATGAAGGCCATGTTTTCCGCGCGCTGCGCTACCGTCTGAGTAAAGGGCGTCATTTTCACGCCAGCTACGACGAGTTCTGGGAAGGCCTGAACGGAAAGAAACTCTCCCCCTTCTGCTGGCAGTTGCCGCTCCAGATGGAGCGTAAAGCGCTGGAGGAGATTGCCAGCAAAAAACGCGCCGAATACCGTCGCCGCTTTGCGTTACTTGATGATATTGCGGCTTCCGTACATGCGCGCATTGATCCCGCAGTCGTCTCAGGCAAAATACAAACAAAAATTTAACAAAACAGCCAAAAAGGACTGGACTTACGCCTGCCGGGTTGTGGTATGTTTGAAGCAGGCGCACAGGAAGTGAACCTTCTGCTGAGACGAAAACCGGATTTTATCGTTTAATTTCATGCAGATAAAAAGAGACCGAATACGATTCCTGTATTCGGTCCAGGGAAATGGCTCTTGGGAGAGAGCCGTGCGCTAAAAGTTGGCATTAATGCAGGCTCAATCGCCTTGCCCTTTAAGAATAGATGACGACGTCAGGTTTTCCAGTCCACAGTAAAAGTGGTCTGAAAAAAAGCGTCAGAACATCACTAAATGTGAAAAACCGCAGAGCTTTTACAAGCACCTGCGGTTTTTTTTACTGGAAACCTGACGGCTAGCAGAGCTTTTTAGCGCGCTCAATAAACGGTGCCAGACTCTTCTTCTGCCCGGGGTTTGCCGGGTCATCCACCTGGATCACGCTGACAGGCTGTCCGTTACTTTTCCCGCTGGCAACCTGCTGCTCCGCTACGTCATTTAACGGATACTGCACGAGCGTACTGGGATTGATGACATACAGCGCGTTACCGGGACGGCAGGTGAGCATGACCTCTTCACGATTAAATGCCCAGTTGTCCTTACCCACTTCAAACCGGCTGACGGTGATGACCTGCGGCGCGGCCAGCGCACTGCTGGCACAGGTGAGAAGTAAAAGAGAAAGCAGTGTCTTTTTCATAAGTTATTAAACCTTGTCAGAAGGGTTCCCAGGTCGCGAACAGGCTGACGGCCGCCAGTACCAGCGCGCCCAGCACCACTTCTGCCTGTGTCATCCTGATAAAAATCTGTTGTTCCCGCCCGGCATCAGGGCGAAAGCGTGGCACAAGAAAATACCGATTCGCCAGCGCAATTGCCACCATCATGATGACCAGCGCACATTTGAACAACAACAGCCGTACATAAGGCGCTTCCCACGGCACGTCTATGCCTACAATAAAGAGCGTATTGATTATCCCGGTCAGCAGCACGCCCGCCACTGCATAATGCCCCACGCGGGAGAAGCGCATCATGGTAAAGATAGCGGCTGGCTGCCAGCGGCCTTTCGCCAGCCGCATACAGAACAGCAGCGGCAGTAAACCGCCCACCCAGGTGGCGGCGCAGAGCAGGTGAAGCGCATGGTTCAGACGATGCAACGCACCCGGCGCGCCACCGTTCATCGCGGCATGTCCCACGCCCGCCAGCAGCACCAGTTGCCCCATCGCGAGCAGTAACAGCCGTGAGCCCTTTTGCGGGGTAAGCCATGCAGCGCCCGCGGTCACAGCGGCCAGCACCATTTGCCACAGCCAGACGCCACCAAACTGCGTGCCCAGCACGCTGCGCCAGACCGCCGGGCGAATGACATCACCCCAGCCGTTGCCCATTAACCCACTTTGCAGGCCGAACATCAGCAGAGCAGCCATCAGGCTGATTAAGGCCGCGATATTCTGCTGGCGCTGGAAACGCTGCGTCATGAGGCGCTGCAACGAAGACGGTGCAAACCAGACACTGTATAGCGCGTTGCCGAACAGTAGTATCAGCGCAACAAAATGGATAAAGCGAAACGCTACGTAGCTCAGGGCCAGCATACTATTTCACGCTAAAGTGATAGCTGCCCTTGGTTTTGTGGCCGTCCACGGAGACCACATGCCAGTCCACCGTATAGGTGCCGGTCGTCAACGGTTTCTCAAGAGGAACAATCAGCTTTGCGTTATCCTTCTCGTCACGCTTCACCCCGCCGGTCTGGATTTTGTGCTGCTGCGCGTCCGTCACCACGACGCCGCTGAAGGCAGGTTCAATGCCTTCCGAGAAATTCAGGGTAATGACGTCGGGTGCCGTCGCGACGGTATTTTCCTGCGGGGATTGTTGCTTAAGGTGCGCATGGGCCAGAGCTGATGGCGCGATTGCCGAAGAGAGCAGAAACACCAGCGCACACGCGACGCGGGAAGGGGTAAAGTGCATCACAATCATTCCTTTTCGTTATGCCTGAATGCTAAAGAATAACTCTGTATAATTTACGAGTCGAGGAACATCCTTTACTCCCTTGTCATCGTTGAACAATCGCGGTAACGTTGCCGCCGCAGAAAAAGGAGAAGGAAATGAACGTTAACCTGGCCGCCCTTCCTCAGGACGAGATGGACAAAGTGAATGTCGATCTCGCCGCCGCGGGGGTCGCATTCAAAGAGCGTTACAACATGCCCGTCGTGGCTGAAGTGGTAGAGCGTGAACAACCCGCGCATCTGCGCGACTGGTTCCGCGAACGTCTTATTGCGCATCGCCTCGCCTCCGTTAATCTCTCGCGCCTGCCGTACGAACCTAAAGTTAAATAAGCTTAACGTCCCGTTACACTTCCTTACGCGTTATGTGGCAGGATAAGAAAACCCTGATAAATTTAGGTGTAATCTTAAAATCCCAGCGACTTAGTGTATAAGGAAGTCACGATGTCACGATGGACTATTGCCGCGGCTCAGTATGCTCCGCGGCACAACTGTGTTGATGAGCACGTAAAACATCACCTGCACTTTATTGCCGAGGCTGCCTCGCATGGGTGCGATTTAGTCGTCTTTCCGGAGCTTTCGCTTACCGGCCCTGGCGGAACAACCTTACCCCCACCCCCCGACGATTTGCAGCTTGCCCCCCTCCTTCACGCGGCGCAGTCACGTTTCATCACGGTGATTGCCGGTATTACGCTCCAGCAACAGAAAGGACTCGCGCTTTTCACCCCTAACCTGTCGACCATCCGGCGTTATCCGCAGGGTAACGGTGCGGGTGTTATTCCTGGCAATAAACGGTTAACCATCGTTGATAATCAGGCTGACGCCCCGGAACTGGACCCAGAGGCAACGCTGTTCACCAGCAGCCTGGCGGTGGGTGAGCAACGCTGGCGGCAATCCATCAGTTCGTTACAACGCTTCGCGCATAAGTACGCCATCGCGGTATTAATGGCGAACGCGCGCAGCGGTAGCGCGTTATGGGATGAAAAAGGTCAGCTGATCGTGCGTGCCGATAAGGGAGAGTTGCTGTTAACCGGTTCTTTGGGCCGACAGGGTTGGCAAGGGGATATCATTCCATTAGGCTAGGCATTTTAGGATCAGGAGCGATCAATGCTGCGCGTTATCGATACCGAAACCTGCGATTTGCAGGGTGGAATTGTGGAAGTCGCCTCTGTCGACGTGGTTGACGGAAAGATAGTCAATCCAATGAGCCACCTGGTGCGCCCGGACCGTCCCATCAGTGCGCAGGCGATGGCAATTCATCGCATTACGGAATCGATGGTGGCGGATAAGCCGTGGATTGAAGAGATCATCCCTCTTTATCACGGTAGCCAGTGGTATGTCGCCCATAACGCCAGCTTTGACCGCCGCGTGCTGCCGGAGATGCCCGGTGAATGGATTTGCACCATGAAGCTGGCGCGCCGTCTGTGGCCGGGGATCAAATACAGCAATATGGCGCTGTATAAGTCGCGCAAACTAAGCGTGCGGACGCCGGAAGGGCTGCATCATCACCGCGCCCTCTATGACTGCTACATCACCGCAGCGCTCCTGATTGATATCATGAATACTTCCGGATGGACGCCGGACGATATGGCGACCATTACCGGCCGCCCCGCCCTACTGACCACCTTCACGTTCGGTAAATATCGTGGAAAACCGGTATCGGAAGTGGCGGACAACGATCCGGGCTATCTGCGCTGGCTGTACAACAACCTCGACAGAATGAGCCCGGAACTGCGCCTGACGCTGAAGCATTATTTAGGCGAAGCCTGAGTTCCCGCGCGGCCTGGCAGCGTATCCTGCGCCAGGCCAATCAAAAAGGCGTACTCCAGCGCCACCCCTTCATAGGATTTAAATCGCCCTGATTTCCCTCCGTGCCCCGAGTCCATATCGGTACACAGCAGCAGCAGATTATCGTCAGTTTTTAGCTCACGCAGCTTCGCCACCCATTTCGCGGGCTCCCAGTACTGCACCTGGGAATCGTGCAGGCCGGTGGTCACCAGCATATGCGGATAGGCTTTCGCCTCGACGTTATCGTACGGGCTGTACTCTTTCATGTAACGGTAATAGGTTTCATCCTGCGGGTTCCCCCACTCCTCAAACTCCCCGGTGGTCAGCGGAATGGTTTCGTCCAGCATGGTCGTCACCACGTCCACAAACGGCACCTGAGCGATAACGCCTTTAAACAGTTCAGGCCGCTGGTTTACCACGGCTCCCATTAACATGCCTCCGGCGCTGCCCCCCATGCCAAAGCAGAGTTGCGGATCGCCATAACCCTGCGCGATCAGCGCATCGCAGACATCAAGGTAGTCATTGAAGGTATTTTTCTTTTTGAGAAATTTTCCGTCTTCATACCAGTGCTGACCCAGCTCGCCGCCGCCGCGAATATGGGCAATCGCATAAACAAAACCGCGGTCGAGCAGGCTCAGCCTGCTGCTGCTGAAATCGGCGTCCATGCTGGATCCGTAGGAGCCGTAACCGTAGATGAGGATGGGGTTTTTACCTTTGTTGAAGTGATCCTTGTGGTAGACGAGAGACACGGGGACTTCAACGCCGTCGCGCGCGGTCACCCACAGGTGTTCACTGCGATAATTTTCCGACTCAAATCCCCGGACCTCAGCCTGTTTAATCACCTGACGCTGCCCGGTGTCCATATCCAGCTCAAACAACGTGTCCGGGGTAGTCATTGACGAATAGCCGTACCGCAGGCGGGACGATTCCGGTTCCGGGTTAAAGCCGATCCACGTCACGTAAGCCGGGTCATCGAACGCAATGCCCACCACTTCGCGGGTTTTGCGGTTGATTTGGCGGATACTGGTCAGTCCGCGCTGACGCTCTTCCACCACCAGCCAGTCGGTAAACAGGGTGAACCCCTCCAGCATCACCTGATCGCGCGCAGGAATTAACACTTCCCACTTCCGTTCATCGCGCACTTTGGTTTTATAAAGGCCAAAGTTTTTGCCCTCGCGGTTCGAACGCAGGTAAAAGCTGTGCTGGAAGTGATCCAGACTGTACTCATGATCTTTACGGCGCGGCAGGAAGCACAGCGGCTGGGCATCCGGCAGTTCGGCATCCAGCAGCAGCACCTCAGAGGTGGTGGCGCTGGCAAGGAAGATAATCACGTAGTGGCGAGACGAGGTTTTATGCAGGCTGACGTAGAACGTCTCGTCTTTTTCTTCATACACAAGCTCATCATCGGCGGAATCGGTCCCCACCGTATGACGCCAGACCTGATAAGGTAGCAGCGTTGAGGCATGCTTTTTAACGTAGTAGACCGTTTCTGAATCGTTACCCCAGACGAAATCGGGGGAGACATTATCCAGCATTTCGGGATACCAGTTTCCCGTTTCAAGATTGCGGAAACGCAAACCGTACTGGCGGCGGGAGAGGTAATCCTCAGCCAGCGCCATAATGGCGTTATCGGGGGAAATGGACATGCCGCCCAGCGTATAAAACTCACTGTGGGCAGCACGTTTGTTAGCATCCAGCAGGATCTCCCATTCGTCCCACTCGGCGCTTAGCACAGACTGGCGCTGGTAGATGGGATATTCGTTTCCCGGCTCATAAATATGGCGATAGCGATAACCGTTTTTGCACCACGGGGCAGAGACATCACGCTGGGGGATACGCTGCACCATTTCGTTCAGGAGCTGATCCTGAAGCGCCTGCTGGCTGGCCATGACCTGGCGGCCATAGTCGTTTTCCTCGTGCAGATAGTCGAGCACCTCTGGCCGGGAACGGGAATCGTCCCGCAGCCAGTAGTAGTTATCGATACGCGTATCGCCATGCGTGGTGATCGCATAAGGAGTACGTCGGGCTTTTGGAGGCATGGCATTCTTACTTTTTCGTTTTACATCCTATAAGGTTGGCAAAACACGCGTATGATGCAAGCGAAACATGGCCTTCTAGCCCGCGAGGGTCTGCTTCTGCTGCTGAATATCCTGCTCAATTCCCTCACGAACGTCCTGTGGGATCTTCAGCGCATCACCCAGGGCGTTCAGGTAGCTGCGCTCCATAAAGTGATCGATATCGATGGCAGCACAGCTCAGAAAATAGAGTTCCAGCGCCTCTTCTTCGTTTTTCACACTTTGCGCCAGCCGCTGCGGATCGAGCGGCTGTTCGATGGCCTGCGCCACCAGCGCCCTGCCCTGCTCCTCAACGCCCGCTTCCCGCATCTGCTGTTCAATCGCGGCACGTTCACTGGCATCAATATGTCCGTCGCTCTTGGCTGCAAAGACCAGGGCGAGGATCAGGCGCTCGGTACGTAAATCTAACGGCGAAACCTGCTTCCCGTACTGCGGTTCATCCTGATGCGCGTTGCGCACCTTGTCTTTGTATTTGTTCCATAAGACGGAGCCTGCAATAGCCCCTCCGCCCGCCAGCAGCGCGCCGGTACCGTATTTGGTAAGCAGTTTCCGCGATGATTTATTGGCAACCAGCAAACCGGCCAGCCCGCCGAGCGCACCCGGCACAAGCAGCTTGCTCAGACCCTGCTCGCCGGACGACGAGCCTTTTTGTCCCAACAGGGATTGCAGTTGATTCATCCAGCCTGACATATTTTTCCTCACGTAACAGTGCATAACCTTCACAGCCTAAGCGAGCGGGTGTCAGGAAATGTCTGTCAGTGCTAAAGAAGCGCAAATTTCTCCCCTGTCCGGGTTATCCCTATACAAGACATACGCAAACGTTTTCGTTTATACTGCCCGCATCTTTTTCAGGGGGATTTTTATGACTCGTTTAGGAACTGCGCTGCGTCCTGCCGCGACGCGCGTCATGCTGTTGGGATCGGGTGAACTGGGTAAAGAAGTGGCCATTGAATGCCAGCGTTTGGGTGTGGAAGTGATTGCGGTGGACCGTTATGCGAATGCGCCCGCCATGCACGTCGCGCATCGCTCGCACGTCATCGATATGCTTGACGGTAATGCCCTGCGGGCGTTAATTGCCGACGAAAAACCGGATTTCGTGGTACCTGAAATTGAGGCCATTGCCACTGAGATGTTGGTTGCCCTTGAACAGGAAGGCCAGCGCGTGGTGCCCTGTGCCACAGCGGCAAAACTGACCATGAACCGGGAAGGCATTCGTCGCCTGGCGGCAGAAGAATTACAGCTCCCGACCTCCAGCTACCGTTTTGCCGGGGATAAAGCTGCGTTTCTCCAGGCCGTAGAGGAGATTGGCTACCCGTGCATCATTAAGCCGGTAATGAGCTCCTCTGGCAAAGGGCAGAGCTTTATCCGCGACAGCAGCACGCTGGACAAGGCCTGGGACTATGCCCAGCAGGGCGGCCGTGCCGGTGCCGGGCGCGTCATCGTAGAAGGCGTGGTGAAATTTGATTTTGAAATTACCCTGCTCACCGTCAGCGCCGTGGACGGTGTTTATTTCTGCGACCCGATTGGTCATCGCCAGGAAGACGGCGATTATCGCGAATCCTGGCAGCCGCAGCGAATGAGCGCGCTGGCGCTGGCACGCGCGCAGGAGATCGCCCGCAAAACGGTGCTGGCGCTGGGCGGCTACGGCCTGTTCGGCGTGGAGTTGTTTGTTTGCGACGACGAGGTGATCTTCAGTGAAGTCTCCCCTCGCCCGCACGATACCGGGATGGTCACGCTGATTTCGCAGGATCTCTCTGAGTTCGCGCTGCACGTACGTGCTTTCCTCGGCCTGCCGGTTGGCGGCATCCGTCAGTACGGCCCGGCAGCCTCGGCGGTGATCCTGCCGCAGCTGACCAGCCAGAATGTCACCTTTGATAACGTCGAAGGTGCGGTAGGCGCAGGCTTGCAGGTTCGGCTGTTCGGCAAACCGGAGATCGACGGAAGCCGTCGTCTGGGCGTGGCATTAGCGACCGGGGAAAACGTGGACGAAGCCGTCGCGAGAGCGAAAAAAGCGGCCACTGCGGTGAAAGTGACAGGGTAAATAACTAAAGGCTGGTCAAGTAAGCGACCAGCCACATAGCATGATTAACGTAGTTTCGTTTCTATCGCTTCCATTCGTATTCCATGTCCTCGTAGGCTTCATTCGTTTTCGAGATGAAAACAAAACTACCGAGGCCTATAAAAATAACGAAGGGAATGATTATGCTCGCAATCAGTTCCCAGATTGCTGGCGGATCGTTTTGCGCCAGGAAACTGATACGATAGGCAATGAGGGATAACACGCAGAATAAAGCCGCCATCCCCGCAGGATAAAGGGGATTACTCCAGTTACACCAGGTAAGTTTTTTTGGGATAGCTGTCTTCAGGGAGGAAAGCGCAGTAATACAAAATTTGTTTTTGTCTGAATATGCTACCAGTTGCTCCCCCTGGGCATATTTTACCGCATCCGCCGCAAATGCCAGAGCCAGCCACCGATACCCGGCACTCTTTGCGCCCAGAGAGGGATCGATATCCAGCCGTTCCACCGTGAGCGCTTTTTTGTCCAGTGCCTGCATTAATGGATATTTTTCGATACGGGACAGCCCGGTATACCAGAGATTTTTCGGCGTAAGTACCGAACCCGTCTCAAGGAAGACCGCCATTTTGTCCTCTACATCGGTCACATCAGACATAGGCTGATATAAATATACCGGTTTTTCGCCCTCCTCCCGGACATAATGACTGGTCAGCAGGAATGCACATGCATTTTCCATGCTCTTTGATTCGCCGCTTTCTTCATGTAAATCAACGATAACAATCAGCCGGTTTTCAACTCTGTAATCAGATAAGTTCATCCATTGGCTAACGATCGCGTAGTCAGGGCATTCTGTGCTGTACTCAATTTTACACGTGCTGGCCGTTTCAATACCCAACCGCTCCAGAGTGCGTCTCAGTTCATCAATGCAGG
Source organism: Enterobacter cloacae complex sp.6700776 (assembly GCF_048284255.1). NCBI lineage: Bacteria > Pseudomonadati > Pseudomonadota > Gammaproteobacteria > Enterobacterales > Enterobacteriaceae > Enterobacter > Enterobacter cloacae complex sp.6700776. Next base: position 190,146 of record NZ_JBLVYK010000001.1, on the reverse strand, counting down.
ATCCACTCCCTCCGCGAACCCAGACAACGGTTTCAAAAATACGGTAGTTATAGCCCTTCAATTTTTCTGCCATCGGGTCCAGTAAGCGGTAAAACATCTGTTCATTCCTGGTCTGGTCGAAGCGATCTTCCAGCTGAATGTTAACCGGCGTTTTCGGTGCCAGCGGAAATTCGCCTTCCAGTTTCAACATATTCAGCGCGGGTTGCTCCAGGGGGGTTATTGAAGACCATGCTGCGATAGCCATATTTTTCCGCGCATACGCCTTTAAATTAATCTCCTGCTCTTTTGCTATGAATTTTCGGGTTTCAGCATAATGAATGTTGGCGTCATGAAATATGAAACTTGTAAAAACTAACAACGACACAACACAGATGGGCAGAATAACTGAAGGCACAAAAAAGAGAGCCGTAACGTGTTCCTGTTCAGGCCAGGTTAGAGCCCGGATCGCGAGGCCCATTGCGACGGCTATCACATAGAGGAAAACAATCATGACGACTGGCACAGTGGAATTCGGGTCTGGCTGTTTTTTGTATATAGGGGATCCCAGAAAGTACGGCGCGATAGTGTTCAGCACGGCTGCCGCGGATAATCATCGCAGTTATCACAAACCCGGACTTAAACCCGTCAGGTACAGGCCCTGCAGGATAAAACATTATGCCTGGCTGAAGCTCGGGATCGCTGGTTGTCGCCCCCAGAACACTCTGTCCGTTCAACAGGCGTTCATAACGCAGACGAGCGTAAAATGCGGCGGTTTCCGCCTCTTCATCGTGAAAATCCCCCGCAGCAAGATAGTGATCGGCATAGTGATAGTGTTGGCCTGTCGTTACACCTTCGGGAATATCGCTCGTTTTAATGGTCTTATCCGTCTGCGGCGATTGCGGGTCACGGTAGTTATAGGTGCGAACCAACACATTTTTTGGGATCAGGCCGTGCTGCTCCTCCAGATCGGTGATGTATTCGTTATAACTGGTCATGCCTGAATGTCGGACATAAGGCATCTGTTTGTCGCTGAAGTTGTAACGACGCGCAGAATCCCCAAAAATAACGACGGTTTCCGTTTTCACTTTGTTGTGATTCTCAAAACGGAACCAGATCCCTATCTCTGCCAGCAGCCGACGGATGAACCGCAAATCGGTTTCTTTCCACTGAACGATCATTTCCCGTCGTGGATAGCTGTGGCTCAGTTGCTCAAAATCAATGTTGTAGCCGTCAAAGTGACCACTGTCCTTCATCAGCTTTGTAACGAGCTCCGGGACTGTCATGTTCATGTAAACCGCAGAACGGTAATTTTGATCCAGCAGCGCCAGCTCATGCTCCAGCACGCATTCATACAGTGCTTCGTCACCTGAAGACATCAGCCGGGAAAATTGGGTGATCGTGCCATTAATCTGGCGAACCGGCAGCCAGGAGGTTTGCCCATGCCATGAGGCTTCCAGATTGGGTGCACGCAGAATAAACTCAGCCCTTTGATTAAGAACAGCATTAATGGCAATGTTTTGATCCGGACTGGTAAAGCGAATGGTATAGCGATAAGGCTCGCTTAATATCTCTTTTCCTGTAAAAGAATGAACATCAGAAATAACATTTTTGCCACGCGGGAAATACAATAAATATCTGTTTAACGTGTCCCACCGTTGAGCCACCTCAGATTCCCCTGACATTATTATTTATCCTTTTAACAAACATTCCGTTTATTAAAAACAATACACCTATCGTTCTCCTATTAAAATACCCAACCTCAAGTTGAATTGACTCAAAGGAAGTAATATTATTCACAGAATAAATAAAAAGAGCCCAGGCAATTTCATCACAGATAAATTAAGGATGAATTATTCATCAAATATATAAGTGAGGGATTATTTAATAATGAAGAATGATACGCCTGGGGGTTAGGGATATTAAAAATGTTTGTGGGAAGAAGAACTTATACATGCTGGTCACATAAAGTGACCAGCATCAGGCCAGAGGGCCTGCTTTATGCATTGAGCATTTGTTACTGTTTCGCGCCTTCTACCGCTTCGCGAGCCAGTTTAGTAATGCGATCCCAGTCGCCTGCTTCCAGCGCATCCGCCGGAACCAGCCAGGAGCCACCGATGCACAGCACGCTTTTCAGCGCCAGGTAGTCGCGGTAGTTGGCCGGAGAGATGCCACCCGTTGGGCAGAAACGCACCTGGGAGAACGGGCCTGCAATCGCCTGCAACGCTTTGGTGCCGCCGTTCGCTTCAGCCGGGAAGAATTTAAACTCTTTCAGGCCGTAGTCCATGCCCAGCATCAGTTCAGAAACGGTGCTGATACCCGGGATCAGCGGAATAGTACCTTCGGTTGCGGCTTTCAGCAGCGGCTCGGTCAGGCCCGGGCTGATGGCAAACTGTGCGCCCGCTTCGGTCACTTCCGCCAGCTGCTGCGCATTCAGAACCGTACCAGCACCGATGATCGCTTCCGGCACTTCTTTGGCGATAGCGCGAATCGCATCCATCGCACAGGCAGTACGCAGGGTCACTTCCAGAACACGAACGCCACCCGCAACCAGCGCCTTCGCCATTGGGACAGCGTGCTCCAGTTTGTTTACCACAATAACCGGCACGACAGGGCCAGTAGTCAGGATTGCTTCTGCACTTGTTTTCCAGTTTTTCATCAGAGTTTTCTCTCGCCAGATCGTTAAAATCAAGTCGTCTTAAAACGTAATACAGGTTGCGCCCTGCTCCGCACCGGAGAGTTTCTCACGCAACGCACCAAACATTTCGCGTCCGGTACCCACGCGGGATGCGCTCAGGTCAGGAATATGTGGCTGACGCGCCGCCAGCTCTGCTTCGTCCACCAGCAGGGTTAACTCGCCTGTCTGACCGTTAACGCGGATCATGTCTCCATCATGGACTTTCGCCAGCAGGCCGCCGTCGTAGGCTTCCGGGGTGACATGAATCGCTGAAGGCACTTTACCGGATGCCCCCGAGAGGCGTCCATCGGTAACCAGCGCAATTTTGAAACGGCGGTCCAATAATACACCAAGCGGCGGCATAAGTTTATGTAATTCTGGCATCCCGTTCGCTTTTGGTCCCTGATGACGCACCACGACTACGCAGTCTTTATCAAGCAGACCCGCGTCGAAGGCAGGTAAAACGTCGTGCTGGCTTTCAAACACCACCGCCGGGGCTTCGATAACCTGATTCTCTTCCGGCACGGCAGAGGTTTTCATTACGGCACGCCCAAGGTTACCGCTCAGCACTTTGGTGCCGCCGTGAGGAGAGAACGGCTGTTCGAAGGTCGCGATAACCTGAGGATCGAGCGAGTTGCTCGCCCCCTCGCGCCAGTCCAGCTCACCGTTGTTCAGCCACGGCTCAAGGGTATAGCGATGCAGGCCAAAGCCCGCCACCGTGTTGACATCCTCATGCAGCAGGCCGCCTTTCAGCAGCTCGCGCATCAGCACCGGCACGCCGCCCGCGGCCTGGAAATGGTTAATGTCCGCCGGACCGTTCGGGTACAGACGCGCCATCAGCGGTACCACGGAGGAGATATCGGAGAAGTCATCCCAGTTGATCAGAATGCCCGCCGCGCGCGCCATCGCGACAAGGTGCATGGTATGGTTGGTTGAACCGCCGGTCGCCAGCAGGGCGACGATCCCGTTGACGATGACTTTTTCATCGACCATTTTGCCCATTGGCATCCACTCGTTGCCGTTACCGGTCAGACGCGTCACCTGACGGGCTGCGGCTTCGGTCAGCGCTTTACGCAGTGGCGCATCCGGCTGGATGAACGACGAGCCCGGTAGCTGCATCCCCATAAACTCCACCACCATCTGGTTGGTGTTGGCCGTACCGTAGAACGTACAGGTGCCCGGCGCGTGATAGGACGCGGCTTCCGCTTCCAGCAGCGCCTGACGGTCCGCTTTTCCTTCGGCATACAGCTGGCGGATACGGACTTTTTCCTTGTTTGGCAGACCGCTTGCCATCGGGCCTGACGGCACAAAAATCGCTGGCAGATGGCCAAACGACAGCGCGGCCATCACCAGCCCCGGGACGATTTTGTCGCATACGCCCAGGTAGAGCGCGCCATCAAACATATTGTGAGAGAGGCCCACTGCCGCCGACATGGCGATCACTTCGCGGCTCAACAGAGACAGCTCCATACCGTCCTGTCCCTGAGTCACGCCATCACACATGGCCGGCACGCCGCCTGCAACCTGGCCCACCGCGTTCACGCTGTGCAGCGCATTGCGGATGATAGACGGGTAAACCTCATACGGCTGGTGGGCTGAAAGCATGTCGTTATAGGAGGTAATGATGGCGATATTGTTACGCAGCATGCTTTTCAGCGCGTCTTTATCACCAGGCTGGCAGGCGGCAAAGCCGTGGGCCAGATTCCCGCAGGCCAGCTGTGAGCGATGGACCGTTTCACTCTTCGCCTGTTCGATGCGGGCAAGGTAGGCAGCACGGGTCTCTTTCGAGCGTTCAACGATGCGTTGTGTTACGCGTAACAATGTCGGATTCATAAAAGCTCCTCTAATTTATCTGTCCAGGCTCGGGAGTTTACACAGTTTCTGACGGTTGTTAACAACGCTGAAACGCCTGATATCCGGAGCGCAGGGGCAAAATGTCTGAAGGGAGTGTAATAAAAAAAGCTCCGCGGGTGAATCCACGCGGAGCTTAAAAGATTAAAAATTATGCCACTTGCTGTGTTAGATCATGTTACCGGTAAAATAACACCTTTGGGCTAGAGATGGGGGTTATTCAAACTCGTTCCAGGAGCGGCCATCACGGGTGATCATCGCAACGGAGGCGACAGGTCCCCATGTTCCCGCCTGATACGGTTTTGGCGCGTCCTGGTCGGCTGCCCACGCTTCGGTGATTGAGTCCACCCACTTCCACGCCTCTTCCACTTCATCGCGGCGGACGAACAGCGCCTGGATACCACGCATGGTTTCCAGCAGCAGACGCTCGTAAGCATCGGCCAGATGCGTCTGGTTGAAAGTTTCAGAGTAACTCAGGTCGAGCTTGGTGGTTTGCAGGTTGTGTTTGTGATCAAGACCCGGCACTTTGTTCAGGATCTGAATATCCACACCCTCGTCCGGCTGTAAACGGATGGTCAGTTTGTTCTGCGGCAGTTCCTGCCAGGATTCTTTGAACAGGTTCAGTTCCGGATTTTTGAAGTAGACCACCACTTCGGAGCATTTTGCCGGCAGACGTTTCCCGGTACGCAGGTAGAACGGCACGCCGGCCCAGCGCCAGTCGTCGATATCCACGCGGATCGCCACAAACGTCTCGGTGTTGCTGGACTTGTTCGCGCCCTCTTCTTCCAGATAGCCAGGGACTTTTTTCCCCTGGGCAAAACCTGCGGTGTACTGGCCGCGCACGGTTTTCTCACGCACGTTGGAGCGGTCAATACGGCGCAGTGATTTCAGCACTTTCACTTTGGCGTCACGAATACTGTCGGCCGTCAGATCTGACGGTGGAGACATGGCAATCATGCACAGAATTTGCAGCAGGTGGTTCTGGATCATGTCACGCATCTGGCCGGCCTGGTCGAAGTAGCCCCAGCGGCCTTCGATGCCCACTTCTTCCGCCACGGTAATTTCCACGTGGTCGATAGTGCGGTTGTCCCAGTTGTTCACAAACAGGGAGTTGGCAAAACGCAGCGCCAGCAGGTTCAGAACCGTCTCTTTACCCAGATAGTGGTCAATACGGTAAACCTGACACTCCTCAAAGAACTCGCCCACCTGGTCGTTGATTTCACGCGAGGTTGCAAGCGACGTACCCAGCGGCTTCTCCATCACCACGCGCGCCGGTTTGGCGTTCAGCTTCGCTTCGCCCAGACCTTTGCAGATGGCGCCGAAGGTGCTTGGCGGCATGGCGAAATAGTTAATGGTGACGCGATTTTCCTGGTCCAGCATTTCACCCAGACGGGTAAAGGCGCTTACATCGTTGACGTCCAGATTGCAGAAATCGAGACGCCCGCTCAGCTTATCCCAAAGGCTTTCATCGATTTTCTCTTTCATGAAGGTTTCGAGCGCCTCGCGCACGACTTTGGTATAAGCCTCCTTATCCCAGTCGGCGCGCCCTACCCCAAGAATTCGGGTATCGGGATGGATCTGGCCCGCTTTTTCGAGCTGATACAGGGAAGGCAGCAATTTTCGGCGTGCAAGATCGCCTTTCGCGCCGAAAATGACCAGGTCACATGCCTGGGCTGTTTGCGTTACCGCCATGTCATTCTCCTCAGTTAGATCTCCTGGTACTCTGCCAGGTATCGTTGTAATTTTATTACAATGCACTGTACTGCTTTTACGCGTTTCCTGAAACCATTAGCGCTTAACGTCACGTGCGATACGGTGATTTTTCGTCGCCGTTGCCATAATGCCCGTCTGGTGACGCAACTAATGTCGATTCTTTGCGCAACAGGGTCAGAGCAAAACCCGACGTCGATCAAGTAATGAAAAAAAACAACAACATTTCTTGTCGACGATTACCCTTTCGGGTGTCCCGGGGGTAATATCGGCTAAATCGAATCAAGGTTTCATCTCTATGAAATCGTTTATGCCCTCATGAGCGTCTTGTTAACAATGAACATGCTGGAAAAAATCCAGTTTCAACTGGAACACCTTAGCAAATCCGAGCGCAAAGTGGCTGAAGTTATTCTCGCCGCGCCCGCTCAGGCGATTCATTCAAGCATCGCCGCTCTGGCACAGGAATCAGGCGTCAGCGAACCGACGGTCAATCGATTCTGTCGTAGTCTGGACACCCGCGGCTTTCCTGATTTTAAACTGCATCTGGCACAAAGTCTGGCAAACGGTACCCCGTATGTTAATCGCAATGTAGATGAAGACGACAGCGTTGATGCTTACACCGCAAAAATATTTGAATCGGCAATGGCCACGCTCGACCATGTTCGCCAGTCTCTGGACATGAGTTCAGTGAATCGCGCGGTCGATCTTCTTACGCAGGCCAAACGGATTGCCTTCTTTGGCCTTGGCTCGTCCGCCGCCGTGGCGCATGACGCCATGAATAAGTTCTTTCGCTTTAACGTGCCGGTGATTTACTCCGATGACATTGTGCTGCAACGCATGAGCTGTATGAATTGTAGCGAAGATGATGTCGTGGTACTCATCTCCCATACGGGCCGCACCAAGAGCCAGGTGGAGCTGGCGCAACTCGCGCGTGACAACGATGCGATGGTCATCGCCCTGACGACGGCAGGTACGCCGCTGGCCCGGGAAGCAACGCTCGCCATTACCCTGGACGTACCGGAAGATACCGACATGTACATGCCGATGGTCTCCCGCCTGGCGCAGCTGACGGTCATCGACGTGCTGGCGACCGGTTTTACCTTACGCCGGGGCGCAAAATTCCGGGATAACTTGAAGCGGGTCAAGGAAGCCCTGAAAGAATCGCGTTTTGATAAAGAATTGCTTATAAAGAGCGATGTTCCCTAATAACGACGATGTACGATTTACGGCATTCGGTCCCCTCGCTACTGCCTTGCGATAGATGAAGGCCGATTCTATGTTCACGCAACACCAAAGTTGTTTCAGTCAACGGAGTATTACATGTCCAGAAGGCTTCGCAGAACCAAGATCGTCACCACCCTAGGCCCGGCCACCGACCGCGATAATAACCTCGAGAAGATTATCGCCGCGGGTGCCAACGTGGTGCGCATGAACTTCTCTCACGGTACGCCAGAAGACCATAAATTACGTGCCGACAAAGTGCGTGAAATCGCAGCTAAACTGGGCCGCCATGTTGCTATCCTCGGTGACCTGCAAGGTCCAAAAATCCGCGTATCGACCTTTAAAGAGGGCAAAGTCTTCCTCAACATCGGCGATAAATTCCTGCTGGATGCCAACCTGAGCAAAGGCGAAGGCGATAAGGAAAAAGTGGGTATCGACTACAAAGGTCTGCCTGCTGACGTTGTGCCTGGCGACATCCTGCTGCTGGACGACGGACGCGTACAGCTGAAAGTGCTGGAAGTTCAGGGTATGAAGGTGTTCACCGAAGTGACCGTCGGCGGCCCGCTCTCCAACAACAAAGGCATCAACAAACTCGGCGGTGGCCTGTCTGCCGAAGCGCTGACCGATAAAGACAAAGCGGATATCGTGACCGCAGCGCAGATCGGCGTGGATTATCTGGCCGTCTCCTTCCCCCGCTGCGGCGAAGATCTGAACTATGCTCGCCGCCTGGCGCGTGATGCAGGCTGCGATGCGAAAATTGTTGCGAAAGTGGAACGCGCTGAAGCGGTCTGCGATCAGGACGCGATGGACGACGTGATCCTGGCGTCTGACGTGGTGATGGTTGCCCGTGGTGATCTGGGCGTGGAAATTGGCGACCCTGAACTGGTCGGTATCCAGAAAGCGCTGATCCGTCGCGCGCGTCAGCTGAACCGCGCGGTGATCACCGCCACCCAGATGATGGAATCCATGATCACCAACCCAATGCCAACCCGTGCGGAAGTCATGGACGTGGCGAACGCCGTGCTGGATGGTACTGACGCAGTGATGCTGTCAGCAGAAACCGCTGCGGGTCAGTATCCGGCGGAAACCGTGGCCGCCATGGCGCGCGTCTGCCTGGGTGCGGAGAAGATCCCAAGCATTAATGTCTCCAAGCACCGCCTGGATATCCAGTTCGACAATGTGGAAGAAGCGATTGCGATGTCCGCGATGTACGCAGCCAACCACCTGAAAGGGGTCACGGCGATCATCACCATGACCGAATCTGGCCGTACCGCGCTAATGACGTCTCGCATCAGCTCTGGTCTGCCGATCTTCGCCATGTCCCGTCATGAGCGTACGCTGAACCTGACGGCGCTGTATCGCGGCGTGACGCCAGTCTACTTCGACAGCACCAACGATGGCGTGGCCGCCGCGCACGATGCCGTGAATCTGCTGCGCGACAAAGGTTATCTGGTATCCGGTGATATCGTTATCGTGACGCAGGGTGACGTGATGAGCACCATCGGCTCAACCAATACCACCCGCGTACTGACCGTAGAGTAAGCTCCGATCCCCTCTCCCCTAAGGGGAGAGGGGTGAAGGTTTCCTATTTCTTCGGGAAAAGCTCTTTACGCTTGTACGGCTCTGTTTCGCCAGGTTTACGCGTTTTGAGCAACTTCAGGATCCACGTATATTGCTCCTTATGTGGCCCCACCAGCACTTCCACCTCTTCATTCATGCGGCGTGCAATGGTGCGATCGTCCGCGGTCAGCAGATCGTCCATCGGCGGACGTACCTCAATGCTCAGGCGATGCGTTTTACCGTCATAAACCGGGAACAGCGGGATCACGCGGGCACGGCAGACTTTCATCAGGCGACCAATCGCGGGTAGCGTAGCTTTATAGGTCGCGAAGAAATCGACGAACTCGCTGTGCTCAGGACCGTGGTCCTGATCGGGCAGATAGTAGCCCCAGTAACCCTGACGTACCGACTGAATGAAAGGCTTAATGCCATCGTTACGGGCGTGCAGACGTCCGCCAAAGCGACGGCGCACGGTATTCCAGACGAAATCGTAGATTTTGTTTCCCTGATTATGGAACATCGCCGCCATTTTCTGGCCCTGCGATGCCATTAACATTGCCGGAATGTCGACCCCCCAACCGTGCGGCACCAGGAAAATCACTTTTTCATCATTGCGACGCATCTCGTCGATGATTTCCAGCCCTTTCCAGTCAACGCGGTCGACGATCTTTTCCGGCCCTTTCAGCGCCAGTTCCGCCATCATCGCCATGGCCTGTGGCGCGGTGGTATACATGTCATCAATGATTGCTTCGCGTTCGACGTCGGTTTTATCCGGGAAGCAGTACAGAAGGTTTATTTGCGCCCGGCGGCGTGCGCTTTTACCTAAGCGCCCTGCCAGGCACCCCACTTTACCGAGCACCGGATCGCGGAGGGAAGCAGGTAGTAACGCCATGCCAGCAAACGCGTATACGCCAAGCCAGGCGCCCCAGTTACGCGGGTGGCGAAAGGATTTTTCAAACTCGGGAATGTACTCAATATTGTTTTTTTTGGTTTCCATGCGGGTTCCAGGATCTGGTGACGCAAAAATATATTCAGATAGTGTAGCGAGGCAGCCGTCCGCGTACAAAAGAAAAAGCCGGCGCACACTGACGCCGGCTTATTTTTGAGGGTGTTAGCTTAGTCGAAGCGCAGCTGTGGCATCACCTCTTTCACCTGCGCCAGGTAATCTTTGCGATCTTTCCCGGTCAGCCCTTCGGTGCGCGGCAGTTTCGCCGTCAGCGGGTTAACCGCCTGCTGGTTGATCCACACTTCGTAGTGCAGGTGCGGGCCCGTCGACCGGCCGGTGTTACCAGACAGCGCGATGCGATCGCCACGTTTCACCTTCTGGCCCGGTTTGACCAGCAGTTTACGCAGGTGCATGTAGCGGGTGGTGTACGTGCGACCGTGACGAATAGCAACGTAATAGCCAGCAGCACCGCTGCGTTTCGCCATGACCACTTCACCATCGCCTACCGCCAGCACTGGCGTGCCCTGCGGCATGGCGAAGTCAACGCCACGGTGCGGCGCAACGCGGCCCGTTACCGGGTTCAGACGACGCGGGTTAAAGTTGGAGGAGACGCGGAACTGTTTCGCCGTTGGGAAACGCAGGAAGCCTTTTGCCAGGCCCGTACCGCTGCGGTCATAGAACTTACCGTCTTCCGCGCGAATGGCGTAGTAGTCTTTGCCGTCTGAACGCAGACGAACACCCACCAGCTGGCTCTGCTCGCGCTTACCGTCCAGCATTTCGCGGGACATCAGGACAGAGAACTGATCGCCTTTTTTCAGTTTGCGGAAATCCATCTGCCACTGCATGGCTTTGATCACCGAGCTGATTTCAGCGCTGGTCAGGCCAGCATCGCGGGCACTGGAAACAAAGCTGCCGCCGACGGTCCCTTTCATCACGCTGTTAACCCAGTCGCCCTGCTGCATTTCACTGGTCATTTTGAAACCGTTTGCGGTGCGATCGTAGGTGCGGGTTTCGCGACGGGACATCTCCCAGGTCAGACGTTGCAGATCGCCGTCGGGCGTTAAGGTCCAGGAAAGCTGCTGACCAATTTTCAGGTTACGCAGCTCTTTATCGGATGCGGCAAGCTGGCTAATGTTGCCCATGTCGATACCGTACTGGTTCAGGACGCTGCTCAGCGTATCGCCAGTAGAAACAACATATTCATGAATGCCGGTTTCATTCTGGATCTTGTCATCCAGCTCATCCTGGGGAATAGCTTCATCTTCCTGTGCGGCCTGATCGATAGGCTCGCTGGCCTCAGGCAGCAGAGAGCGGATCTCGCTCTTCTCCAGTTCGATGGTTTTAATAATAGGGGCAGAACTCGGGTGGTAAACATAGGGCCGCCAGACGGCGACCGCTAACGTGAGAACTGTAAGCGACCCCAGCATAACGCGGTGGGGTCGAGGCAGATTGTTAAATGCCAGGGCGACAGAGCGGGCTATCTGTTGCACGTATTCACTTCCTCGTTAATCTCCTTTCAGGCAGCTCGCATACTGATTCGCCAGTTGGCTGAGGAACTGCGAATAGCTCGCTTTGCTCAACTGGATGTTCGTACCTAGCGGGTCAAGGGTTCCCATGCGCACGGATGTTCCCCTGGCCACGGCTTCTACGACCGCTGGCCTGAACTGTGGCTCAGCAAAAACGCATGTCGCTTTTTGCTCAACCAACTGTGTTCTGATTTCATGTAAACGCTGCGCACCAGGCTGAATTTCAGGGTTGACGGTAAAATGCCCCAATGGGGTCAGACCGTAATGTTTCTCGTAATACCCGTAGGCATCATGAAAAACGAAGTACCCTTTTCCTTTAAGCGGTGCGAGCTCGTTACCTACCTGTTTGTCGGTTGCGGCTAATTGAGCCTCAAAATCCTTCAGGTTGGCGTCGAGTTTGATTCGACTTTGCGGCATAAGTTCCACTAATTTGTCGTGGATTGCAACCGCTGTAAGCCGCGCTATCTCTGGGGAGAGCCAGAGATGCATGTTGTATTCACCGTGATGGTGATGGTCGTCACCTTTTTCGCCATGAGCATGGTCGTGGTCGTGTTCGTCGCCCTCGTCCTCAGCCCCTTTCATCAGTAACGGTTTCACAGCGGACAGCTCACCAATCGTCACCTGTTTCTCCGCAGGGACCTGTTTAGCGGATTTCTGCATGAACGCTTCCATCTCAGGACCAATCCAGACGACTAAGTCCGCGTTCTGTAAGCGTTTTACATCAGACGGACGCAGAGAATAATCATGCTCGGAGGCCCCGTCAGGCAGAAGAACCTCTGTGTCCGTCACACCGTCGGCGATGGCAGCGGCGATAAAGCCAAGTGGTTTAAGCGAAGCGACAACGGCAGCGTTAACATCTTGTGCTGTTGTCCCCCAAAGAGCAGCGGATAAAGCTGCGAAAAGAAGCGTATTTTTCTGTAACATAATGCGACTAATCATCGTAATGAATGCGTGGAATGTGATATTATAACATTCGATGACTTCTGCAAGCTTAAATTGACATGACGACTTTAGTTTCTCTTGAAAATGTTTCGGTCTCATTCGGCCAGCGCCGCGTCCTTTCTGACGTGTCGCTGAATCTGAAGCCCGGCAAAATACTCACGCTGCTCGGCCCTAACGGTGCAGGCAAATCGACGCTGGTGCGCGTCGTATTAGGCCTGGTAGCCCCTGACGCAGGTGTTATCGTCCGCGAGGACAAATTGCGTATCGGCTATGTGCCGCAAAAATTACATCTTGATGCCACCCTGCCCCTGACGGTGAGCCGCTTCCTGCGTCTCCGTCCCGGTACGCGTAAAGCGGATATCCTACCGGCGCTAAAACGCGTTCAGGCGGGACATCTTGTTGAGGCGCCTTTGCAAAAGCTGTCGGGCGGTGAAACCCAGCGCGTATTGCTTGCCCGCGCCCTGCTCAGCAGCCCTCAGCTGCTGGTCCTGGACGAGCCGACGCAGGGTGTCGACGTCAACGGTCAGGTTGCGCTGTACGATCTTATCGACCAGCTCCGTCGGGAGCTTAACTGCGCGGTGCTGATGGTCTCCCACGATCTGCATCTGGTAATGGCCAAAACCGACGAAGTGCTGTGCCTGAACCATCACATCTGTTGTTCCGGCACGCCGGAAGTGGTGTCAATGCATCCCGAATTTATCTCCATGTTTGGCCATCGTGGCGCCGAACAGCTGGGCATCTATCGCCATAATCACAATCACCGCCATGATTTACAGGGACGAATTGTCCTGCGTCGGGGAAATGGACACTCATGATTGAACTGTTACTGCCCGGCTGGCTGGCCGGGATTATGCTTGCCTGCGCCGCGGGTCCACTCGGCTCGTTTGTCGTCTGGCGCAGAATGTCCTATTTCGGCGATACGCTGGCCCATGCGTCATTGCTGGGTGTCGCGTTTGGTTTGTTGCTGGACGTGAACCCTTTTTATGCGGTGATTGTCGTCACGCTGCTGCTGGCCGCCGGTCTGGTCTGGCTGGAAAAACGCCCTCATCTGGCCATTGATACCCTGCTCGGCATTATGGCGCACAGCGCCCTGTCGCTGGGCCTGGTGGTGGTGAGCCTGATGTCCAACATCCGCGTGGACCTGATGGCCTATCTGTTCGGCGATCTGCTGGCCGTCACGCCCGAAGATCTGATTTCGATTGCCATTGGCGTGGTGGTGGTGCTCGGGATCCTGCTGTGGCAGTGGCGGAATTTACTGGCAATGACCGTCAGCCCCGATCTGGCCTTTGTCGACGGCGTGAAGCTTCAGCGCGTGAAGCTGCTCTTGATGCTGGTGACGGCGTTAACCATCGGGGTGGCGATGAAATTTGTTGGCGCGCTGATCATCACGTCGCTGTTGATAATCCCTGCCGCCACGGCGCGTCGTTTTGCGCGTACGCCGGAGCAAATGGCCGGTATCGCGGTGATTATCGGAATGATCGCGGTGACGGGCGGCTTAACCTTCTCGGCGTTCTATGACACGCCAGCAGGGCCGTCGGTGGTATTGTGCGCGGCGGTGTTGTTTATTTTCAGTATGATGAAAAAAACCGCGCAGTAGTCAGCATGTCCCCGGTGGCGCTTCGCTTACCGGGGCTACCATTAATCGCTACTTACGGCATCGCGGGCGGCGTAATACCGAAATGATTCCACGCCCGCACCGTCGCCATACGACCACGCGGGGTACGCTGTAAAAAGCCCTGCTGGATCAGATACGGCTCCAGCACGTCCTCGATAGTCTCACGCTCTTCGCCAATTGCCGCCGCCAGGTTATCCAGCCCCACCGGCCCGCCAAAGAACTTATCCAGCACCGCCAGCAGCAGCTTACGGTCCATATAGTCAAAGCCTTCGGCATCAACGTTCAGCATATCCAGCGCCTGCGCAGCAATGTCAGCCGAAATGGTGCCATCGTGCTTCACCTCGGCAAAATCACGCACGCGACGCAGCAGGCGGTTGGCGATACGCGGCGTACCGCGGGAACGTTTCGCCACTTCAAACGCTCCCTCTTCGCTCATATCCAGCCCCATGTAGCGCGCGCTGCGCCCCACAATATGCTGAAGGTCGGGCACCTGATAAAACTCCAGACGCTGCACGATACCAAAACGGTCGCGTAGCGGTGAGGTCAGCGAGCCGGCGCGGGTCGTGGCACCAATCAGGGTAAACGGTGGCAGATCGATTTTGATCGAGCGCGCGGCCGGGCCTTCGCCGATCATGATATCCAGTTGGTAATCCTCCATCGCCGGATAGAGCACTTCCTCCACCACCGGTGACAGGCGGTGGATTTCATCGATAAACAGCACGTCATGCGGTTCGAGGTTGGTCAGCATCGCCGCCAGGTCCCCTGCTTTCTCCAGCACCGGGCCGGAGGTGGTACGCAGGTTAACGCCCATTTCGTTGGCGACGATATTCGCCAGAGTGGTTTTACCTAACCCCGGCGGACCAAAAATCAACAGGTGATCGAGCGCATCGCCGCGCAGCTTTGCCGCCTGGATGAAAATCTCCATCTGAGAACGAACCTGCGGCTGGCCGATGTACTCATCCAGCAGTTTGGGACGGATCGCGCGATCCACCACGTCATCTGGCTGAATGGTGCCTGCCGATACCAGGCGGTCTGCTTCAATCATCCTTTACCTCACAATGCAGCGCGCAGCGCTTCACGAATCAGAGTTTCACTGCTGGCATCCGGTTTGGCAACTTTACTCACCATACGGCTGGCCTCCTGAGGTTTATAGCCCAGCGCCACCAGCGCGGCAACCGCTTCCTGCTCGGCATCATCATCCGTCGCTGGCCCGCCCGGTGAAGTCAGCACCAGATCGGCCGCCGGAGTGAACAGATCGCCATGCAAACCTTTAAAGCGGTCCTTCATCTCGACAATCAGGCGCTCGGCGGTTTTCTTGCCGATGCCCGGAAGTTTAATTAACGCAGCCGGATCTTCGCGCTCAACGGCATTCACAAACTGTGGCGCTGACATACCGGACAGAATCGCCAGCGCCAGCTTGGGCCCGACGCCGTTGGTTTTGATTAATTCGCGGAACAGGGTGCGTTCCTGTTTGTTATTGAATCCGTACAGCAGCTGAGCGTCTTCACGCACCACAAACTGGGTAAAGACAACCGCCTCTTTGCCCGCCTCCGGCAACTCGTAGAAGCAGGTCATCGGCATATGGACTTCATAGCCCACGCCACCCACTTCCAGCAGCACTAACGGGGGTTGTTTTTCAATGATGATGCCTCTGAGTCTGCCTATCACGTGACGCTCCTGCGTTCTGGATGAAATTAACTGCCGACATAATAAAAAAAGGCTGGATAAACATCCAGCCTGATTTGTCATTATCGTAATCTGCCTCGCGCCAGATTGAGCCGCGACTCACTCATTTGCATCGCGTTCTGGCTGACGTGGCAGTGGGTAATCGCAATGGCCAGCGCATCGGCGGCGTCGGCCTGCGGGTTCGCCGGGAGCTTCAGCAGGGTACGCACCATGTGCTGCACTTGGCTTTTCTCCGCGCTACCTATGCCCACCACCGTCTGCTTAACCTGACGGGCCGCGTATTCAAACACTGGCAGGTCCTGGTTCACGGCGGCAACTATCGCCACGCCGCGCGCCTGCCCGAGCTTTAACGCCGAGTCAGCGTTCTTCGCCATAAAGACCTGCTCGATGGCGAAAAAGTCCGGCTGAAACTGGGTGATGATCTCCGACACGCCCGCATAAATGAGCTTCAGGCGCGACGGCAGATCGTCCACTTTGGTACGAATACATCCGCTGCCGAGGTAGGTTAGCTGGCGTCCCACCTGACGGATAACGCCATACCCGGTGACGCGTGAGCCGGGGTCAATCCCGAGGATAATCGACATCACGCGTCTCCCGTAAACGGTTTACAGGCTCTCATCAGAGAGTCGCTGCAACCTCATCAGAGATTTCACCGTTGTGATACACTTCCTGCACGTCGTCGCAGTCTTCGAGCATGTCGATCAGACGCAGCAGTTTCGGTGCGGTTTCTGCATCCATGTCCGCTTTTGTGGAAGGGATCATGGACACTTCAGCGTTATCCGCTTTCAGACCTGCCGCTTCCAGCGCATCGCGCACGGCCCCCATCTCTTCCCATGCGGTGTAGACATCGATAGCGCCGTCGTCGTAGGTCACTACGTCTTCCGCACCGGCTTCCAGCGCCGCTTCCATGATCGCATCTTCGTCGCCTTTCTCGAAGGAGATGACGCCTTTTTTGCTGAACAGGTAAGCAACGGAACCGTCAGTGCCCAGGTTACCACCGGTTTTGGTGAACGCGTGGCGCACTTCCGCAACGGTACGGTTACGGTTGTCGGACAGGCACTCAACCATCACCGCCGTACCGCCAGGACCGTAACCTTCATAAATGATGGTTTCCATGTTCGCGTCTTCATCACCGCCCACGCCACGTGCGATTGCACGGTTCAGGGTGTCTCGCGTCATGTTGTTGGACAGGGCTTTATCAACCGCCGCGCGCAAACGTGGATTAGAGGCCGGATCGCCGCCACCCAGACGCGCCGCTGTTACCAGCTCACGAATGATTTTGGTAAAGATTTTACCGCGTTTGGCATCCTGTGCCGCTTTACGGTGTTTGGTGTTGGCCCACTTACTATGACCTGCCATAAAAAGTTCTCCAAAAATCGCGCCTTCTCAGGCAGCGTTAATTACAAATTCTTCTATCGCCTGCCGGTTGCTCCATGACTTGGTCAGTGCGGCGGCATCCGCCGCATCCACCCAGCGGTAGGTCAGGTGTTCCGTGAACACGATCTCCCGCTCATGGGGAAGCGCAAGGCAGAACCACGATTCCGTATTGCGCTCAATTCCCGGTGCATAGCGATGACGTAAATGGCTAAAAATTTCAAACTCCACCGTGCGCTGACAGTCCTTCAGGGTCAGTTGCTCGCGAGCAACGTCAATGGCGACCTCTTCCTTTACTTCACGCGCGGCGGCCTGCGGCGCGGACTCTCCCTCTTCCAGACTGCCGGTAACCGACTGCCAGAAATCAGGATCGTCGCGCCGCTGCAACATCAGCACCCGCTTCGAGTCTTCTGCATAAATGACCACCAGAACCGAAACGGGACGCTTATATGCCATATCAGTTTTTCTCTTCCTTCTTCACCACCTCAATGCCCAGCTCAGCCAGCGCGGCCGGGTTGGCAAAGCTTGGCGCTTCAGTCATCAGACACGCCGCTGCGGTGGTTTTCGGGAAGGCGATAACATCACGGATGTTGTCGGTGCCGGTCAGCAGCATGGTCAGACGGTCAAGACCAAAGGCCAGACCCGCGTGCGGAGGCGTACCGTATTTCAGGGCGTCCAGCAGGAAGCCAAACTTCTCGCGCTGCTCCTGCTCGTTAATGCCCAGAATGCCGAACACGGTCTGCTGCATTTCACCGCTGTGAATACGCACGGAGCCGCCGCCCACTTCGTAGCCGTTGATAACCATATCGTAGGCATTCGCTACCGCATCTTCCGGTGCAGCCTTCAGTTCCGCCGCCGTCATGTCTTTTGGCGAGGTGAACGGGTGGTGCATCGCGGTCAGGCCGCCTTCACCGTCGTCTTCAAACATCGGGAAGTCGATCACCCACAGCGGCGCCCATTTGCTTTCATCGGTCAGGTTCAGGTCTTTGCCGAGCTTCAGACGCAGCGCGCCCATCGCATCCGCAACGACTTTCTTGTTGTCTGCGCCGAAGAAGATCA
The DNA here is from genome assembly GCF_048284255.1 of Enterobacter cloacae complex sp.6700776. Lineage (NCBI taxonomy): Bacteria > Pseudomonadati > Pseudomonadota > Gammaproteobacteria > Enterobacterales > Enterobacteriaceae > Enterobacter > Enterobacter cloacae complex sp.6700776. The sequence goes on along the minus strand of NZ_JBLVYK010000001.1, from coordinate 172,003 downwards.
TGTCACCGTCCTGCGCGCCGGTGCGCTCCAGAATAGCTTCCACGATGTCCGCATTCAGGAATTTCGCAACAGGGCTGGTAATGCCTTCCAGACCTTTAGCACGCTCGGTTACTTTAATATAGGCCAGACCTTTCGCACCGTAGATCTTGATGAAGTTGCCGTAGTCGTCAATCTGCTTACGGCTCAGCGCAGCACCGCCCGGTACGCGCAGGGCAGCCACGCGGCCTTTCGGATCGTTAGCCGGACCAGCAAAGACCGCGAACTCAACGGCTTTCACCAGGTCTGCCACGTCCACCAGCTCCATCGGGTTACGCAGGTCTGGTTTGTCGGAGCCGTAGCGACGCTCGGCTTCCGCGAAGGTCATGATTGGGAAATCGCCCAGCTCAACGCCTTTTACGTCGTTCCACAGGCTACGCACCAGGGCTTCCATCACCTCACGCACCTGCTCGGCGGTCATGAAGGAGGTTTCCACATCGATCTGGGTAAATTCTGGCTGACGGTCTGCACGCAGATCTTCATCGCGGAAGCATTTCACGATCTGATAGTAGCGGTCGAAGCCGGACATCATCAGCAGCTGCTTGAACAGCTGTGGTGACTGTGGCAGCGCGTAGAATTTGCCCTTATGGACGCGGGATGGCACCAGGTAGTCGCGCGCGCCTTCCGGCGTGGCTTTGGTCAGCATCGGAGTTTCAATATCGAGGAAACCGTGGTCATCCATAAAGCGACGCACCAGGCTGGTGATTTTCGCACGGGTTTTCAGGCGCTGAGCCATCTCCGGGCGACGCAGATCCAGGTAGCGGTATTTAAGACGCGCTTCTTCGGTGTTGACGTGGTTGGAGTCCAGTGGCAACGCTTCTGCGCGATTGATAATCACCAGATCGGACGCCAGCACTTCGATAGCACCGGTCGCCATATCGGCGTTGATGTTTTTCTCGTCACGCGCACGCACGGTGCCCGTCACCTGAATGCAGAACTCATTACGCAGCTCAGAGGCCAGCTTCAACGCATCAGCGCGATCCGGATCGAAGAACACCTGAACGATACCTTCGCGGTCACGCATATCAATAAAGATAAGGCTACCAAGATCGCGACGACGATTGACCCAACCACACAGGGTGACCTGCTGCCCGACGTGGGACTGACGCAGCTGCCCGCAATATTCTGTACGCATGAGATATCCCTTAATTAGCCGCAGGCTGATTGTCGCCTGTCTTACAGGCTACGATGTCGCAGCTTTCTGTATGTCACAACTGGATGAAAAAAGGCGGCTATTATACTGGAAATTCTGCCGCACGATAAGAGCGAAGCACGGCCTGACGCGTGTTTGCTGTGCTCTTATTGTCTATTCTCACAAAAATTAACAAAATTATCCGACCGATAACAGGCCATCCCGTCGTAAGGTGTAAAAAAGCAATTAATTTTACTGGAGTGACAATGTTAACGCTTGATGCCACCAAAACCGCCCTTGTGGTCATTGATTTACAGGAAGGGATCCTGCCTTTTGCCGGTGGTCCACACACCGCTGACGATGTTGTAAGCCGTGCTGCGCGTCTGGCGGAAAAATGCCGGGCCAGCGGTGCGCCTGTCGTCATGGTGCGCGTCGGCTGGTCCACTGATTTCGCCGAAGCGCTAAAGCAGCCGGTTGATGCTCAGGCCCCGGCGCATGCGCTGCCGGACAACTGGTGGACATACCCGGTCTCACTCGGTAAACGCGACAGCGATGTAGAAGTCACCAAACGCCAGTGGGGCGCATTCTATGGCACTGACCTGGAGCTCCAGCTGCGCCGTCGCGGGATAGACACTATTATTCTGTGCGGGATCTCCACCAACATCGGTGTGGAATCCACCGCCCGTAACGCCTGGGAGCTGGGCTTTAATCTGGTGATAGCGGAAGATGCGTGCAGCGCAGCCTCTGCGGATCAGCATCAGGGCAGCATGACCCATATCTTCCCGCGTATTGGTCGCGTGCGCAGCACGGATGAGATCCTCAGCGCGCTATGATGTACGTGGGTTTGCCCCAGTGGTCGCACCCGAAATGGGTGCGCCTGGGTATTACTGGCCTTGAAGAGTATGCCCGACACTTTAACTGCGTGGAGGGCAATACCACGCTGTACGCTCTGCCACGCACGGAGATCGTCGAGCGCTGGCGCGAGCAAACCACCGACGATTTCCGCTTTTGCTTCAAATTTCCGGCAACCATCTCCCACAACGCCGCGCTGCGAAACTGCGATGATTTAACCCACGAGTTTTTCACCCGGATGTCGCCCCTGGCAAACCGTGTTGGCCAGTACTGGCTCCAGCTTCCCGCCACGTTCGGCCCGCGCGATCTACAAGCCCTCTGGCAGTTTCTCGACGCCCTGCCCCACGATTTCACGTACGGTGTGGAGGTGAGGCATCCAGATTTCTTTGCCAAAGGCGACGCGGAGAAAGCGCTGAATCGCGGCCTGCATGAACGATCGGTCAACCGCGTGATCCTCGACAGCCGCCCCGTGCACAGCGCAATCCCGCACAGCGAAGCCGTTGTTGATGCCCAGCGCAAAAAACCGAAAGTACCGGTTCACGCCATTGTTACCGCGCAGAACCCGATGGTCCGGTTTATCGGCAGCGATAACATGCAACAGAATGAGGAGATGTTCGCCGTCTGGCTGCAAACGCTCGCGAAATGGGAGCAAACCACCACTCCGTACCTGTTTTTACATACGCCGGATATTGCCCAGGCACCTGAACTGGTCGATGCTCTCTGGCAGGCCTTGCAGCAGGCGGTTCCGTCGGTTGGCCCCGCGCCGTCCATCCCACAACAATCTTCTCTTTTCTGAAATCACCCCCTATCATAGAGACGTGCCATCTGCCAAAAACAGGGAGTTAGTATGGTCAGCGCGCTGTATGCGGTGTTAGGTGCATTACTGCTGATTAAATTTTCATTTGATGTTGTGCGCCTGAGAATGCAGTACCGCGTCTCCTACGGTGACGGGGGCTTTTCTGAGCTGCAAAGCGCAATCCGAATCCACGGCAACGCGGTCGAGTACATTCCCGTCGCGTTAATTTTACTGCTGTTAATGGAGATGGATGGCGCAGAAACCTGGATGGTGCACGTCTGTGGGCTGCTGCTGATTGCAGGGCGTTTGATGCATTATTATGGTTTTAACCACCGCCTGATCCGCTGGCGTCGTTCCGGCATGAGCGCAACCTGGTGCTCGCTTTTGCTGATGGTGCTGGCTAACCTTTGGTATATGCCTTGGGAGTTGGTTTTCTCCTTCCATTAGCGCACAATATGCCCCTTTATTTTTCCCGGATTTTTACGTTATGTCAGATCGCGACACGCTTTTTTCCGCGCCTATCGCCAGCCTGGGCGACTGGACCTTTGATGAACGGGTAGCCGAAGTCTTCCCGGATATGATCCAGCGCTCTGTTCCCGGTTATTCCAATATCATCTCCATGATCGGCATGCTGGCGGAGCGTTTCGTTCAACCCGGCACGCAGGTCTATGACCTGGGCTGTTCGCTGGGAGCGGCAACGCTGTCCATTCGTCGTAACGTTCATCACGAAGGCTGCAAGATTGTGGCTGTCGATAACTCACCGGCCATGGTTGAACGCTGCCGTCGCCACATTGACGCGTATAAAGCCCCTACGCCTGTGGAGGTGGTGGAAGGCGATATCCGCGATATCGACATCCAGAACGCCTCGATGGTGGTCCTGAACTTTACCCTTCAGTTCCTGGTGCCGGACGATCGTCAGCGGTTGCTGGATAAAATTTATCAGGGCCTCAACCCGGGCGGCGCGCTGGTGTTGTCTGAGAAATTCAGCTTTGAAGACGCCAGCGTGGGCGAATTGCTGTTCAATATGCACCATGATTTCAAGCGTGCAAACGGCTACAGCGAGCTGGAGATCAGCCAGAAGCGCAGCATGCTTGAAAACGTCATGCTGACGGATTCCGTTGAAACCCACAAAGCGCGCCTGCGCAAAGCCGGATTCGAACACAGCGAACTGTGGTTCCAGTGCTTTAATTTTGGTTCTCTGGTGGCGCTGAAAGCCGGAGACGCAGCATGATCGAGTTCGGTAATTTCTATCAGCTGATTGCCAAAAACCACCTATCCCACTGGCTGGAAACCCTGCCTGCGCAAATTGCCACCTGGCAGCGCGATCAGCAGCATGGTCTGTTGAAGCAGTGGTCCAACGCCGTGGAGTTTCTGCCTGAACTGACGCCTCATCGTCTGGATTTACTGCACAGCGTGACGGCGGAGAGCGAAGAGCCGCTCCCGGCCGGGCAGATCAACCGCATCGAAACGCTGATGCGTAACCTGATGCCGTGGCGCAAAGGGCCGTTCTCGCTGTACGGCGTGAACATCAATACCGAATGGCGCTCAGACTGGAAGTGGGATCGCGTTCTGCCGCATTTATCCGACCTGACCGGGCGCACCATTCTGGACGTGGGCTGCGGTAGCGGCTATCACATGTGGCGCATGATCGGCGCAGGCGCGCATCTGGCCGTCGGTATCGATCCGATGCAGCTGTTCCTGTGCCAGTTTGAAGCGGTGCGAAAGCTGCTGGGTAACGACCAGCGCGCGCACCTGCTGCCGCTGGGCATCGAGCAACTCCCTGCTCTGAAAGCCTTTGATACCGTGTTCTCGATGGGCGTGCTGTACCACCGTCGTTCCCCGCTGGAGCATCTCTGGCAACTGAAAGATCAGCTGGTCAGCGGCGGTGAGCTGGTGCTGGAAACGCTGGTCATCGAAGGGGATGAACATGCCGTTCTGGTGCCAGGCGATCGCTATGCGCAGATGCGCAACGTTTACTTCATCCCTTCCGCGCTGGCGCTGAAGAATTGGCTGGAGAAATGTGGGTTTGTCGATGTACGCATCGCCGATGTGTGCGTGACGTCGGTTGAGGAACAGCGCCGCACCGACTGGATGATCACCGAATCGCTGGAGCAGTTCCTCGATCCGGACGACCACAGCAAAACCGTCGAAGGCTATCCGGCCCCGATGCGTGCGGTATTGATTGCGACCAAGCCGTAGTTTGTGCCGGGTGGCGGCTGCGCCTTACCCGGCCTACGCGTCGCACGTTTTCTCCAAAATAGTTCAAGTTGCAGCAAGGCGGCAACGCAGCGAATCCCCGGGAGCTTACATCAGTAAGTGACCGGGGTGAGCGAGGCGGCCAACGCGGCTGCGGCTTGAAATATGAAGGAGAAAAAAAGGCCCCTGTGTAATTTGCAGGGGCCTGGTACAAGCAAGCATCATATTGGGCGACATGATGCGCGGTAAAAATCGGTACGTTGCTACACGTGATGACGTTCAATCAGCGATTTCATTTCCGCAACCGACTCTCCATCCACACCGTAGCGCGAGTACTCATCCGCTTCAGCATCCGTCGACATTGACAACCCTGTATTGCGATAACGCATGGGTGAAGGTATCCATTTACCCGCCGAGCTGTGTAGCTCTTCCACCCCTGCGTTTAAAAACAGTTCCAGATTGCTGGCGCGTACTCCTGCGCCCGCCATGATTATTGGAACACCGGAATGTGCTTTTAGTTCCGTAATTAATTTCAGTCCTTTTTCAGCCGAGGGCTGCTGGCCCGACGTCAGAACGCGCGCCACGCCCAGTTCTGCCAGCGTATCAAAGGCTTGTATCGGATCCTGACACATATCGAACGCACGATGAAAAGTGACCGCCATTCCCTGGGCTGCGCGCATGACCTGGCGCATACGCGAAAGATCGATGTTTCCGTCTTCGTCCAGCACACCGATCACCAGCCCCGGAAAACCGGAATCACGGACGAGGGCGATATCCTCAAGCATGGCACTGAACTCACCCGCCGTATAACAAAAATCACCGCCGCGCGGGCGAATAATCGGGTGCACCGGAATAGTGATGGCCTGACGGGCTGATTTCAGCACGCCAAAGGACGGGGTTAATCCCCCTTCTTTCGGTGCCGCGCAAAGCTCGATGCGATCGGCCCCCTGCCGTTGCGCAGTGACGGCACACTCCACGCTGTAACAACAAATTTCCAGCAGCGCCATGTCATCCTCCTTAAATTTCACTCAACGTACCATCGTGGCACGTTGCCCGATTCGTGTCTGGATCGACGCTCACAGTGCTTACGCTTCGCTGGCGACGATCTGCTCAATAGTCCAGGGATGGAATTTCACCGTCACGTTGCCGTCCGTTACGGCAAGCGTAGGGTTCGGTAAGCGTTCGCGCTCACCTTTCGGCGAGCTGGTTTTGACGAAAATACCCGGCTGGCTTAACCCCTCGTCGGAAAGCAGCGCCAGCGCACGGGCGTTCAGCGTCTCGGGCTCCCCAGGCAGAACAATTTCGATATGCTCCCAGCCTTCGTGCGGATAACGCTTCTCTCCTGGCCAGGGCAGTTCCACAACGGTGAATTGCCAGTGCGCCACCGTAACCGGCGCGTGAAGTTTGAACAGGCAAATCGGGCGACCGTTAATGATATTCTCCGACAGCAGTTCTCCGCACTGTTCAAAGCCACGCCGCCAGCGTTCTGCGGTGGCATTCTGGTGGCAGCGCAAAGAGATGTGATCGGCCTCAAGCGGCGCGATATCCAGCCCGAGACGGGTGGCAAGTTCTGTGAACGCCTGGGTGAAGCGCGGTAAATCTGCGGAAATATCATGCAGTTCGTCAATGGTGTGCCAGTTCGCCATAGGTCAGTCTCGTTTCATGTCGCAAAGCCGCTAATTTACTCTGTTGACCTCTGTCGACCAACCGCAGAATCACGGTTTTTTTGACTGCATGATTATGCATACCGTCTTCGCCTGGATTCTGAGCAATCTTCGCCCCCCGCAGGGCTGACGCCCGAGGCCATTTGCAGTATACTCCCGCCCTAAATTCTTAAACTGGCGTGGGTGTTTTTTACCCGCATCAAAAACGTAAGGTATCCAGGTGAATATTCAGGCTCTTCTCTCAGAAAAAGTCAGTCAGGCACTGATTGCCGCAGGTGCGCCTGCGGATTGCGAACCACAGGTTCGTCAGTCAGCGAAAGTACAGTTTGGCGACTATCAGGCTAATGGCGTGATGGCAGTGGCTAAAAAACTGGGCATGCCGCCGCGACAGCTCGCTGAGCAGGTACTGACGCATCTGGACCTCAACGGCATCGCCAGCAAAACCGAAATCGCCGGTCCGGGCTTTATCAACATTTTCCTTGAGCCTGCGTTCCTGGCAAGCCACGTTGACGCGGCGCTGAAATCTGACCGTCTGGGCGTGGCTCAGCCAGAAGCGCAGACCGTGGTGGTTGACTACTCCGCGCCAAACGTGGCGAAGGAGATGCACGTCGGTCACCTGCGCTCCACCATCATTGGTGATGCGGCCGTGCGTACCCTGGAGTTCCTCGGTCACAAGGTGATCCGCGCTAACCACGTAGGCGACTGGGGCACGCAGTTCGGTATGCTGATCGCATATCTGGAAAAACAGCAGCAGGAAAACGCAGGCGAAATGGCGCTGGCAGACCTGGAAGGTTTCTACCGTGAAGCCAAAAAACACTACGACGAAGACGAAGCCTTTGCCGAGCGCGCGCGCAGCTACGTGGTGAAACTTCAAGGCGGCGATCCGTACTTCCTCGAGATGTGGCGCAAGCTGGTGGACATAACCATGTCCCAGAACCAGCTTACCTATAACCGTCTGAACGTGACCCTGACCCGCGACGACGTAATGGGTGAAAGCCTGTATAACCCGATGCTGCCGGGCATTGTGGCGGACCTGAAAGCCAAAAACCTGGCGGTGGAAAGCGAAGGCGCAACGGTAGTATTCCTTGATGAGTATAAAAACAAGGAAGGCGAACCGATGGGCGTGATCGTCCAGAAAAAGGATGGCGGCTATCTCTACACCACCACCGATATCGCCTGTGCGAAATACCGTTACGAAACCCTGCATGCAGACCGCGTGCTGTATTACATCGACTCCCGTCAGCACCAGCACCTGATGCAGGCGTGGACTATCGTGCGTAAAGCGGGTTATGTGCCGGATTCCGTGCCGCTGGAACACCACATGTTCGGCATGATGCTGGGTAAAGACGGTAAGCCGTTCAAAACCCGTGCGGGCGGCACCGTGAAGCTCTCCGATCTGCTGGATGAAGCGCTGGAGCGCGCCCGTCGCCTGGTGGCCGAGAAGAACCCGGACATGCCTGCTGACGAGCTGGAGAAACTGGCTAACGCGGTTGGGATCGGTGCGGTAAAATACGCGGATCTCTCCAAGAACCGTACCACCGACTATATCTTCGACTGGGACAACATGCTGGCGTTTGAAGGCAACACGGCGCCATACATGCAGTACGCTTACACCCGCGTACTCTCCGTCTTCCGTAAAGCCAGTATTGACGAAAGCGTGCTGGCGAACGCCACGGTGACCCTTACCGAAGACCGTGAAGCACAGCTGGCTGCCCGCCTGCTTCAGTTCGAAGAGACGCTCTCTGTGGTCGCGCGCGACGGTACGCCGCACGTTATGTGTGCTTACCTTTACGATCTGGCCGGTCTGTTCTCTGGCTTCTACGAACACTGCCCTATCCTGACCGCCGAGAGCGAAGCGGTGCGTAACAGCCGCCTGAAGCTGGCGCAGCTGACGGCGAAGACCCTGAAACTGGGTCTGGATACTCTGGGTATCGAAACCATAGAACGTATGTAAAAAAGAAACCCGGCGGTTGCCGGGTTTTTTTATAAATGAACGCCATCAGTCGTGAACGAGTACCTGGAAGGTATCTAATTCATACTCTCTGCCGTTATAGCCGATGCAGCAACCTCTGCTGAGGTGACTTCCAGCTTTACCCACAAAGAGACCGTTATCGAATTTTGCACGGGCAACGTAGAGCTTAGTGCCATTGGCTTCATGTCCCGCCTCAACCATATTCGGTGGGAAATGTTTATCCTTAACGTCTACCCATTTTAAAGCGCCCACGTAAACTTCAAATTCATTACAAAAGTGCTCTCTTCCTCCCCATGGGACCCATGCCGTATTGCCGAACACCCATTTCCCCGGATGAATCCCACCATTCACTTTTGCGCGAATAATAAACAATGGAGATGGTCCTTTGATACCAGGAACACCTATTTCATAACCTGCTACAGGCGCGTCCAATGGGATAAACTCATCCCTTTTCGCTGATTTCCACATAATGATGTCCTTTTCAGTCTAAATAATCATCCGTAGTTAAAATCATTAAAACTCAGAAATTGAATGAATGGCAAAGTCATTATTCAGGCTTTGAAAAATAATCACCTTAACCAGTGATTTTTCCGGGCCTTCCGCATGGATAAAACGGCGAAGCGCAATAAAGGTATGGAACTGGCCAGCCACAAGCTGGCTTCCGACATACAGTAGTGGGAAATAACCCGCACCATCAATATCCTTGAAAACCGTGTCGAACATATTGATATGTTCATCAGACATTTTATCGGCATGCATATTTACAGCAGGGTTAACGATAATACCGCCCATTGTATTTTCCATTGCAACACTCCTTGTATGAATATTAGAAGAATCTTAACGCAGATAAAAAATAAGATAAATACGGATTGTGTTTTGTGAAGAAAATCACGATTTAATACTAAGCGTAATGTATTTTCAGCCTAGTATTCACCCCATCAATATATAACACACCTGATATTGATAGCGTAAGGTATTTTCCCGGTGCCATTATAAAAAAAGCCTCTTCTAAAAGAGGCTTTGCAGTAATGAGATTATTATTCAGGTATTAAAAATATTTCCGTAAATATTCCGTCAGACACAGAATCGCCATTGCCTGGCCATACGGCATCGAGGTCAGCGGTATCTGGCGGTAAAACGCCAGATCGCTGCCCATCCCCGTCCCGAAGGACGTTTGCAGCAGTTCCCCTTCCGGCGAGATGTTTTGCACGATACCGCGGATCGCTTTCTCCGCCACCTCTGCATACTCTGCACCGACATACCGCTTGCGCACGGCTTTCAGAATGCCGTAGGCAAACCCTGCCGTGGCCGACGCCTCCAGATAAGAATCAGGATCGTCCAGCAGCGTATGCCACAATCCACTCTCATCCTGACATTTTGCCAGTGCGGCGATCTGCGCATTTAGCACCTGCACCAGATAGCGACGAACGGCGTTGTTTTCTGGCAGATCCACCAGTTCGAGGAAATCCGGGATCACGATGGTCAGCCAGCTGTTGCCGCGCGCCCAGCGGGCCCGGGCAAAGTTGTGATTGCCGTCGTAATTCCAGCCGTGGAACCACAGCCCCGTCTCACGATCCATCAGGTTCTGTACGTGGAGCAGGAACTGATAGATCGCCTCCTCGACGTACTCCGGCTTATTAAGCAGCTTGCCGATTTTCGCCAGCGGCAGCACCGTCATCATCAGCGTGTCATCCCACATCTGCTGATGGTTCTCTTCCGCCAGTGTGATGTGCTGCATGCCGCCATGTTCGGTGCGCGGCATCTCATTCATCGCCCACTCCGCCCAGCTTTCCAGCCACGGCAGCCAGGCCGGGTTTTTGGTCTCTTCGTAGCGATACGCGAGCGTCAGGAACGGCGACATGGTATTCACGTTTTTGGTGGTTGCGCCTTCTGCGAAACGGTCAGTAAACCAGCTGTCGATAATCTCGCGCATGCCTGCGTCACCGGTCTGGCAGTAATACTGCCAGATACCGTACAAACCAACGCCGTGCGTCCATTCCCATCCGGCCCAGCCTTTGGTGTCGATCACGCGCCCGTCGTCCAGCCGCAGCAAAAACTCACCCGTTTTGTCGTGGATATTGACCAGATTATGCGTCACCTTTTGAATCAGCGATTTCAGTTCATCCCTGGCGATAAAGCACTCAGGCTGACGCAGTAACGGGCTATGTTTGACAGGCCAAACTTTCATCATCTTAACCTCTGTTGTATGTCGAATTCAGTACCGCACGATCCTTCAGTGAAGGGGCCGCCGGCTTGTTGCGATTCAGGTAACCGATATTGTTGTTGCCCCACAGGGATTCATACGGCATACCGGCCAGCATCTCCACGGTGGCGCGGGCCTGCGGGGTCGCCGCCTCCGGCATCGCATGGCCGGACTCGCGCATTTTCGCGGTCTCTTCACGCAGGGTGCTGTGGGTCTGCAAATTGAGTTTGAAGCGCAGGGAGACCAGGAAGCCGCAGAACAGTACCAGAATGGTGCCGACGCTCAGGATCATCAGGATAGTGTGGCTCACTTCCGCAGGCTGCACTTTTTGACCGCTGACAAAGCCAGACATCTGCATCACGATCCCCACCAGCATTACCGCACCGGCCTGGGACGCTTTACGGGTCAGCGTCATGATGCCCGCGAAGATCCCTTCGCGACGCTGACCGGTGATCACTTCGTCCACGTCAGCAATGTAGGTGTAGGTATTCCACGGTACGTAGTTGATACCCCCGCGGCCAAGACCGGCAACCGCAGAGATCAGCAGCAGCAGAGCGTAAACGTCGCTCAGGCCCGCGTAATAAAGCACCGCGTAAGAGAGCGAGGCCAGGCCAAACAGCACGACCACCATGCGGTAAGACGGCGCAGGTCCGAAGCGAATGCACAGCGGGATCATGCCAATCACGGCGAGGAACTGGAAGATGGCCATCGTGCCCAGCAGGTTGGACGCCATGGATGCTTCCTGCATCAGCACAAACACCACGTAATAGGTGAATACGGCGTTGAACACATCCTGGGCAATATAGCCGCCGAGATACATGCCCAGATGCTGGCGGAAAATCTTGATACGCAGCGTCGAACTTAATTCGACAAAAAGACGGTTCAGGCTCTGTCCCAGGGTCAGCTTTTTCTTCTCTTCTTCAGCGCGCAGGGCTGCTTCAGACCACTCTTCCCGCGGACGCTCCCAGGTGAAGAACCAGACGAAAGTAAGCATCAGCGCGCAAAGTACGGAGAAGACCAGGCTTGCATAGAAGAAGGAGATCGCGTTGTCTTTGCCGAAATGCGTGAGCAGGATCCCCGGCAGAAAGGAGGCCAGAATGGCTGACATCTGGGCCATGGAGATACGCGCCCCGGAGAATTTGGTTTTTTGTTTGAAATCGTCAGTCATTTCCGGCACCAGCGTTTCATACGGCACCAGAATCATGGTGTAAACAATATCAAAGATCAGATACGTCAGCAGGTAATACCAGAAACTCATGTCCCCTACCCACATCAGCGAGTAGCTGAAAACGCAGGGAATACCGAGCAGGATGAAGAACTTACGCCGGCCAAAACGCTTACCCAGCCAGGTAGTACCAAAATTATCGGTTAAAAAGCCCATTAACGGACTGACAACCGCATCCAGCACCCTTGCGGCAGCGAAGATAAAGGTTGCTTCAATCGGTGTGAGTCCACAGAAGGTCGTATAAAAATACAAAAGCCAGGCGGCCGTCAGGGCGGTAGTCCCCGCTCCGAGGAAGTCCCCTGAACCGTAAGCAAGATAATTTGCGAGTCCAATTTTACGTGTTTTCATTGCCGTCAACCCTAATCAGTTTTGGGAGACTCCCTGTAAGCAAACCTCGTCCGGGAGCTTTTACACGGCTACAGTAAAAGTATCGACCTGGTGAAACCTTTCTGTTTCTGCCATCACAGGGTGGTGAATGGCAAAAATGCAAAGAGTGTCAATACGCGTGTCACTGATTTATAAAACAGCGTTTCTTTTGTATCAAAAGGGAAGGTCAATTTTGCGAGCCAGCCTTCAGAAATGCCTGAAGACTGGCGAAAAGGCGGGCAGTTAGCGGTAGTTGACGAGCACCTCGTTGCGCTGAACCTTCAGCGCCGGGATCAGGCGTCCGCCGCCTGGCACTTCCCAGATAAAGCGTAAAGGTTCCTGAGCAGACACCCCGTTGAAGGCCTGGGTGATGCCACTTTGGCCCTCGATTTCCGCGCAGCGGGTCAGCGAGCACAGCCGCACCCGCAACCCGGCCGGTGTGGGCCCCGTCAGGGTGTAATTCCAGGCCACCAGCGTCATCTGCCCGGAGACGGGCTCAGAGGCTGACAGCGGACGGGAGGAGATCGACTCCCCCCGATGGTTGAGCGTTAAGCCGATACTGCTGGCCTGCCATGCCCCCTCGCCTGCGGCCTGCACCGCCAGCGGGAAAAATAAGATCCACAGCCACTTACGCATTATTTCCCTCCTATGGTCGCCGTCATGCGAATATTGCGGTTATCGGACAGCTCCATATTCGACAGCACCACCAGCTGGTTCAGGCTCCGGCGCAGGAAGCGCGACAGCAGCGGACGCAGCGCATGATTCACCAGCAGCACCGGCGGCGCGCCCAGCATCTCCTGACGCGCCAGCGCCTCCTGGGTTTGCGCCAGCAATCTGTCCGCCAGACCCGGCTCCAGCCCGCCACCGCCCTGTAGGGCCTGAAGCAGCAGACGTTCCAGCGGCGTGTCCAGGCCAATCACCTGCACTTCGCCGGTTCCCGGGAACCATTGCTGGGTTATGGCGCGCCCGAGCGCCACGCGCACCACCGCCGTCAGCTCATGTGGATCGCTCTGGAGCGGCGCATGCTCGGCCAGTGTTTCCAGAATGGTGCGCATATCGCGGATCGGCACCTTCTCATCGAGCAGATTTTGCAGCACTTTGTGCAGGGTGGTTAAGGTCAGCACGCCCGGCACCAAATCTTCGGTCAGCTTCGGCATCTCCTGCGTTACGCGGTCAAGCAGCTGCTGCGCCTCCTGACGTCCAAACAGTTCCGCGGAGAACTGGCCAATCAGATGGTTGAGGTGCGTCGCGACCACGGTACTGGCCTCAACAACCGTGTAACCCTGGATCTGCGCCTGCTCTTTCAGGGCGCTCTCAATCCAGATGGCCGCCAGACCAAAGGCCGGGTCGGTCGTCTGCTCACCCGGCAACGTGCCAGCGGCAGTGCCAGGGTTAATCGCCAGCCAGCGGCCGGGGTACGCATCACCGCTGCCGATTTCCACCCCTTTCATCAGGATGCGGTAGCGTGCGGGCGGGAGATCCATATTGTCCCGGATATGCACCACCGGCGGCAGGAAGCCCATGTCCTGGGCGAATTTTTTACGAATGCTGCGGATACGGCCAAGCAGTTCGCCATCCTGCTGGAAGTCCACCATCGGGATAAGGCGGTACCCCACTTCCATCCCCAGCGAATCTTCGAGCTGAACGTCGTTCCAGGTGGCTTCCACCGCCTGGGTGTTCTCAGGCATTTTGACCGGCGCTGGCTCTGCCTTAGGCTGAGTTTCACGGCCACGCATCCACCAGGCAAGGCCCAGCAGCGCGGCAGTGAACAGCAGGAATACCAGGTTTGGCATGCCCGGCACCATACCGAGCAGGCCCAGTACCGCCGCGGAGAGCAGCATAACGCGCGGGTTGCTGAACAACTGCCCCACCATCTGCTCGCCTACATCCTGATCGGTGCTGACGCGGGTCACAATCACCCCCGCCGCGGTGGAGATCACCAGTGCCGGGATCTGTGCCACCAGACCATCACCAATGGTCAGCAGCGTATAGCTTTCCGCTGCGTGGCCCATGTCCATGCCGTGTTGCAGCACGCCGACCAGCAGGCCGCCGACGACGTTAATCACCATGATCAGAATGCCCGCGATGGCGTCACCGCGCACAAACTTACTCGCACCGTCCATGGAGCCGTAGAAATCTGCCTCCTGGGTCACTTCGGCACGGCGTTTTTTTGCTTCATCTTCCGCAATCAGCCCGGCATTCAGGTCGGCGTCGATTGCCATCTGCTTGCCCGGCATCCCGTCGAGCACGAAGCGCGCGCCCACTTCTGCGATACGCCCCGCCCCTTTAGTGATAACCATGAAGTTGATAATCACCAGAATGACGAACACCACGATACCGATGGCGAAGTTGCCGCCCACCAGGAAGTGACCGAAGGCTTCGACCACCTTGCCCGCCGCCGCCGCGCCGGTGTGCCCTTCCATCAGGATGATACGCGTGGAGGCAACGTTCAGCGCGAGGCGCAGCAGCGTGGTGAACAGCAGGATCGTTGGAAACGCGGCGAACTCCAGCGTGCGCTGGGTGAACATCGCCACCAGCAGCACCATGATGGACAACGCAATGTTGAAGGTGAAAAGCAGGTCGAGGATAAATGCCGGTAACGGCAGCACCATCATCGACAGAATTAGCAGGATCAGAATCGGTCCGGCAAGGATCTGCCATTGCGTCGATTTCAGGTTGCCGGGCAGGCGCAACATTGCCACCAGATTAGCCATCAGTGTCCTTCTCGTTCAAAAAATCCAGTGCTTCAGGCACCGGAAGGTTCTCAGGTTTTACAGGTCGTTGACCGCCCGCTAAACGCCAGCGTTTCAGTTGCCACACCCAGGCCAGCACCTCTGCGACAGCGGCGTAGAGCTGGCCCGGGATCTGTTGTCCAATTTCCGCGTGGCGATACAGCGCACGGGCTAATGGCGGTGCTTCAAGGATCGGTACGCGGTTTTCCGTCGCGATTTCACGAATGCGCAGCGCAATCAGCCCGGCCCCTTTCGCCACCACTTTCGGTGCGCTCATTTTGTTTTCGTCGTACTGAAGCGCCACGGAGTAGTGGGTCGGGTTAGTGACAATCACATCGGCTTTCGGCACATCTTCCATCATGCGACGACGCGCGGCAGCACGTTGCATCTGGCGGATACGGCCCTTGACGTGCGGGTCGCCTTCCATCTGTTTATATTCATCGCGAATATCCTGACGCGACATTCGTAGCTTCTTGATATGGGAAAAGATCTGGAAGATAACGTCGAACGCCACCATCGGAATAATGCTGAGAACCACCAGCAGCGAGCCTAATCCGACCAGGTTCAGGGCATTCTTCATCGCCGTCATGGGGGATTCACTAATCAGACGCATCATCTCCGGCCAGTGGTGCCACAGAAAAAACCCGGCAGCACTGCCCATAAGAAGCGATTTCAGGATCGCTTTAAGAAGCTCAGCCCCGGTTTGAGCTGAAAACATTTTCGCAATACCGGGTAGCGGGTTGAGCTTGGAGAATTTTGGTTGCAGCGATTTACCGCTGAACACCAGGCCACCGAGCATGACCGGCGAAACAAGAGCCACGATGACCACCCCGGCAATCAACGGCAGCAGAGCGATCATGGCGCTTTTTACCAGGTTGATGATCTGAATGAGGATCAGATTGGGGTCATTGACCATGCTGTGATCAAAACGTAAGCCAGCAGAGAGCATTCCCGCCAGTCTGCGGGCAAGCATCTCCCCGCCCCACCAGATTATGCAGACGCCCACCACCAGGATCAGCAGGGAGGTCAGCTCTCGGGATCGGGGGATCTGCCCATCCTCACGGGCTTTTTCAAGTCGGTGGGGTGTGGGGGCTTCTGTTTTGTCGTCGTTCTCTTCTGCCACTGTGCCTGCTCGCAGCCCATTAATTCACGGGTATCATGCCAGCGCAGAGAAAATCCAATGGCGGGAAAAGCCCGTTTATTCGGGCTCTTTTCGCTGTTTTTGTTCTGAACAACCTCAGGCCGCGTTCACAGCCTGAGGCAGAAGGGCAATCAGAAACCAAGACTGTCCAGCAGATCGTCCACCTGATCCTGGCTTGCCACCACGCCCGCTTTGCTGGTGTCAAGCTGTGGACCATTGAGCAAGCTTTCGTTCTCGCGTTTCGGACGGGCAGCCGGTTCCGGAATATTTTCCAGCAGCACCATCAACAGCTGACGTTCAATCTCCTGAATCACATCCATCATGCGCTTGATCACCTGGCCGGTGAGGTCCTGGAAATCCTGCGCCATCATGATGTCCAGCAGTTGCGCATTGGTGAAGCTGGTGTGCCCTGGCACATCGCCCAGGAACTGACGGGTGTCCGTTACCAGTTCGCGGGCATCCGCCAGCTCAATGGGGTTCTCAAACCACTCATCCCAGCGTTGGGTCAGCGCTTTCGCCCCCTTCTCCATCGCATCCTGGTGCGGCTGTGACGCCTCAACGCTGTTCAGCGCACGTTCCGCCGCCTGCGCGGTCATCTGCACCACGTAGTCCAGACGGTCGCGCGCGTCGGGGATGGCTTCCGCCGCTTCGGCGATAGCCTGGTCCAGCCCCAGCTCACGGAGGCTGTCGCGCAGCATGCGGGTCAGGCTACCAATACGGGCAATAATGTCGCTCGGCGAATGTTCTTCAACGGGTTTCATAGCAGGTTGCAACATTTCCATCACCTCACATGCCGAGTTTCTCGAAGATCTTCCCGAGCTTCTCTTCCAGAGTCGCCGCGGTGAATGGCTTCACCACGTAGCCGCTTGCGCCCGCCTGTGCAGCGGCAATAATGTTCTCTTTCTTCGCTTCTGCGGTCACCATCAGCACCGGCAGAGAGGCCATGCCTGCATCCGCGCGGATGGTTTTCAGCAGTTCGAGACCGTCCATGTTCGGCATGTTCCAGTCGGAAATCACAAAACCAAACCCGCCAGCCTGGAGTTTGTTCAGCGCATCCACCCCGTCTTCTGCTTCTTCAACGTTGTTGAAGCCTAGCTCTTTTAGCAGGTTGCGCACAATGCGACGCATGGTGGAAAAGTCATCCACAACCAAAAACTTAAGCTCTTTATCCGCCATAAAATAATACTCCTGAGTCAAATACGTATTGCCTGTCCGGCACTGATTTTCGCCAGCATCTGCTGGCTTACCTGGCTAAGATCGACCACTTCGCTTACGCCACCCATATTGATGGCCTCGCGCGGCATGCCGAACACCACACAACTTGCTTCATTCTGCGCAATCGTCCAGGCGCCAGCCTGGTGCATCGCGAGCATTCCGGCGGCGCCGTCGTTGCCCATCCCCGTCAGGATCACCCCCACGGCGTTGCGCCCCGCATGTTTCGCCACCGAATGAAACAGCACATCCACCGACGGACGGTGCCGGTTAACCGGCGGCCCGTCATGAATTTTGATTTGATAGTTAGCCCCGCTGCGCGCCAGCTCCATATGTTTGTCACCCGGGGCGATATACGCGTGACCTGGCAGCACGCGCTCGCCGTCTTCCGCCTCTTTCACGCTGATCTGGCACAGCTTATTCAGGCGCTCCGCGAATGAGCGGGTAAACCCCGGCGGCATATGTTGCGTAATCAGGATACCCGGGCTTGAGAGCGGCAATGGCTGGAGTACATGGCGAATTGCCTCTGTTCCTCCGGTTGACGCCCCTATGACCAGCAGTTTTTCCGAGCTGAGTAACGGTCCGGCCTTCAGGGTTGCCGGCGCGGCCATCGGCTTGTGGGCCGCCAGTTTTGCGCGCGACGCGGTACGGATTTTCTCGGCGATCATCTCGCTGTACGCCAGCATCCCCTCGCGAATGCCGAGCTGCGGCTTGGTGACAAAATCCACCGCCCCCAGCTCCAGCGCGCGCAGGGTGATTTCTGAACCTTTACCTGTCAGAGATGACACCATCACCACCGGCATCGGGCGCAGGCGCATTAATTTTTCCAGGAAATCGATGCCATCCATGCGTGGCATTTCGACATCCAGCGTCAGCACGTCGGGGTTATATTTTTTGATTAAATCCCGCGCGACCAGCGGATCGGGCGCTGTTGCCACCATCTCCATATCGCTGTGGCTATTGATGATTTCGGTCATAATCTGACGCATCAGCGCAGAATCATCGACAGACAATACCCTGATTTTACTCATGCTTTTTCCTTACTCAACGCATAAACCGTTTGCCCACGCAGGCTAAACTCACGCACGAGGTTGCTGAAGTTTTCCGAGTGCCCGGCAAACAGTAAACCGTCAGGCTTGAGCAACGGAACAAAGCGACGCAAAATGTCCTGTTGCGTCGTTTTATCAAAATAGATCATCACGTTACGGCAAAAAATGGCGTCGAATGGCCCCGGCACGTTGTACTGCTTATCCAGTAAATTAACGGGGGCGAATTCCACGCAGTTCGCCAGCTCCTGGCGTACGCGCACCAGTCCTTCATGCGGGCCGGTACCGCGCATGAAGTAACGCTGTAGCTGCTGAGGAGACAGCGTTTTTAGTTCATCCTGGCGATAAACGCCGTTACGGGCTTTTTCCAGCACTTCGGTGTCGATGTCGCTGGCGTACACTTTCCAGCGGCCCGGCGCCATTCCCAGGGTGTCTGCAAGGGTGATGGCCAGCGAGTACGGCTCTTCCCCGGTAGAGGCTGCCGCGCTCCAGACGCGATACTCTCCGCTACGGCGACGGGCGTGTTCCGCCAGCACCGGGAAGTGATGCGCCTCGCGGAAAAACGCGGTCAGGTTGGTGGTTAATGAGTTGATAAATGCCTGCCATTCGGCGCTGTTCTGGTTCGCTTCGAGCATGCTCAGATAGCGGCCAAAATCATCCAGCCCCAGCGTGCGCAAGCGCCGCACCAGCCGGTTGTAGACCATGTCTCGCTTATGGTCCGCAAGCACGATCCCCGCACGCTGGTAGATTAACTGACATATCCGACGAAAATGCGCGTCGGACAGCGCGAGGCGCTGTGTCATCTGCAACAATAATGACGTTTGCCCTGAGGGCATGGGTGATGTCATAGCGCCTTCTCAATCACATTCAGGATACAACGGGCACGGCCTGTGACCGTCCGACTTCTGTTACTGCTTCAACGTGCTCTTTCACATTAAATACGGCGACCAACCCGGTAAGGTGATCCGCCTGGTTTGCCAGCTGATCGGTAGCCGCCGCCGCCTCTTCCACCAGTGAGGCGTTCTGCTGCGTAACCTGATCCATCTGTGTAACGGCCTGCGCCACCTGCTCAATACCACGGCGTTGTTCATCAGACGCCGAGGCAATCTCGCCCATAATGTCGTTAACCCGCGTCACGGAGGTGACAATCTCGTGCATGGTCTGCGCGGCGGTATCCACCAGCGCGGAGCCCTGCTGAACGCGGGAGACCGACTCTTCTATCAGCCCTTTGATCTCTTTCGCCGCGTTGGCGCTGCGACTGGCGAGGTTTCGGACTTCACCGGCAACCACCGCGAACCCGCGCCCCTGCTCTCCGGCACGCGCCGCTTCAACGGCCGCGTTCAGCGCCAGAATATTGGTCTGGAACGCGATACCGTCGATGACGCTGATAATGTCGCCAATTTTCTGCGAGCTGGCGGCAATCTGCTGCATCGTGCTGGCGACGTGAGAAGCCTGGTCGCCCCCACGTTTCGCCGTCATCGCCGCCTGTTTTGACAAGTCGGACGCCTGACGCGCGTTATCGGCGTTCTGGCTTACCGTCGCGGTCAGTTGCTCCATGCTGGCCGCCGTCTGCGCCAGCGATGCCGCCTGCTGTTCGGTGCGGGATGAGAGGTCGTTATTGCCTGCCGCAATCTCGGAGATCCCGGTATGCATGGCGTAACTGCCCTGACGAACGTTGCTTACCGTTTCCCGCAGCGAACTCTGCATCGCCTTCAGGCTGGCGAAAATCGCTGATATTTCATTCCTGCCATACACGGCCACCGGACGCGCCAGGTCGCCCTTCGCCATACTGTCGAAGTGGCTGCTGACGATCGCCAGCGGCTGGACGATCATTTTGCGCGACCACCACAGCGAGCCGCCGGTCAGCAGGGCGGCCAGGATCACCATGGTCAGGAAAATCACCCCTGACATGCGGTAGCTGGTACGGCTGTCCGCACCGGCACGCGCCACAAACTGGTTAATATCCTGCTGCCATGCGTTAAAGCTGTCGTCAAATGCCGCCTGAGACGCCTGCACCGGCGCGGTCAGGAAGTCAGAAAGCTGGTTGTTCTCCAGCCACGTCGCCTGATGGTTGAGATCGCCGTACCACACATCAAAGGTCTTTTTCATGGCGACTTTCAGCGTTTTCTCTTTCTCACTCACCGCCTCCTGCGCCGTAAACGTCTTAAACTGCGCGTCGGCCTGCTTCAGGCTGCTGCGGGCCACGACCATCAGCGCCTTAATATCATCCGGCGGATAGCTCAGCGCGGTTAACGTCCCTGCTTTGTTCAGCGCAGTGCTTGCCTGCAACAGCACGGCACGCGTTTGTGCCAGTGCGGAGCGCTGCTGATTACTCGTCTCAACTTCCTGCAAATTCTGATAGCCATCGCGAAACGCCCAGAAAGACAACCCGTTACTGCCAACCTGCAAAACCCCACACAGGATCAGAATCAAAAACAGTGTGGTCGAGATACGAATACGATTTAACATCCACGCTCCCATCAAGCGGCAAGCAGCCGCGGTTTAATTGTCAGTCAAAATGTTTCCCAGTTTTCATCTTGTCCGGTCACCGCTGCGCGCGTAGGTGTTGTCACGGGCGCCGGGGTTGCTTCGCTGTACGCTGACCGCGAGCTGACCGTATTTGTTGTTTTTGAAGTAAGACGGAACGCCGAGACGGCCATTTTCAGGCGGCTCGCCTGATCCTCAAGCGCAGCGGCCGCGGCAGCGGACTCCTGCACCAGGGCGGCGTTTTGCTGCGTCACACGATCCATTTCCGATACCGCCAGAGCGACCTGGTCAATACCACGACTCTGCTCATCCGATGCAGAGGCGATTTCACCCATGATGTCCGTCACGCGCGTCACGGCATTCACGATGTCATTCATGGTTTCACCCGCACTTTCCACCAGCACCGAGCCGGTATCCACGCGTGAAACAGAGTCTTCAATCAGGGCTTTGATCTCTTTCGCCGCATTGGCGCTGCGGCTGGCGAGGTTACGTACTTCGCCAGCGACCACGGCAAACCCACGTCCCTGCTCGCCCGCACGCGCCGCTTCAACGGCCGCGTTCAGCGCGAGAATGTTGGTCTGGAAGGCGATGCCGTCGATAACGCTGATGATATCGGCGATTTTCTTCGAGCTGTCGGCAATGTCATGCATGGTTTTCACCACGCCGTCGACCACCCGACCGCCGCGCTGGGCGGTGTCGGACGCGCTTTCTGCAAGCTGCGACGCCTGACGGGCGTTGTCGGCATTCTGCTTCACGGTCGCGGTGAGCTGCTCCATGCTTGCCGCCGTCTCTTCCAGAGCGGACGCCTGCTGTTCGGTACGGGACGAGAGATCGTTGTTGCCCATCGCGATTTCACTCGTGCCGGTATAGATGGCATCCGCCCCCTCGCGCACGTTGGCGACGGTATCAATCAGCGAACGCTGCATATGGTCGACGCTGGTCGCCAGCTCGGTGATCTCGTTGCGACCAGAAACGGTCAGCGTTTTCGTGAGATCGCCCCGGCCAATATCGCGGATATGGGCAATGACGCGGCCAAGCGGATTAAGAAGGATATGACGAATGCCGTACCACACGGCCACCAGCACGATGACCAGCGCGAGGGCGAGCACCGCCATCTGCCATTTCGCGAAACGGTAGTCGTTCTGGCTTTGCGTAAAGGCGGAGTGATAAAGCTCGCCGCTGGCTTTGGCGTACTCGCCGAGCGCCGCGCCGAGTGCGTGCTGCATGCCCTGGGTCGGCTGCGCGAAATAGGCATCCATATTGCCCTTTTCCAGGAACTGCACCAGCTCCGTGAGGCCGGCGAAGTAGGCCAGATATTTTTCATCTATGTTCGCGCTCGCCTGCGCCATTGCGGGCTGAGGGGCGATTTTTTTGAAGGCCTCGTAATGTTTCGCCGCGTCTGCCAGCGTGGCGCGCGCATTCTTCAGCAATTCCGTTTTTGCGCTGCTCTGCTGGTTGTTCGGATCCATCATCATGCGGGCAGACGAGCGGCTCAGATTGATACGCGTCTGCAACATCAGATCCCAGGTTGTGGTCAGTTCGCTTTGCTGCATCCGCAAATCGTTCGAGGCCGCGAAGCTGTCCTGGTTCTGTTTTAACGAGGAGAAAAAGAGGCCGCCAGAAATAAGCTGAAGAAGTGCGAAAATGACCAGCACCATCATAAGCATTGTGACAACGCGGATACGGTTCAACATACAACACCTTCTCATCGATTGATTAACGGTGTTATCGGCAGGGGCCACGGGAACTTTACATTTGCGAAAAGGAAAAGCGCGGGGAGTCAGAACGCGACGTCAACGATCAGCGTGTCGGTGTAGGTTCCGGCAGGCGGCGTGGCCTGGCTGGTCAGGACCTTAGCGCTGTAGTTATAGGTGCGTAAAAGCCCGTCGGTACTGACCTGGGATGAGCTGGCGCTGGCCCAGCGCTCGCTGCCACTGCCGCCCCAGCGGTTGCTGGTCGCCTCTTTATAGATGTCGTAACTCATAAAATTGCTGCCGCTAACCATACGACGAACGTTGTTCAGGGCGTTTGCTCCATTATTAATGCCTATGGTGTAAGTGCTGCCCTTGGTGCAGGTGACGGCGATCGACTGCGAAACGGTGGGAAAATTTTGCACCAGCGGCGCGCTGTTAAAATTCACGTCCGGCGTGGTCATCGTGCTGCAATCATTGGTGACGGTCATGTTGAGGAGAATGGAGGTAGTTGCCGTGCCGGTTTGCGGGGTCAGGCATAGCCCGCCCGCGCCAACGGCGCACACGTTGTAGTTGATGCTGAACGTTAACAACACCTGGTACGGCCCGGCCGTGACGTTCTGCCCCGGCACAGTACGGAAATAAAGCGGAATGTTGTAGCGCCTTGACCCCAGCAGCCCGAGCAGGGTGTTGCCATTCCAGGTATAGGTTTTGCTGATTTGTACTTCACTGTTTCCGCCGCAGCCAGTGGCACCGCACAGGCGCGTGGGGATAACGTCCGCGATGGCCGCATTATCGGTACGTTTCATGGTGGCGCGGCTGTTGGCGGCTATCGACGCCGAGGTGTAGGTCAGCGTCACCGAGTCGTTGGTTAGCAGGTTGAGAACAGTATCGCAGGACACCACCAGCGTGCCGGTGGTTTGCACCTCCCCCGTACTGCTCAGGGCGAATGAGGTGACGCTGCCAAACGAGGCGTTCACCGTACTGACGGTGCAGGCCGCCCAGCCGCTGCCCGAGAACAGCAGCAGTATGGCTATCATCAGGCGTTTCACGGTGCCTCCCGGCAGGTCAGCGGACCGTAGGTTTGCAGCTTATGCTCGGGATTTGCGCCCACGTTCAACGTTGCGATACAGCGTTTACCGTCCGGGGTGATGACCTCCAGAGGATTCACATCGTTGAGGTTTTCCAGCCAGGCGAGGCCGTCGTAGCCAACAACCGCGCTACTGCGGGACGCGCGTTTGACCTGGCTTCCCACCGGGATCGCATTGCCCTGCGTGTCATGCAGGATCACGCTGGCAACCCGCTCCTGCTCCATCGGGAAATCCACCAGATAACCGTTATGCCGACGAATCGCCACCCGACGCTCGGTCTCTTTCAGCCGGGTATCCGCAGGTAAGTTCAGGGTATCAATGCGGTAGCTCGCCGGGTAATAGGCGGAAACGCCGCTGACCAGCAGATAACCTTTGTTATTGGTTTTACCAACCGGCTGGTTCTCGTAGCTGACGGGTACGTCCGGATGTCCGTCGGTGCTGATCACCACAAACGCATCGTTGATTTTGTTCGCCGCAAACAGCTCACCGTCCATCAGGACGACAGAGCCCATCGCCTCGCCCCACCAGGTCATCATCCCCTTCTCACCGTAGCCGCCGCCCTGAAGCTCAACATTGTTATTCCGCCAGCCGAGCGTGGCCTGTTGATAGTTACTCGACCGCGACTGGTTGGCCCAGGCCATGTTCCAGCTAAAGCCGCCGTCAGACGGCATCGAGTGGTTGTAGTTAATGCGTTGAGTGCTGCCTGCGTCAGGCGTGTTTTCAAAGGTAACGGCGGCGCTGTCACGTTCGCCCAAAGGGACCTGCAACGACAGCGCAACCGTCCAGTCGTCCCGCTGCTGGTCACGGCTGGCCGCCAGGTAAATACTGCTTGAGCGCCACAGATTTCGGCTCCAGGAGAGGTTGAGCAGCTCGGTTTTCCGGCTGTCAAAACTCTCCACGCCGATCCACGCCGCACCGATATTGCCGTAATCACCGAGGTTAAAGGTTAAGGAGTACTGGTCGGTATTGCGGCTCAGGCTGGCAACGGGGTTATCATATTCATCATAAACGGTGGGCTGATCGTACAGGGCGAGGTTGCCGAAGCCGCGGTCGCGTCGGGTATGCTGGGTCGCTACGCTAAACTCGCTGGTGCTGTACTGATAGCCCCAGTTCATCTGGCCCCCTTCGTCGCCGCGCATCCGGCTTTGGGTATAAGACGTATTCACCACGCCAAAACGCCCGAGCTTCAGCACCGTGCCCGCGCCGCCGAGCGCCAGCGACTCCGCCCCTTCCGCATGCCCCTCCAGCGTCAGCCAGTCGGTCACCCCGTAGCGATACGATCCGCTGCCCGCCGCCGGGCCATAGTCAAAATTCTCTATACCGTAGTTGCGCCGCAGGCTGCCCAGCGTCACGGCGCCGTCGCTTAACCCCTGCTTCAGCAGATCGCTGCTGACATAAAACGGCAGCGTGGTGCTCACCTGACGTCCCAGCGCGTCGGTGGTGACCAGTACCGCATCCCCTGCGCCGTTGATGTACGGCAGATTAGTGAGGGTAAACGGCCCCGGCTGAAGGCGGGTGGAGCCGGAACGGTAGCCATTAATAAAGAGATCGACCGAGGTCGGGACGGCCGCCTCACCGGAAAACGCCGGCAGCGGCCAGGTCACCAGATCCGGACGTAGGGAGAAGTCGCGCCCATAGCTGATCCCGCCCATCCGCACGCTGGTGCTCCAGCTCAGCGCATCGCTGATGACGTCCCCAACGGTCCAGGTGGTGGCATCCTCCTCGTTGGTGATCAGCAGGGTTGAGTCATAGCGCACGTATCCTTCCTGCTGCCCGCTGCTTCCGGCGAAATTCTGTCGGGCGTACCCTGTCGAAGAAAACGAATAGTCTTCGTTGAAATAGCGGAACTCATGCCACACCGACGCCTGGCCGCCCGTGTGTTCGGTATGGTTGGTATAAACGTCGTAGTTGAGCAGCGCGCCCCGGCCATAATGCGGCTTGCTTTGCGCGTTCTGACCGCTAAACGACGTGATCCGCGCCGCAACCCAGTCCCGGGGGACCGTCAGCATGAGCCGCTGGGCGCTGCTGTCATACTCTACGCGTACCGATGAGAGCGTTGAAAGGTTCACCTCTCCGGCAGGCACATGCTCCTGCGGCAGTCCGGCGCGAAGCAAATCCGCTCCTGAAATAAACCAGGCGCCCTCGCGCTGCGTCACCGGCACCACCAGACCCGTGTCATAGTGGTTCAGCACCAGGGCGAGCTGGAATACAGCTTCGCCGTTCATCGTCCGCGCGTCCGGCGGCGGCGGTAAACTGTCGTCGCCGGTTTCGGCAAATGCGCTGGTACTGACGCAAAGCAGGATCATCATCGCCGGTTTCAGTTGACGGGCGTCGATTGCCATTGCGTATCCCTGGCATTAATTTGCGCGCTCATCCGATTCGGCTGATAAATCCCTGCCGGAAGCGGCCAGCTTCGGGTGCTGCCTGGCAGCACATAACCCAGCAGCCCCTCGGCAACCGTGCGTTTTTGCCCGCCCTGCTCAACCGCAACCTGGCTGAGCCTGACGTGAACCTTCCCCTGATTGCGGACCTCAAGCGCGGGTTTCCCCTCCTCCTGAATGACCCGCCAGTTGAGCTGCTGAGTGTTCGCCAGCGCGTGATGCTCTCCTTCGTTGAGGGTGGGGATCCCCTGTCCATAAACAAATAAGGGAATGGAATAGCGCATTTGCAGTTTGAGGCCCATAGACGGTTCCGCTTTGGCATCCGGCTGGGGAATCTCATCCACAATGATGCGGTAGGCTTGCTCGACGCCGGACGGGATCGTCCCCTGCTTAATCAGGCGAATAAGCTGTTTACTGCCTTTAGCGATAGTCACGATCGGCGGGCTGGCGACCACATCCTGCTGGGCGGTGTAACGCTCATATCCGCCCTCCTGTTTCCAGCGCACAATGCGTATCTGCATTGTCGTGGCGCTGTTGCCCTGATTCTGGATCCACAATTCAGTTGCTCTGGCGTCTGCCGAAAGCCACGGATCGATAGGCCAAAGAAGAATGGTTGCGGCTGCTTGCGCCTTAACCGCTGTAAGGGCCGTTATCCCCAACAGACTCAACAGGCCTGACCGCCTGAAAAATGGCTTCATCAATGCTCTCCCTTTCCTACCATGACAAGGTCACGGTGAGTTGATCTGAATACGTTCCTGACGGGCTAAACCCGGTCAAAAGCGCGACGCCAAAAAGAGGCAGCGCGATGTTATTGCTGTTGGTATAGGTAATCGGTATTGCCTGGTTAACCCCAATTTCACTGTTTGCGGCCAGAGAGCTGCTGCTGTAGAGCCGGTAACCGACCACCTCTGTCCCGCCTGAACGCGTCATCCGCCGCACAGAGCTATAATTCTGACCGCCATTAATGCTCATACTTAGCGCCACACCCGGTGTGCAGGCGATGGACAACGCGCCGTCGGCAACAAAGCTGGTGCTGACCGGTGCGCTCTCCACGCCGCTGCGGGTCCCGAAATTCAGCGTACCGAAACGCCCGCCGGTGCCGGTGCTCACCGAGCATCCAGGCACAACCGTCGCGCTCACCCTGAATGACTGAGACGTCACCGCCCCGGCGTCTGGGATCAACATCAGCCCGACCAACAGGGTCAAAAAAGGGTGCACGACGCCCTCTGCGCTGTCGCGCAGACATAACAATGCCTTCATGGCTGAATCAGTAGGTGACGCTGACGTTAATCGTGTCGGTATAGGTTCCCGGTACGACCGTCACGCTATTGCCGCCGCCCGTAATGCGTGCATAGAGGGTGTAGCTATCCACCCCACCCGCAGTAGAGGCGACCGGCAACGCGGCATTGTTCGCAACCACGTTGTTGTAACCGCTATCGCTGAACAGGCTGTAGGCAACGCCCTGCGCCGCATTGGCGGTGTTGACCAGATAGCGGCCCGGCGTACCTGGGGTGCCGACAACGGTTCCGGGTGCGGTAGCGTTGGTGTTGCCGGTGATCGCCACCGTGTAACTGGCAGTGGTACATTGAATGGTAAAGGTGTTTCCTCCGCTGGCACCGGTTAACTGGGTTGTCAGGGTGGAGAATGTTGCAGGATGAGTGCCGAAATCCAGCGTCCCGAAGTTAATGCCGTTTTGCGTTGGCGAGCCGTTGATCAAGCAGCCGTTTGTCAGCGTCAACGTCGCGCCGATAGTGCCGCTACTGGTGACCGCGAGAGCCTGACCGACCGTTGCCGCCGTCAGCAGCGTGCCCGCGCAGATAAAAAGAAGTTTTCTTTTCATTTACCACCCTCCAGAAGAAATATAGGTTCGCTTGCCATATTTTATTCATACTGTTCAGTATGTTAGCCCCGCTTAAACATTCCCCGGCGCGGTTACTGAGAATTTAGTTTATGGTTAGCACTTCAACCACTTTCATCAAAAAGAGGGCAACCCCGCTCGAATTAACAGGTTATTAACAAACATTACAAAGGGTTAGCAAAAAAAAATGGGCATTATTCTTGCTTAACTTGAGGATATATCGCCTGTAGTGTGATCTGAGTCACAATATATCGTCATGATAAAAACAACGAATTTCATAAAAATTAAAAACAAGTTGTAACTCACGCAGCTTTACTTCAATTTATGCCCCGAATATTTTCCTGCGCTTAAATAAAAATTTTGTATGCATTGACGCAGGAAACTCTTTTAGCGCATAGAGGATCTTTTTGTGGCAAGTGCAAACAAACTCACGCTCTTCATCGTGATTTTCATGCTGGCGGGCATTCTTTCCGGTGCGGCGATCCATGAGTATGCTTCGTCCGACGCGATACAGGCCTGGTCGGAGAACATCACCCTGCTGACCGATATTTTCCTGCGGCTGATCAAGATGGTGATAGCCCCGCTGGTGTTCAGCACCCTGACGGTGGGCATTATGAGGCTGGGTGAAACGTCTACGATTGGGCGCGTCGGGGGTAAAGCGATGGTGTGGTTTATCAGCTCATCCGTACTTTCCATTCTGGTGGGGCTGTTTATTGTTACCCTTGAACAACCCGGCAGCGGTCTGAACCTGAGCATTCCGACAGAGACGGTTGATACCGGCCTGGCCGTGAGCGGGATGTCGCTGAAAGCCTTCCTGTCACACACCATTCCAACCAGCATTGCCGGCGCGATGGCGAACAATGAGATCCTGCAAATTGTGGTCTTCTCGATGTTCTTCGGCATTGGCGGCGCGTCACTGGGCCAAAAATTCAACGCCCCGCTGGTCGCGGCGCTGGATGTGGTATCCCACATTATGCTGAAGGTGACGGGCTACGTGATGTACGTTGCGCCGCTGGCCATTTTCGCGGCGATTTCGTCCGTCATTGCCACCCAGGGGCTGGGCATTTTGCTGAACTATGCCTCGTTTATTGGCGGTTATTATGTGGCGATCCTCCTGACCTGTCTGGTATTGCTGGCCGTGGGTTACATGGTACTGAAGAAAGAGATTTTCCGTCTGGTGGCGATGCTGAAAGATCCGGTGCTGGTGGCGTTTACCACCAGCAGCTCTGAAGCGGCATACCCTAAAACGCTGGAGCAGTTAGCGCGCTTTGGTTGTTCACGGAATATCGCCTCTTTCGTCCTGCCGATCGGCTACTCGTTTAACCTGGTCGGCTCCATGGTGTACTGCTCGTTCGCCTCAATGTTTATTGCCCAGGCGTACAACATTCACCTGAGTTTTACCGAGGTGACGGTGCTGATGTTAACGCTGATGCTGGCCTCGAAGGGCATTGCGGGCGTACCGCGCTCGTCGCTGGTGGTGCTGGCGGCAACCATTCCAGGCTTTAACATTCCGGTAGCCGGGATCCTGCTGCTAATGGGGATTGACCATTTCCTGGATATGGGGAGATCGGCCATTAACGTGCTGGGGAACGGGATTGCGACGGCGATGCTGTCGCAGAATGAAGGGGCGCGGGAAGCGGAGGCTGAGCTGGTGGAGCAGGAGGCGTAAAGATACAAAAGAGCCGGGTGGCGCTGACGCGTACCCGGCCTACGTGTTCGAGCCATTTGTAGGCCGGGTAAGGCGAAGCCACCACCCGGCATTATTTTATGCCACGTGATTCGCCGCAATATCCAGCAGCGCCATCTCTTCGCTGTTCAGCAGCTTCTCAATATTCACCAGAATCAGCATACGCTCGCCGAGCGCACCCAGCCCTGTCAGGTATTCCGTCGACAGCGTGACCGCAAACTCCGGCGCAGGACGGATTTGATCGGCGGTCAGCGACAGCACATCTGACACGCCGTCCACCACAATCCCCACCACACGCTGCCCCAGATTCAGAACAATCACCACCGTGTTATCGTTGTACTCCACATCGCCCTGGCTGAACTTCACGCGCAGATCCACGATAGGCACAATCACACCGCGCAGGTTGGTCACACCCTTGATAAACGCTGGCGTGTTCGCGATGCGCGTTACCTGATCGTACCCGCGAATTTCCTGCACTTTCAGGATGTCGATACCGTACTCTTCATCACCTAAAGTGAAAACCAGGAATTCCTGCCCAGATGGCTCGCCCGCCAGTTTCGTTACGTTACTCATACCGGTCATGTTATTACCTTTTACTTAATCAGGCGGCTGTGTTCGCCACACGTTGTTCACGATTTAATCCCTGAAGTGCCGATACATCGACGATCAGCGCGACGCTACCATCACCCAGGATGGTGGCAGCAGAGATCCCCGGCACTTTGCGGTAGTTACTTTCCAGGTTCTTAACCACCACCTGATGCTGACCAATCAGCTGATCGACCAGCAGCGCGTAGCGGCGTCCGGCGCTTTGCAGGATCACAACGATACCCTGCGTGGCCTCGGTTTTTGCCCCGTCCACTTCGAACACTTTCCACAGTTCCACCAGCGGCAGGTACTCGCCGCGCACTTCGAGCACGCGCTCGCCGCCCGCCAGCGGATGCAGATCTTCTTCGCGCGGCTGGAGGGATTCCATCACCGCGTTCAGCGGCAGAATAAAGACTTCATCCGCCACTTTAACGGACATGCCGTCAAGAATGGCCAGCGTCAGCGGCAACAGGATACGGATCGTGGTGCCCGCGCCCTGCTTAGACTGGATCTCAACGTGACCGCCCATCTCCTGAATGTTACGTTTCACCACGTCCATGCCCACGCCGCGGCCGGAAACGTCGGTGACCTGCTCTGCGGTTGAGAAGCCTGGGGCAAAAATCAGCATGCCCACTTCTTCATCAGTCATGTTTTCGTTGACCGCCATGCCCTGCGAAATCGCCTTCGCCAGAATACGCTCGCGGTTCAGGCCCGCGCCGTCATCGGTCACTTCGATGCAGATGTTGCCGCCCTGATGTTCTGCTGACAGGATCAGGTTGCCCACTGGCGATTTTCCGGCTGCCACGCGGTTTTCCGGCAGCTCAATGCCGTGGTCGAGGCTGTTACGCACCAGGTGCGTTAACGGGTCGATAATGCGTTCAATCAGGCTCTTATCCAGCTCGGTGGAGCTGCCCATCAGCGTGAGTTCGATCTGTTTGTTGAGCTTGCTGGCCAGGTCGCGCACCAGGCGCGGGAAGCGGCTGAAGACATATTCCATCGGCATCATGCGGATGGACATCACCGATTCCTGCAAATCGCGGGCGTTACGTTGTAACTGGCCCATGCTGGTGATGAGATCGCCGTGGGTCACCGGGTCCAGCTCGTTGGAGCGCTGGGCCAGCATCGACTGGGTGATCACCAGTTCACCCACCAGGTTGATCAGCTGATCCACTTTCTCCACCGCCACGCGAATGCTCGTTGACTCGCTGGAGCGCGCCGCCGGTTTTTCACCGCGGGCCGGGGCGGCCGTCTCTTTGGGCACGGCTTTCAGTGCAGGGGCAGCGGCAACTACCGCAGGGGCAATTTCTGCCGGCGCGGGCACTTCAACGGCCGCCGCCTCGGTTTCAAACGCAATTTGATCCGCTTCAATCACGAAGCACAGCACCGCCACAATGTCATCCTGACCGATCCCGCCGTCGAGCGTCGCGGCCAGGCTGTCTTTACCCTTCACCACGTTGCTGAGCGTCGCCAGGTTACCCAGCTCCTCTTCCAGCAGGTTGACCTCGTTCTCTTTCAGCCGTGACAGCACTACGCGCAATTTTCCTGCGGGCGCATCAGGCGCACTGTCTGGTTTGGCCGCGGCGTCAACAACGCTCAGTTTTGCCGCAGGGACAACGGGCGCAGACGCCTCACCTTTGGCTTCCAGCGCTAACTGACGCAGCGCGTTGCAGATGTATTCAAAGCTGGCGGCATCAGGCTCTGCCGAACTTTTATAGGCGTCGAGCTGTTCCTGCATAATATCTTTCGTTTCCAAAAACAGGTTGATAATGTCGGTATTGAGCTGCATCTCACCGCGTCGTGCTTCATCCAGCAGGTTTTCCATTAAATGGGTCGTTTCCTGCAAAATGGTAAATCCAAACGTTCCGGCTCCGCCTTTAATGGAATGCGCCGCACGGAAGATGGCGTTGAGCTGTTCTGAGTCCGGTGCCTCGGGCACCAGATCCAGCAAATGTTGCTCCATATCGGCCAACAATTCGTCGGCTTCATCAAAAAATGTCTGGTAAAAATCGGTAATATCCATGCTCACGCTATCACCTCGGATTGGCTGGTGGCGATGTTGGAACGGCAGCCGAAGGGACGGCCCCAGGCTGTTTTAAATCGTCCAGTGACTCATTCTGACTTTCGGCGTTTTCATGCAGGATGGCCTGCTCCGCCTGCTGGTTCAGCACTAAAAGACTGATACGACGGTTGATGGCGTCATCCGGTCCGCGGTCGGTCAGGCGCATGGTTGCAGCCATGCCGACCACGCGCAGGACCTTGCCATCATCAAGCCCACCCGCCACCAGCTCGCGACGCGAGGCGTTGGCGCGATCGGCAGAAAGCTCCCAGTTGCTGTATCCCTTCTCTCCCGTGGCGTACGGGAAATCATCCGTGTGACCGGAGAGGCTAACGCGGTTCGGAATGCCGTTCAGCACCGGTGCAATCGCACGCAGAATATCGCGCATGTAGGGCTCCACGTCGGCACTGCCGGTTTTGAACATCGGTCGGTTCTGGCTGTCGATGATCTGAATACGCAGCCCTTCCTGCACCAGGTCAATTTTCAGATGCGGACGCAGCGCGCGCAGTTTAGGGTCCGCCTCAATCAGCTGATCCAGGTCACCGCGCAGTTTTTTCAGGCGCGCCTGCTCCATCCGTTTTTTCAGCTCGTCGATGTTAGGCTGTTTTTTCACTTCGCCCTGCTGCTGGGTGTAATCGTCACCGCCGCCGGGGATCGGGCTGTCGCTGTTCGAAATGCGCGGCCCGCCGGTGACCGCCGTCGCCAGCGGCGTTCTGAAATATTCCGCAATCTGAATAAGCTCTTTCGGGCTGGAGATGGAGATCAGCCACATCACCAGAAAGAAGGCCATCATGGCGGTCATAAAGTCGGCGTACGCGATCTTCCATGAGCCGTGAGAACCGTGCCCGTGCCCCTTATGCTTGCGTTTTTTTACGATGACGATCGGATGGGACTGGTTTTTCATGCGTCCTCAGTTGTCGTCTGTTGGTTGGGGTTTTTCACCGCGCGCACATGCTCTTCCAGTTCGATAAACGACGGACGTTCGCTGGAGTAGAGCGTCTTACGGCCAAATTCGACGGCGATCGGTGGCGCATAACCGTTGAGGTTTGAGAGCAGCGTAATTTTCACGCACTGCATCATTTTGGTGGTTTCAGCGCTCTTCTGGCGCAGCACGCTCGCCAGCGGGGAGATAAAGCCGTATGCCAGTAAAATACCGAGGAACGTCCCCACCATTGCGTGGGCAATCAGGGCGCCCAGTTCAGCCGCCGGGCGATCCGCCGAGGCCAGGGCATGAACGACGCCCATGACCGCCGCCACGATACCGAACGCTGGAAGCGAGTCGCCCACCAGCGCCAGGCTGTTGGCCGGCACTTCGGATTCGCTCTCGTGGGTTTCGATCTCTTCGTCCATCAGGGCTTCAATTTCGAAGGTGTTCATGTTGCCGCTGATGATCAGCCGGAGGTAATCGACGATAAAATCGAGCATCATCGCGTCAGCCAGAATACGCGGGTAGCTGGCGAAAATTTCGCTCTCTTTCGGGTTTTCAATGTCCCGCTCCAGCGAGAACATTCCTTGCTGACGTGACTTCGCCATCAGGCGATAGAGCAGCGCCAGAAGATCCATATACATGCTTTTGGTGTATTTCGAGCGACGAAACAGCAGCGGAATCGCCTTCAGCGTGCCCTTGATCGATTTACCGTTGTTACCAACGATAAAAGCCCCTATCCCTGCACCGCCGATGATGACAAGTTCAGCCGGTTGATAGAGTGCTCCAAGGTGCCCGCCGGTCATCATGTAACCGCCGAAAACTGTACCGAGAACTACCAGGTAACCTAATAAGATAAGCACGACATCATCCTTCCGCTAGTGACTATGGCAGGACGTTCATTTCGAGCGCGTGACCTGAACGCAGGGTAAAAAAAAGCAGCGGTAATCGCTTACCGCTGCTGGAATCTTGCCCACAGGTTCGGGTTAAACAGCGTGTTCGATCTGTTCATCCAGCAGTTGTGGAATAATATCGGCAGCATCCCGGGAAAGTTTACGTCTTTTTACGGCTCGGGATGGAGGCTGGCATAAACTACAGGCGAAGCTGCCCGCAGGCTGGTGCGCGTGGGTAATAAAATTGCCGTCACAGCAGTTGCAGCGCGACAATTCAAGCATTCCGCTTTCAACAAAACGCACCAGCGTCCAGGCGCGGGTCAGCGCCAGCAGGGGTCCCTGTTCCTGCTGCGGGCATTGCTCAAGGTAAAGTTTGTAGGCTTTAATCACGGCATCCACGCCGCTGCATAAGCCCGTTTTAAGCAGGTACTGCCAGGCGTTACAGAACATGGAAGCATGGATGTTCTGCTCCCAGGTCATGAACCAGTCAGTCGAAAACGGCAGCATGCCTTTTGGCGGTGGGCTACCACGCAATTCTTTGTACAGCTTGATCAAACGACCACGGCTCAGTTGCGTCTCGCTTTCCAGCATTTGTAAACGCGCACCCAGCGTGATGAGTTCCATTGCCAGCTGGATATCACGGGCTTCCTGAACAATGCTTTTTTCGCTCATTGTTAAGCCCTTTTCTTCCGGGCTACGTCGTCAGGCTGGCTGATTTCGTTGAGCAGGCGGGTGGAGAGAAGAATACCGGTGTGGATCTGTTGCAGATCGTCCACGCGGGATTCCTGAGTCAGACGCGTAATGGTCTGCGGGTTATCGAAACGGAACTGGCAGACAAGCTGATTGGTTTCAGCCAGCTTGACCATCTGCGGAAGTGTTAATCCCCCCAGCATGGTTGCCATCTCTTCGTTAACACCCAGACGAAACATCGCTGACGGTTTGTCCTGACTAATCAAACGCTGCGCGAGCAATAAATACGACAAATTGATGTCGTAAATATGTTTTAGCAACTCGGATGTATGCATTTTTCCCATCCCGAATAACCAACTATTATTTTTATGCGGAAAGACCGCACCCCGTGATGTCGCCGGGAAATCACCCGGTATAAAAAGAAAAGGCCAAATGCATAGTTGAATTTAGGTTTGTACGTCGTAAAGCGCGTGACCGGTTAACATGGCCAAAATGTCGGTTACACATTTTATCTTTTCTTACAAATAACTAAGATTTTTCCTAATTCGACGCAAACTCTACTCGTCAGTTTTGACACATACAATGCAGCCCCCCCTGGAATTTAAAAAAAATGTGATCTGTGTCACATAATTTACGCGAATGTAACCCATAAATCCATCAGCGTGACTTGTAATTTGGGTGTTTTTTATCCAACCCAAGCTTGTTTATATTCTTCAGGAACGAATACTCATGCATCCTGACGGGGGAATTGGGTCTGGGAAATGTAAAGACAGGGCAAATCCGCATTGATCTGCTATGGGGAAAACTTCACGTTGAAACTACCATTAATTAATAAAGTAAAAACAGGGGGTTAACGCTGGCAACACAAAAATCAGTTTCGTTGCGTAACGATCTACGCCGGGTTGATGATGAGTTAAGGCGTGTTAACCACCCGGAAGGGAAAATGTGTAATTTACGTTAAGCTGTTAATTTTTTTCATTTAGGCCATCTTTTCAGTTATTCTTCTTATAAGAATAATTAATGAATAATTATGATAAGCTTCACACTAATGACGCATTCACCTCTTGCAGTAATGACATTTTCGCGGTAAAGCTGGGAAAACTTGTCATTCTGACATCAAAGGAGTGCGTGATGAGTTACTCCCATCTGCTTGTTTCAGTTGCTGTTTCTCCCGAAAGCCACCAGCTTGTCGCCCGAGCCGTATCCATCGCCCGCCCCGCCAATGCCCGCATCAGCCTGATCACGCTGGCCGCGGAACCCGAAATGTATAATCAGCTGGCTGCGCCGATGCTGGAAGATATACGTGAGGTATTGCAGGAGGAAACGCACCAATTCCTGCAAGAGTTGGTGGAGAGGGCAGACTATCCGATTCATCAGACCGTTATCGCGACCGGTGAATTAAGCGCGCATATACTCGACATCTGTCAGAAAGAGAATATTGACCTGGTTATTTGCGGAAATCATAACCAGAGTTTTTTTTCTCGTGCGGCATGCTCGGCAAAATCTATCGTTTCGTCAAGCCAGGTTGATGTCCTGCTGGTGCCTCTTGGGGGCAATTAATGCCCCCGGAGAAAATCAGGCGAGTTTAGGGAAGGTCGCGATCTTTTTTTGCAGATCACCTTCCTGACTTTGCGGCTGGATCGCGCGCAAATCGTCAATAAAACGCGCCTGCCAGCGGTTAATATCATTCTTCATGATGGTCTCCATCATTTCCGAATGGCGTGAAATACGTTCCGCAAGCGGCATAGTTAACGCACGGTTCAGGGCATTTGCCACGTCATCGCGATCGTAAGGGTTTACAATCAGCGCTGAGGTTAACTCGTTTGCCGCACCGGCAAATTGAGACAGCACCAGCACACCCGGGTCAGCAGGATCTTGTGCTGCAACATACTCTTTTGCCACCAGATTCATCCCGTCGCGTAGGGGCGTGACCAGCCCGACGTCCGCATAGCGGAACACTTTCATCAGAATTTTGCGCTCAAAGTGCTGATTCAAATAGAAAAGTGGTGTCCAGCCAAGCTGCCCGTAGCGCCCGTTGATGCGCCCTGCTTCGGTCTCAAGCTGGTGACGGATATCCTGATAGGCCTGAACCTCACCGCGTGAGGTCGGCGCTATCTGGGTATAACGAATCTTGCCGTGATGCTGCGGGAATTTTTCCAGCAGGGTTTCGTACGCGAGGAATCGCTCCGGCAACCCTTTGGAATAATCAAGTCGTTCAACCGAAAAGATATTCTTAACGTGCTTGAGTTCATCCTTAAGCTGGGCAAGCTTCGGAGGCAATGGACCGGAGGCCTGCTCGGCAATTTCGTCTGGCTCAATACCAATCGGGTAGACCTCGGTATGGAAATGACGTCCCCACGCGGTGTGAGATTTGCCGCCGTGAGTAACCAGTCGGGTTTTACCGGACACGCTGTCGAGGAAGGCCAGCCTGTCGTTTTCCGTCTGGAAACCGAGCAGGTCGTAATCGGACAGCGCCTCAAGGATCTCTTCATGCTGCGGCAGTGCCGTGAAAATCTCCGGCGTCGGGAAAGGGATGTGCAGGAAAAAACCGATTCGGTTATTCACACCACGTTTTCGCAGCTCTCTGGCGAAAGGCAGCAGATGGTAATCGTGGATCCATAAAATATCGTCTTCTTCGATCAGCGGCAGCAGTTTATCTGCCAGCAGCGCATTAACGCGCATATAGCCTTCATAGGATTCACGCTGGAATTTCACCAGGTCCAGACGATAGTGAAACGCTGGC
Organism: Enterobacter cloacae complex sp.6700776; assembly: GCF_048284255.1. Taxonomy (NCBI): domain Bacteria; kingdom Pseudomonadati; phylum Pseudomonadota; class Gammaproteobacteria; order Enterobacterales; family Enterobacteriaceae; genus Enterobacter; species Enterobacter cloacae complex sp.6700776. The sequence goes on along the minus strand of NZ_JBLVYK010000001.1, from coordinate 134,343 downwards.
CACAGCACGGCGTTTGAGAACTCGGAATAATATTCATCATAGTCCTTCTCACTGAGTGCGAAGGAAGCCCACGTGATATTGCCCCGTGACACCTTTTTAAGCGGTTTCTCATCATTACTGATTTCCCCGCTCCAGCCAAACCAGAGACCACCCGCGGCTTTGAGGGCACCTAATACCCCGACCGCCAGGCCACCGGCACTGGCTTTTTTATCATCCGGCGGTGCGATGCGATTAGAGACGACGACTAAGCGACCCATAATGATTTCTCCCGTTGTTTTGCGCTATTTGTTGTTGTTGCTGGTTAGCGACATCAGATATCCACTGCCAGACGCTGGCGACGTTTTCCAGCCGCCATCCGGCAACGGTTTCACCCGGCCCTACCTTGACAGACATGCCACTGGCCTGGTTTACCACGCTGAACCCGGCCTCATCGGTCAGGTCATCCCCAAAAAATACTGGCGTACGCCCTTTAAACGGCGCTTCCGCCATAAACGCTGCAATGGCAGCGCCTTTATTAATTCCTGCTGGTTTAATCTCGACCACACATTTACCCGGCTGTAACGCCAGCTCCGGATGGGCTTCCGCCACGCTTCTTGCTACCGAAAAGATCGCCGCCTCATGGTGAGGCGCCTGACGGTAGTGCAGCGCAAAGGCCATGCCTTTGGCTTCCAGTTCCGTACCTGGAAGCAGTTCCAGAGCAGAAGAGAGTTGCGCATGCAGCGCCTGAACCAGCGTATCGGGGAGTGAAACTATATGCAGTTGATCATGGATATCGCGGCGCTCCGCTCCGTGCACACCGGCCAGCGGAAAGTGATAAGGACTGGCGAGCACATCCAGCTCGGCCATTGAGCGCCCTGAAATCAATGCCAGTGCCCCCTCGTTCTGTCGGGAGAGCTGCTGCAAATTCTCTAACACCAGATCCGGTACAACGACGTCGTCAGGATGCGGTTCAATTCCGGCGAGCGTCCCGTCGAGGTCAAAAAAGAAAGCAAATTTTCCGGGCAGTACAGGCGGTGCGGTTAACAAGTCAGCCACCCTAATCCTCCTTACAGTGAACAAAACAGCCATGTAAGTATAGACAGTGTGACGGCGCTCGCCATTTAGCAACCGGCCCGTCAGCATAACTGGCGGGCCGGTCAGGGGGTCAACTATGGTTAATAGTTGAGCAGATGAGTGGCTAAAAATAAATCAGACGGTACGCTTAGCTTTTTGCTTGTAACGGTCGAAGATCACTGCTGCCAGCAGGATCAGGCCGCGTACGACGTACTGAGAGAACGGAGAAATATTAAGCAGGTTCATGGCGTTCTCCACGGTCCCCAGAATCAGGATCCCCGCCACCACATATGAGATTTTTCCGATGCCGCCCTTGAGGGATACACCCCCCAATACGCAGGCTGAAATGACAATCAGCTCATAACCGATAGAGGTCATTGGCTGGCCGCTGGTCATACGCGACGCCAGAATAATCCCCGCCGCTGCCGACACAAGCCCGGAAAGCACGAAGATAATGATCTTGGTCCGTACGACCGGGACACCCGCCAGACGCGCCGCTTCCTCGTTCCCGCCAATCGCCAGGGTATTACGACCAAAGGTGGTGCGGTTAAGCAGGAAACCAAACAGGATCAGACAGGCTACCGTCAGCCAGATAGGCGCAGGCAAGCCCAGCCAGTTGGCATAGCCCAGCGTAAAGAAGCGCTCGTCTTCAATCCCCACCGCCTTACCGTCGGAGATGATATAGGCCAGACCGCGCACGATTTGCATGGTCGCAAGCGTCGTGATTAGGGCGTTAATCTTCAGGCGCGCAATCACAAAGCCGTTCACCAGCCCGCTCAGCACGCCGAGCATCAGCCCCGCCAGCACGCCGATCCACAGGCTTTCGGTCATATTGATCACCACGGCAGTGGTGACCCCGGCACAGGCAATCACCGAGGCGACCGACAGGTCAAAATCGCCGGAGGCCAGGCAGAATAGCATTCCGCAGGCCACCATGCCGGACATGGAGATGGCCAGCCCCAGCCCCTTCATGTTGATGAAGGTCGCGAAGTTTGGCACAAAAATCGCGCACGCAACGAACAGGGCGGCAAAAACCACCAACATGCCGTACTGGTCCCAGATGCGGCCAAAACTGAAAGCCGACTTCGGCGCTCCGGATGTAGTAACAGAGGACATCATTGACTCCTTACTCAGGCGACAGCCTGGCTAACTTTAGGCATGGCGAGACTCAACGCCTGTTGTTCATTCGCCTGTTCATGCAGCAATTCACCGGCAATTTCGCCTTCACGCATCACTACAATACGGTCGGCGACGCCCAGCACCTCGGGCAGATCGCTGGAGGCGAACAGCACCGCCACACCGCGTTTTGCCAGCTCATAGATGACGTTATAGATTTCGTGTTTCGCCCCCACGTCGATACCGCGCGTTGGTTCATCCAGCAAAATGACCTTCATGTCTTCCGACAGCCAGCGCCCCAGAATGGCTTTTTGCTGGTTGCCGCCGGACAAATTCATGATCAGCTGTTCAGCCCCGGGAGTTTTGATGTTCAGCGAACGGATATGGTGATCAGCGTTGCGCGCCTCCCAGCCGTCGTTAATCAGACATCCCGCGCGGATGAACTTGCGCCGGGCAGAGATGTTGATGTTGTCGCGCACCGAGTGCACTGGAATAATGCCTTCGGCCTTTCGATCCTCCGGACAGAGCATGATGCCCGCGTTAATCGCCTGCGCAGGCTTCTGTATATCGACCTTTTTCCCGTCGACGAAGACCTGGCCCTGGGCAATGCGCGTACCGCCAAACAGCCCTTTCATCAGCTCGCTGCGCCCTGCCCCGACAAGGCCAAACAGCCCGACGATTTCGCCGCTGCGCACCGAGAGTGAAATAGGTGTGCGCACGCCTGGGGCTTTAACGCTATCCAGACGCAGACGCTCAGGGCCGTACTCGCGCGGCTTCCAGTGGTAAATATCCCCCAGATCGCGCCCGACCATCGCCTGCACCAGCTGGTCATGATTGACCTGCTGCATATCGGTGAAGGTGCGCACGTAGCGGCCATCCTTAAACACGGTGATGGCATCGCTTAAGGCAAAAATTTCTTCCATACGGTGGGAGACGTACAGAATGATGCGGCCCTCTTTGCGCAGCTCGCGGATCACGCGAAAGAGGTTTTCAATTTCACGCGCCGAGAGCGAGCTGGTTGGCTCGTCAAAAGCGATGATCTTGGCGTTACGCGCCAGCGCTTTGGCAATTTCCACCATCTGCCACTGGCCGATGGAGAGATACTTAAGGGGCGTTTGCGGATCGACATCCAGCCCAAGGTGCCTGAGCTGCAAGCCCGCTTCATAGTTGAGCAGCGAGCGGTTGACCACGCCGCTTTTATGCGGAAGCTGGCCCAGGTAGATGTTCTCCGCCACGGTCATTTCAGGAATGAGATGCAGCTCCTGATAGATGATGGCGACGCCCGCGTTTAACGCTGCCGTGGTATCGGCAAAGGCCACCTCTTCGCCGCGAATGGCCAGCGTGCCGGTGGTGGGCGTGTAGTTGCCGCTGAGAATTTTTAGCAGCGTGGATTTTCCCGCGCCGTTCTCCCCCATCAGGGCATGAACCTGACCGGCATAGCAGTCGAAGCTGATATCGGTCAGCGCGTTTACGCCGGGGAATGTTTTACCGATGCCGCGGAAAGAGAGATACGGATCAGACTGTTGCATAACGACTCCGTGATTCCTGTAGTGTGTACGTCAGGCCCCTCACGGCGTGTGAGGGGCGCAATCACAGCGTATTACTTACCGCCCAGTCCTTTTTTCGCCAGCTCCTCTTTGAAATTATCGCGGGTGATCAGCACCACATCGGTTACTTCGGTGAATTTCGGCGGCTCAACCCCCTTGGTCACCCAGTTGTAAAGCATTTCGCTGGATTTATAGCCGTGGACATCCGGGCTTGGCAGCAGAGAGCCGTAGAAGCCGGTCGCCTGCGCTTTAGACAGTTCGCTCACGGCGTCCACGCCGTTGATGCCGATCCCGATAATGTCCGGTGCTTTAAAGCCCTGGCCTTCCGTTGCACGCACGCCGCCCAGCACGGTGTTATCGTTCATCCCCACCACCAGCCAGTGTTTCACCTCCGGATGCTGGACGAGCATGGAGTTCGCCGCATCAAAGGCGCCCGGGATATCGTTGGATTTGGTCGGGACTTTGTAGATTTGTTTTTCCGGGAAGCCAGCCGCTTTTAGGGCGTCCATGGAGCCCGTGGTACGACGACGGGCGGTATCCAGCTCGTCAGCGGTAATCGCCATCACGGCGGTCTCTTTTACATCCCAGCCGCGTTTTTGCATCTCTTTATAGAGCTCCTGGCCCTGACGCTCGCCGATTTTGGTGGCCGCCATCATCACCAGCGGAACGGTATCCATCGGTTTGCCTTTGGCATTCACGAACTGATCGTCCACCGCAATCACTTTCATGTCATAACCGCGCGCTTTCGCGGCAATCGCTGAACCCAACTTTGGATCCGGCGTACAGATAACGAAACCTTTCGCGCCGCTCGCCGCCAGGCTATCAATGGCGTTAAGCGTTTTCTCGCCGTCAGGTACGGCGATTTTAATTACCTCAAATCCCAAATCTTTTCCGGCTTTATCAGCAAATTTCCATTCGGTCTGGAACCACGGTTCTTCCGGCTGTTTAACCAGAAAACCGAGCTTTAAATTTTCAGCGATAGCGGATTGTGACATAACGGCAGCCAGGCCGATGGCCGCCAGCGCTTTAGTAAATTTGTGCATGGTAAACTCCAGCTTTAGCATTCTTATCTGTAGGGAATAATGGCGAACAACTTATTTAATCGGACTTAAAACAAGGCATTAGCGCTTACCTCGTCATAAGCGTTATTGCTGGTGATAGTTTTAGCGGGAAATTAATCATCCATAAGAGAGCGACATCACACCGCAGAATTACAGTAATTGCGTACATAAATTCAGCGAAAAATGACATAAAAAAGGACGTAATTGTCCTACAAATGGAAAGGAGTTAAGCAGGATTATCCATAAGGTCAGCTAAGAAATCCCTGTAACCCGGACGCCTTAGCGTCCGGCAGAAATTTACCAGCGGTAATAGATGTGTTCAGCATGATCGCGCACGGGGGCGTCGTCGCCCAGCAGACGCGCAGAGAGCGTCAGCGCAAAGTCAAAAGCGTGCCCCAGCCCCTTGCCGCTGATGAGGTTGTTATCCTCCACGACCGGCGCATCTACATATACTCCATCATCAACGGTCTGCCAAAGATCGCCGGAACAGACGTAGCGCCGCCCCTTCAGTAGCCCGTTTGCGCCCAGCACCCGCGCGGCCGCAGAGCAGATCGGGCAGATGAGTTTGCCGTGCTCGTCATGCGCGGAAACAAAGCGGATCACCTCCTGGTTAGCCGCAAGATTGATACTCCCCTGCGGCCCACCGGGTAACACGACCGCGTCATACAGCCTATTAATACGTTCCGTTAATGTACTGTCAGCCACCATGGGGATATTGTGGTAACTCACTACCGCACGGGACTCCGCGCAGGCCAGCGTTTCCACCTCGATCTGCAAGCGACGCAGGATATCCACTGTGATAATCGCTTCTGCTTCTTCAAAACCAGGTGCCAGCAGCACCGCAACTTTTGTCATCATAAACCTCTACGGGTGAAAAGATATAAAACATCGTTTCATTTTCCAGATTTGTTAGATAACAATCTTACGACGCGATCACAGAACCGTATATTATGTGAAAATTGATTTAGCTCAAATTTGCTACAGCAGGATATATTTGCAGTTATTATTTCTGATTTAACACTTTCACAGAATTTCCCGCCACAGAAGGTTTCCTGAAACGATAAAAATGGGAAGTACTGATTTTAATATCATTAAAAACATAAAGATAAAAAATATTTTATCTCGTCACCTGTTTTCTGTTCTGCGCTATATTTAAATTTGTAATGTATGGTAAACACAGCCCAACTAAGAGTTTTCTTAATTCCAAGAGAAGCGTATGCTTATTTAAATCGAACACAGGACGTGAATTTTCGAGTTTGTTTACCTTGCAGAAATCTTTTTCTGTTATTCAATCGTCAGTACCTGCCGGGTCAGGTTTCGTAGCGGACATCAAGTCCCACAGTCAATAAGGATATGAGTATGACTACCCAAACGATGATGCAAAAACTGAATGCCCAGATGAACCTGGAGTTTTATGCTTCAAATCTGCATCTGCATTTGAGCGCCTGGTGTTCCAGAAAAAGCCTCAACGGCACTGCCACCTTCTTTCGTACTCAGGCGCAAAGTAACGTCACGCACATGATGCGTGTCTTTAACTTTTTGAAAGCCATCGGCGCCAATCCCACAGTCAAAGAGCTTGAAACGATTGAAGATAATTACTCCTCTCTGGAGGAACTGTTCCAGAAAACGCTTGAAGAGTATGAGCAACGCTGTACAAAGCTGAACAAGCTGGCCGATGAAGCCAAAGCGCAACAGGACATCATTACCCTCAAGTTTTTACGTGATATGGACAGAGAGCAGCAGCAGGATGGCATGCTGCTGAAAACGCTCGCAGACGAAATCCGCAACGCGAAACGCGCGGGGATCTGTCTGGAGCAGACGGACCGCCATCTTCTCGACATTGCTACCGTGCAACACCACTAAGTTCCTTCACCCGCTCCCGTCAGGGCTGAGAGTTCCCCACAAAATAATGCCTGCACAGACGGCCCCCTCTCCCTTGAGGGAGAGGGCTGGGGTGAGGGGGAACATACGGCTCTGGTGGTCATTCCGTTCACTTTATGTTCCTTGCTACTCTGTCACGGCATAACCGGTGAACGTGCCAGGGTGGCTCAGTCGCCACCACCCTGGCGACCCGGGCTTCCGGCGGAAAATCGCCGCTGCGCGGTACCTTCGGCTTATTCCTTCCGGCTTATCGGGGACGGGCGGAGGTAACATCCCTGTAAAGCCCGCCCTCTCGGCGCATCCCTGCGCCTCGCCCCGGCCTACAGGAAACGCCTCAGCGATTTACAGCCGGACCGAGGCATCGCTGAAAGCCTTCAGTTATTCTGAAGGCAACGTTATCGCTTTTGCTTTCAAATTACTGGGGATCCCTCAGCCCGTCAGGGAGTGGGTGCCAACTCCCTGCTTTTGCTGACATTTAACAAATCAGATCTTGCTCCCAATGAATAACCACACATCGTGTAATGATTTGTTTAATTACATTCATTAACGAGGGAGCATCATGATCACCATTGAGTTTATTGTCATTATCCTCTGCCTGCTGGTAGGTACCCGCTTCGGCGGGATGGGCCTGGGGCTGATAAGCGGCATCGGCCTGTTTATTTTGAGTTTTGTCTTTGGTCTGCAACCCGGTAAACCGCCGGTTGACGTGATGCTCACGATCCTCGCCGTCATCGGCTGCGCGGCAACACTACAGACCGCCGGTGGCCTGAACGTGATGATGCAATTCGCAGAGCGCCTGCTGCGAAAACATCCCCAGCACATCACCCTTCTCGCGCCGTTTACCACCTGGATGTTGACCTTTCTCTGCGGGACCGGCCACGTCGTCTACACTATGTTTCCCATTATCGCGGATATCGCCCTGAAAAAAGGCATTCGCCCGGAACGGCCGATGGCGGTGGCCTCGGTGGCCTCACAGATGGCGATCACCGCCTCCCCCGTTTCCGTGGCCGTCGTTTCGCTGGTCTCAATTCTGGGTGCGCAGAACGGTATCGGCCACGCGTGGGGGATCCTCGAAATCCTCGCCGTTTCCGTACCGGCCTCACTGTCTGGCGTCGCCATTGCGGCACTGTGGAGCCTGCGCCGGGGGAAAAACCTCGCAGACGATCCTGAATTTCAGGAAAAGCTGAAAGATCCGAAACAGCGTGAGTTTATCTATGGGGGAACGGAGACGTTGATGGATCAGCGTTTCCCTAAACAGGCCTACTGGTCAACGTGGATCTTCTTCGCCGGGATTGCGGTTGTGGTCCTGCTGGGTGCGTTGCCCGAGTTGCGTCCGGCGTTTGAGATCAAAGGCAAAATGACGGCCCTGTCGATGAACCTTGTCATTCAAATGATGATGCTTATTGCCGGGGCCATCATGCTGATGACCTGTAAGGTTAATGCGTCGGCCATTTCAAACGGAGCGGTATTTAAGGCGGGGATGGTCGCCATCTTCTCGGTGTTTGGCGTGGCATGGATGAGCGATACCTTTTTCCAGGCGCATCTCGACGAACTGAAAATGGCACTGGAGGGGGTAGTGAAGAGTCATCCCTGGACGTATGCCATCGTGTTGTTTCTGGTGTCGAAACTGGTCAACAGCCAGGCCGCGGCCTTAACCGCAGTCGCCCCGATGGGGTTGATGTTAGGCATCGATCCGAAAATGCTGGTGGCCTTCTTCCCGGCCTCCTACGGCTACTTTGTGCTGCCCACCTATCCGAGCGATCTGGCCTGTATTGGATTCGATCGCTCCGGCACCACCCGCATCGGTAAATTCATCATCAACCACAGCTTTATTCTGCCGGGTCTGATTGGCGTCAGCTGTGCCTGCGTGGTGAGCTATCTGCTGGTGCAGACGTTCTTTTGAGCCTTCTGTGGGCGACAGACTCTGTCGCCCTTCGACGTAAAATCAGAAAACGGTTTCTAATTTTAAAACATCGGTTTATTTTAATGTGACTCACCCTGCGGCGTGAAGCGCAGTTCAATCAGCGCGATCGCTTTCTGGATCGCGCGGAGCGTAACCGGGTCCGCCGCAGCAGGATGATTGGTGAAATCGATGTTTTTTAGCTGGGTCGACATCTTTTCGCGTACCTCAACCGGCGCGATAACGTCAATCACATCAAGGATTTGTTTGATAACCAGCTGGCAGGCGACGACGTCAGATACCAGTTCCTGATCGGCGCTCAGGTTTTGTGACATGGGGTTCTCCTTATTCAAAGGCCGCCATAGTAGCAAAACAGACGCCCTTCCATCTCCCTCTCGTCGTCCGCAGACATAAAAAAACCTGCCGAAGCAGGTTTTTTTATCAGAACATCGCACCCGGTGGGACGTCTTTAAACGTTGTGCAGTAGTTAGCCCACATGCTTTTCAGGATTTTGCGCAGTTTCATTATGTTGCTCCAGTAACGTGTTATGCAGGTGTTATTATCAATACGCTTATAATATGACCGCCATCACAAAAATCAACCATTTTGTGACCTGCATCACGGTTAATAAACCCTCAGTGCTGCCAGTTTGTTAAAAAAAGGCATGATAAATCCGCAGGTTACAGACTTATAAATTCCAGTAAATTTTTATAAAATTTTTTGAGCGGGCAGGAAGAGAATGAGTGAAAACCTATCCGGCAAAGAGAGCCATGGATTATCGCCTGCGGCACTGCTGGTGGCCGGTGCTTTCTTTATGGAGTTTCTGGACGGGACGGTGATCGCCACCGCATTGCCGGATATGGCAAAAAGCTTTGGCATACAGGCCGTGGATCTGAATATCGGCATCAGCGCCTACCTGATCACCCTTGCCGTGCTGATCCCCGCCAGCGGCTGGATCGCCGACCGTTTCGGCGCGCGAAAAGTATTTGCCCTCGCGCTGGCGATCTTCACGCTGGCCTCGGTATTTTGCGGCCTGTCCACCACGCTCGAGGAGTTTGTCGCAATGCGCGTCTTCCAGGGCATGGGTGGCGCGCTGATGGTGCCTGTGGGTCGCCTGGCCGTGTTACGTACAACGCCAAAGCATCAGCTCATCACGGCAATCGCCACCCTGACGTGGCCTGCGCTGGTCGCGCCGATCATCGGCCCGCCGCTGGGCGGGTTCATTACAAGCTATGCCGACTGGCGCTGGATCTTCTTTATTAACGTGCCGCTGGGGATAATCGCCATTTTGCTGGCACTGCGAATCATTCCAGACCTGCATGAAGATACGCGCCGACCGTTTGACTTGCCGGGTTTTGTGGTCACCACCCTTGCCATGGTGAGCCTGGTTTATGCGATGGAGTTGATGGGCGCAGAGCCTCTGCGGATAGAATTAACCGCCACGCTGTTTATCGTCGGTGTCGTCGCGTTGAGCCTGGCGCTTCGCCACTTTAAGCGGGCAACCTGGCCGATGATCAGGCTCGATGCGATGCAAGTGCCGACGTTTCGCGTCACCCTGTACGGCGGATCGCTGTTTCGCGCCTCCATCAGCGCGGTTCCGTTCCTGTTACCGCTGATGTTCCAGGTCGGCTTTGGCATGGACGCGTTCCATTCTGGCCTGCTGGTGCTGGCCGTTTTCGTAGGCAATCTCACCATTAAACCGGCGACGACGCCCCTGATCCGCAGCCTGGGGTTTAAGCGGCTGTTGCTGATTAACGGTTCACTGAATGTCCTGGCGCTGCTGGCCTGCGCCTTTCTTACGCCGCAGACTCCTGTGTGGCTCGTCATGCTGATCCTCTATCTGGGTGGCGTTTTTCGTTCGATCCAGTTTACAGCCATCAGTACGCTGGCCTTTGCGGATGTACCCTCTGCGCAGATGAGCTATGCCAATACGCTGTTTTCAACCGCAACGCAGCTTGCCGTGGGACTTGGGATCACGCTCGGGGCCATTGGTATTCGTATCGGGGAAAAAGTCAGTGAGACGATGGGGATTGCCGGCATGCCGGGAATGAGCTTCCGGCTGGCATTTGTGGCGATCGCGCTGATCTGCCTGGTGGGAATGGTTGACACGCTGCGTCTGACCAAAAATGCAGGCAGCGCGGTATCATCGAAAAAGTAAGGCTCTGTGCCGGGCGGGCAACGCACCGCCCGGCAAAGGAAATCAGCCAACAATACCGCGCACGAAGGCTTCGATCTCTTTGTCCTGGCAGTTCTCGAAGAAGCACTGCTGGAAGCGCTGGCCTGAGACGGCGGTTTTAACCAGCTCAGGATCGATTGCACGCAGGGTATCCAGATAGTTTTCTTTTACCACCGCCGCTTTCACCTGGTTCAGAATACCGGCGTTACGCACCTGCGGCTCCTTACGCTCTGGTGGATAGCCTTCGCCATTGCGTCCGGTAAACGCTTTCTCAAAGATAAAGCGTACGTTCAGTTCTGCTCCCCAGCCGAAGCCTTTCGCAAACGGCAGAGAAAGCGCGTTACCGTTGTTGATTTGCGCAAACAGGAAAGCATCCGCAGGATCGATGCAGTAACCGCAAATCACACCCGGATGGATGTTCAGGGACATTAACGCGCCCTGCCCGGTACCGCAGCCGGTGACAACAAAATCAACGGCTTTAGCGTTAAGCAGAATGCTCGCCATGATGCCCAGGTGAATATAAGTGAGATGATGATCGTTCTCATCACTCATACCGACGTTATAGACCGGGAAACCTTTCTCATCAGCAACGGCTTTCAGCTCATTAAGGATGATGGGATTCTTAGCGGCCTGGCTGTTTTCCATCATCAGTGCAATTTTCATCTTGTCTCTCCTGAATGCATGGCGGGCGATCCCGCTGTGGATACCTTTTCAACTTAACCTTACTATCAAACAAACGCACTTTCAAATTAAGTGAAAACTTGTTTTAAAAAACAAAGATGCGCTCACAATTTCGCGCGGTGGCCCGGCTCGTTGTACAGTGAAAGGGCAGATCCTCCGGCTATTCCGGCCATTGCGTCCCGTCGCGTTGGTTACAATGGCGTATTTCCCGTCACGCAGAGTGAAACATGAAACGTGTAATCATAGCCGGAACGATCCTGTTGCTCGCCGGGTGCAGCATCAACCGTCAGGCAGAAGTCAGTAGTACTGATGCCCCAAACGGAATTGTGCGCCTCGACTATGGCCAGACCATGCTCCAAAACGCCTGGTCTGATGACTATGTTAATAACGGTACGGCAACAAAGGCCTGCCAACGTATGGGCTACGCCTCCGCGTCAGCCTACGGGCAGCCGATTAAAACCTGCACCCTGATCAGCGGTTCACTCTGTCTGAACGAAAGTGTGACCATTCAGTATAAATGTCAGGGATATGCCGTTACCTCTTCCAGCCAGAATCCGTGGTATTAACCGCGACTGCCAGTCACGCTGGCAGTTTATTTAATAAGAACAAAAACAATTCTCATTAATAAATACAAATGGCGGCAATGCGTTTTATTCCCATTCGTATTTTTAATAAATAAATATTTGTTTTACTTTTTGCAAATAATTAAATAACAAATTATAGTGTCGCTCTTCGTGAACCAGAATTAATAAACCGGAGCTGCACCATGTTAAAAACTGAAATGATCGACAAGCTCAATGCGCAAATGAATCTTGAGCTATTTTCTTCCCTGCTTTATCAGCAGATGAGCGCCTGGTGCAGCTATCACAGCTTTGAAGGGGCTGCCGCCTTCCTGCGTCGTCATGCCCAGGAAGAGATGACGCACATGCAGCGTCTGTTTGATTACCTGACGGACACCGGCAGCCTGCCGCGCATTGATAACGTGGTATCGCCTTTCGCCGAGTACGGCTCTCTTGATGAACTGTTCCGTGCCACCTATGAGCACGAACAGCTGATCACCCAGAAAATAAATGAACTGGCTCATGCCGCCATGACCAGTCAGGATTATCCAACCTTTAATTTCCTTCAGTGGTATGTGGCTGAACAGCACGAAGAAGAGAAGCTGTTTAAATCCGTGCTGGATAAATTATCTCTGGCAGGTAAATCCGGGGAAGGTCTGTACTTCATTGATAAAGAGCTGTCGACGCTCGACACGCAGAATTAATAGAAAAGCGGTGCTGAGTTTTCAGCACCGCTTTATTCAATGACGGCAAATTTTACTTTCGTGCGTGGAAAATCCGTCTGCTGCCGGAATGAATTTTCCGCGCGCCGCCAGAAACGCCACCAGCTCCGCGGCTGTCATTTCCGAAGCTGAACAGGTATGGAAACGCGCCGCTTCGCCAAAGCGGGCATGTATCGCCTCAACCAGACTCTCCTTCGTATAACGCTCACCTGACTCAATCATCATATTCAGCACGTCGTGTCCGTGAATTGACATCATTACCTCTCGCAAATAAAAAGCAGACTAAATGCTCCCTCCACGGCACGCTTTGCGCTGGCGCAGGTTCCCCCTTTCTTTTTGTAAATTAATCATTACACCCTATGTAACGGTGATTTGACGAGATGGTGCTTTTCCCTTACTCTGCGCCGCAGAATGAGTCGCGGTATGGAAGCGTTGTAGAGGAAAGCGTGAAGAACAGAACTCTGGGAAGTATTTTTATCGTCGCCGGAACGACAATTGGCGCAGGAATGTTGGCCATGCCGTTGGCTGCCGCCGGCGTCGGGTTTGGGGTTACCGTAGTGCTGCTGGGCGGTCTTTGGGCCCTGATGTGTTTCACCGCGCTATTATTGCTGGAGGTTTATCAACATGTCCCTGCCGATACCGGCTTAGGCTCCCTGGCTGCACGCTATCTTGGACGCTACGGGCAGTGGATCACCGGTTTCAGCATGATGTTCCTGATGTACGCGCTGACCGCCGCCTACATCAGCGGCGCCGGGGAGCTAATTGCGTCAAGTATCAATGACGGCTTCGGTGCGTCGCTTTCACCGGAAACAGGCGCCATTGTCTTTACGCTGATCGGTGGCGGTGTGGTTTGTGCGGGCACGTCGCTGGTCGATCTGTTTAACCGTTTTTTGTTCAGCGCCAAAATTCTCTTCCTTGTTGTGATGCTGGTGCTGCTGGCACCGCATGTGCACAAGGTTAACCTGCTCTCCCTCCCGCTTGAGAAAGGTCTGGCGCTTTCGGCCATCCCGGTGATTTTCACCTCTTTCGGTTTTCATGGCAGCGTGCCGAGCATCGTGAGCTATATGAACGGGGATATTCGCAAGCTGCGCCGCGTCTTTGTGATCGGCAGCGCCATTCCGTTGATTGCTTACCTGTTCTGGCAGCTGGTGACGCTGGGCAGTATTGATTCCACCACCTTTATCGGCCTGATGGCAGAGCATTCTGGTCTGAATGGATTCCTGGTTGCCCTGCGTAACGTGGTGGCCTCTTCACACGTGGAGCTGGCGGTACATCTGTTTGCAGACCTGGCGCTGGCAACCTCCTTCCTCGGCGTGGCGCTTGGCCTGTTTGACTATATGGCGGATCTGTTCCAGCGTCGCAATACCGTTGCCGGACGCTTACAGACGGGGGCGATGACCTTCCTGCCGCCGCTGGCCTTCGCGCTCTTTTATCCGCGCGGGTTTGTGATGGCGCTAGGGTATGCTGGCGTGGCGTTATCGGTACTGGCCCTGCTGCTGCCTTCCCTGCTGGCGTGGAAGAGCCGCCAGCAACATCCGCAGCAAGGATACCGCGTGGCGGGTGGTAAGCCGCTGCTGTGCGTGGTGTTTGGTTGTGGGGTTGTAATTATTCTGGTGCAGGTGCTGATTGCAGCGGGAATGCTGCCGGAAGTGGGATAAAAAAAGGGGCTATGAATAGCCCCTTTTTTCAGTGCAGACAGCAACTCTTAAACTTCTTCCCGCTCCCGCACGGACACGGATCGTTACGTCCCACCTTCGACCCGTTCACGATCGGCTTTTTCGCTTCCGGCTGCTGCGGATTAGCCACCCAGTAGTTGTACAAACGCAGCGCCGCAGGCTGAATGCTCTCGATGCTGGCCATATACTCCTCTTCGGTCAGCGCTTCCAGCTTCTCGCTGTGCTCTTCCGTTCCGTGCAGGGCAATCACCGCCAGATCCGCTTCCAGCGCTTCCGGCAGGGATGACCAGTCCGTCAGCGCCACGCCGCGCATGTAGCCATAGCACCACTCTTCCACTACGGTATAGCTCTGACCGTCAACGTCGTTATAGCCAAACAGCGGTTCAAACTGATCCGGGTATTCGCTCAGGCGCTCGGCAATATCGTTCATATGCTTAAAGCAGAGATCGATAAAACGGTTCATCTCACGATCGTTTTTCCAGCGCGGAATATACTTCTCGCCACCCCATACCGCCACCAGCCAGGTGTCGGGCTCCACCACAACGGGACCGGAAAGTACTGCGGTAAGCATGCCGTCCAGTTCGGACACGTCAATCACGGATGCATCGTCGTGTCCGTAAGAGATTAATGTCTCTTCCAGCCACGCCATCTCGCTTTCATTTAATGGGCCTTCAGCCATTGCTGATACTCCTGATAAAAAAAACGATCCTGACATATATCGCCGCGCATGCCTATCTGAAGTTTAGGTCTTTATTGCTGCAAAAACGTGCAAATCGTGACCGTTGCACAACTTATGGGCTTTGTTGTTAAGGAGATGTGATCTCCGCTGTAAATTCATCTCATCCCGCAAAGGCGCATAAAACGGCGCTCTATACTCAACGTGTTGTGACCCGGTCAAGGGATTAACCATTCTGGCAACCTTTTTGCTTAATGTTCTGCGCGCTTCGCGGTGCGTGGGATCCTCGCCGTATTAAGCACGAGATTGCTTCTAAAGTGCATTTTGTTCTCGCTCTTGTTTTTGGATTTACGATGCCATCAGGCGTTCGGGTTTATACCTGGTGCAAAAACCTCTTTGCTAAGGAACATAATAATGTCGCTGAAATTTACCAAAACTCCCCTCTCCCTGTTGCTGGCCGGTTGTCTGGTGACGGCCTTTTCTGCACAGGCCGATATCGTGATCGGCGTGGCCGGGCCGTTCACAGGCCCGAACGCAACCTATGGCGATCAATACTGGCATGGCGCTACGCAGGCGGCGGAAGACATTAACGCCGCTGGCGGGATCAACGGTGAGAAAATCAAACTGGTTCAGGGCGATGACGCCTGCGAACCCAAACAGGCCGTTGCCGTCGCCAACCGCTTAGTCGATCAGGATAAAGTGAAAGCGGTCGTCGGCCACTTCTGCTCCTCGTCGACCATGCCCGCCTCCGAGGTCTATAGCGATGCCGGGATCCTCTCCATCACCCCCGGCTCAACGAACCCGCTTATTACCGAGCGGGGCATGAGCGATATGTTCCGCATGTGCGGACGTGACGACCAGCAGGGCCAGGTCGCCAGCGATTTTATTCTCGATAAGCTGAAAGCCAAACGGGTCGTCATCATCCACGATAAAGACACCTACGGTCAGGGGCTGGCGGACGCCACTAAAGCGGCGCTGGCGAAACGCGGCGTTAAGGAAGTGATGTACGAAGGGTTGTCCCGCGGGGAGAAAGACTTTAACGCGCTGGTGACCAAAATTGGCGCACAAAAACCAGACGTGGTGTTCTTCGGTGGCTGTCACCCGGAAGCGGGCCCGCTGGTTCGCCAGATGCGTGAACAGGGCGTGCAGGCGAAGTTCTTCTCGGGAGACTGTATCGTCAATGAAGAGATGGTCACCGCCGCCGGTGGGGCGCAGTACACCAACGGTATTTACATGACCTTCGGTAAAGACCCGCGCCTGATCCCGGACGGAAAAGCCGTCATCGAGAAATTCCGCGCCGGTAAATTTGAACCAGAAGGATACACCCTCTACGCCTATGGGTCTGTGCAGGCTATCGCAGCGGCATTCAAGGCCACGAAAGGGACGGATTCCGCAAAAGCCAGCGAGTGGCTGAAGGCCAACCCTGTCGACACGGTGATGGGTAAAAAAGCCTGGGACAGCAAAGGTGACCTCAAAGTGTCTGACTACGTGGTCTACCAGTGGGACGACAAAGGCAAATATAAAGAAGTGCCATAACGGGACGGAATCTGCTCAACGCCGGCAGGTCTGACTGTCGGCGTAACCCTTTATTCAGGTGCGCGACCATGAGTACATTCTTCCTGCAACAATTAATTAATGGCTTAACGCTGGGTTCGGTCTATGGTCTTATCGCCATCGGCTACACCATGGTGTACGGCATCATCGGTATGATCAATTTCGCCCACGGCGAAGTGTATATGATCTCCGCCTATCTCTCGGCCATTGGCCTGGCCCTGCTGGCGTTTTTTGGACTCCACTCCTTTCCGCTGCTGATCCTGGGAACCCTTGTTTTCACCATCGTGGTCACCGGCGTTTATGGCTGGACGATTGAGCGCATCGCCTATAAGCCGCTACGCAATTCGACGCGTCTGGCGCCGCTGATTTCGGCCATCGGGATGTCGTTGATACTGCAAAACTACGTCCAGCTCAGCCAGGGCCCACGGCAGCAGGGCGTACCGACCATGCTGGATGGCGTGCTGCGTTTTCACCTCGGCGAAGGGTTTGTCCAGATAACCTATACCAAAGTCTTTATTCTCATCGCCTCGTTCGCGGGCATGCTGGTGCTGACCTGGATTATCAACCGTACCCGCTTAGGGCGCATGTGCCGTGCGGTGCAGCAGGATCGTAAGATGGCCTCCATTTTGGGTATCAACACCGACAGAATTATTTCGCTGGTGTTTGTTATCGGCGCAGCCATGGCCGGGCTGGCGGGCGTGCTGATCACCATGAATTACGGCACCTTTGATTTTTACGTCGGGTTCGTTATCGGCATCAAGGCCTTTACGGCGGCGGTGCTGGGCGGCATCGGCTCTCTGCCCGGTGCGATGCTTGGCGGGCTGATTCTGGGCGTCGCAGAAGCGCAATTCTCCGGGATGGTGAACTCGGATTATAAAGACGTGTTCTCGTTTGGATTGCTGGTATTAATCCTGATCTTCCGTCCTCAGGGGCTGCTGGGCCGCCCTGTCGTGGCTAAAGTGTAAGGAACAACGCGATGACCTCTGACGGCTTTTCCCTGAAGCGCTGCATTCTGGACGCGATTTTTTCCGGAATGATCGCCCTGATTATTTTCGGCCCGATTGCGGGCGTCATACTGGATGGTTACAGCTTTAACTTTGACGGCCAGCGGCTGGCGTGGATTGTAGGCACGGTGATGCTGGGACGCTTTTTGCTGAGCGCCTTTTCAGCTACGGCGGCCGGAGGACGTTTACAGGCGCGGTTTGAATCCGACAATGAGGGGGTGTATGTCCGGCCACCGGCGTATAAAAGCCGCATGCGCTGGATCATTCCGCTGATTGTCACGCTGGCGATCTGCTTCCCGTTTGTGGCCACAAAATACGTTCTGACGGTCGCTATACTCGGACTGATCTACGTCCTGCTCGGTCTTGGGCTGAACATTGTCGTTGGCCTGGCAGGGCTGCTGGATCTGGGTTATGTCGCCTTCTATGCCATCGGCGCTTACGGGCTGGCGCTCGGGTATCAGTATCTGGGGTTTGGGTTCTGGAGCATGCTGCCTCTGGCGGCGCTAATGGCTGCGGGCGCGGGCGCCCTGCTCGGCTTTCCGGTGCTGCGCATGCACGGGGATTATCTCGCCATCGTCACGCTCGGGTTTGGCGAGATCATCCGCCTGGTGCTGAACAACTGGCTCACCTTCACCGGCGGGCCTAACGGCGTTTCAGCCCCTGCTCCGACCTTTTTTGGCCTGGAGTTTGGCCGACGCGCCAAAGAAGGTGGCATCCCCTTCCACGAGTTCTTCGGCCTGACCTATAACCCCAACATGAAGTTTATTTTCATCTATGCGGTACTGTTCCTGGTAGTCATGCTGGTGCTGTACATTAAACACCGGCTGACCCGAATGCCCATTGGACGGGCGTGGGAAGCGCTCCGTGAGGATGAGATTGCCTGCCGTTCCATGGGGCTCAACCACGTTCTGGTCAAACTCTCGGCCTTCACCCTGGGCGCATCGACGGCAGGTATCGCCGGGGTGTTTTTTGCCACCTGGCAGGGGTTTGTTAACCCCACCTCTTTCACCTTTTTTGAATCGGCTCTCATCCTCGCGATTGTGGTCCTGGGCGGGATGGGCTCCACCGTCGGCGTCGTACTGGCCGCCTTTGTGCTGACCGTCACGCCGGAACTGCTGCGCAGCTTTGCGGAATACCGCGTGCTGCTGTTTGGCATGCTGATGGTGGTGATGATGATCTGGCGTCCTCGCGGTCTGATCCGCATCAACCGCAGCGGATTTGCCGTGCGTAAAGGAGTGGCGCCATGAACGCAACGATTTTGCGTGTAGAACATCTGATGATGCACTTCGGCGGGATCAAGGCCTTAAACGACGTCAATCTTGAGGTGCAGCGCGGCTCTATTACTGCACTCATTGGGCCTAACGGCGCGGGAAAAACAACCGTCTTTAACTGCCTGACCGGTTTCTACCGGGCCTCCGGCGGCAACATTCTGTTCAATGCACGAAATAAAACCACCAATGTCATTCAGGTGCTCGGCCAGAAACTCCAGCCGGGCGACTGGCTCAGCCCGGCGCAGCTTGGTCAACGCCTGTTCTATAAGATGTTTGGCGGCACGCATCTGGTGAACCGCGCGGGTCTTGCGCGCACGTTTCAGAACATCCGCCTGTTCCGCGAGATGTCCGTTGTGGAAAACCTGCTGGTGGCACAGCACATGCGCGTCAACCGCAATCTGCTGGCGGGGGTGCTGAACACCCCTGCGTATCGTCGGGCAGAGAACGAGGCGCTGGACCGGGCGTTTTACTGGCTGGAGGTGGTGGATCTGGTAGATTGCGCGAACCGTCTGGCCGGGGAAATGTCCTATGGCCAGCAACGACGCCTCGAAATCGCCCGCGCCATGTGCACCGGCCCGGAGATGATTTGTCTCGATGAACCTGCTGCCGGTCTGAACCCGGTGGAGACGCACAAGCTGAGCGAGATCATCCGGTTCCTGCGCGACCACCACGACATCACGGTTTTGCTGATCGAGCATGATATGGGGATGGTGATGGGCATTTCTGATGACATCATTGTGCTCGATCACGGCGATGTGATTGCCAGAGGTAAACCGGCTGAGATCCAGCACAATGAAAAAGTGATTGCCGCGTATCTGGGCACCGACGAAACCGAGGTAAATCTGTGAGCGCACCGATGCTTCAATTACATAATGTGGACGTTTTTTACGGGGTGATCCAGGCGTTGAAGCAGGTTTCACTTGAGGTAAACAAAGGGGAAACCGTGGCCCTGATTGGCGCTAATGGCGCGGGGAAGTCAACATTACTGATGTCTGTCTTTGGTCAGCCCCGGATCCGCAACGGGCAGATCCTCTTCTGCGGCGAGGATATCAGCCACAAATCCACCCACTATGTTGCCACCGGCGGCATCGCGCAGGCACCTGAGGGACGACGCATTTTCCCGGATATGTCTGTAGAAGAGAACCTGCTGATGGGGACAATCCCCGTCGGCAATCAGCATGCAGCTGAAGATATGCAAAGCATGTTCGACCTCTTCCCTCGCCTCAAGGAGCGGCGTAACCAGCGGGCGATGACGCTTTCCGGCGGTGAACAGCAGATGCTGGCTATTGCCCGGGCACTGATGAGCCGTCCTAAACTTCTGCTGCTGGATGAACCCAGCCTCGGCCTCGCACCAATCGTGGTTAAACAGATCTTCCAGACGCTGCGCGAACTGGCCCGTAACGGAATGACGATTTTTCTGGTCGAGCAGAATGCCCACCACGCGCTGAAGTTGTCCGACCGCGGCTATGTGATGGTTAACGGGCAGATTCGGTTAAGCGGCAGCGGCGAGGCGTTGCTAAAGGATCCGGAGGTGAGGAAGGCGTACCTAGGCGGCGTGTGAAGCCTGGAGGCTATAGTGAGAAAAACTCACAGTGATTGCCATTATTAATCGTTTTTCTGATGCGACCGCATTCAAATATCATCTTCACGACCCGCCTTTGCGCGGGTCGATAAAACGTTCAGCCGCAAACTGAATAATAATGATAAGAGGATCCAGGGCAAATATGACACTTGATGCGTTATATCAGTTAATGAAAACTGTATTACCACCTGACACCAATTCAGCCGATGATTTACAGGATTTTATGGCCATGCTTATGGCTAAGAAACATCACTCAGAGGCTCTGTCACCGTTTTCGCAGCGCGTATACATGCTGTCCGTTGCCCATCGCGACCCTAAGCAAGCGGCTGCGCTGATTTCAGCCTGTCATCCTGAAGCAGGAAAGCCCCTTCCGCTGCTCGACTTCTCCGGCTGGCCGCACGTGCGCTACGCCACGTCGGGTGAATTACAGACGCCTGAGACTGAAGAATATTTTCACAGGATTTCGTCTGCTGCCACGATATTACGCGGTGCAATTATTGACGCTGAGCAGCAGAAAAACACGCCAGCATTTTATATTCTGGATAAGGTACTCAGCCTGAACAGCGCTTTGCCAGAACGCTATAAAAAGATGGCAAACATCTCTTACTCATAACGGTATTAATAAACCCGGCTTTCATCGTATTCCAGGTAATCGATATCCAGAGCCGGAACGACCGGGGTATGGTTTTGCAGCCAGCCCAGAAGGTGCTGGATGCTCTCTCTTTTGAGCGAATTTTTTGGCCAGACGAGGTAGTAACCATCTCCCGTCGCGATAGCTTCCCTGAACGGCAGGCCCAGCAGGCCGCTTTTCAGGGCATCAAGCGTGAGATGCAGGTCGGCGATAGCGATGCCGTGCCCGTTCATCGCGGCGATACTTCCCTGTTCAAGGGTATCAAACACCATGCCGCTGCTCATATCGAGCCCCGGAAACAATCCTGTTCTTCGCAGCCAGCGCCGCCAGTCACGTCTGTCCGGTGAAGGATGGATCAAATCGCATTGCGAAAGCTGCTGCCGGGCCGGTTCGATAAGCGATGGGGTGCAAACCGGGATAAGCCATTCATGAAAAAGCAGCTGGCTTTCCGTTGTCTCACCAAAACGGCCATTACCGAGAAGGATGGCGCAGTCGTATGGCTCAAGACTGAAATCAACGGTGTCAATGTCCATCCAGACGCTGGCAATCTCCACCTGCGGTTTTGGATGGTTGTTGCGAAAAGATCGCAGCACGTCGAGAAGCCATCTCATGGTCAGGGTGCTGGGTGTTTTTAACCGCAGCAGATGGTTTTCACTGCGGAATGCCCGGCAGGCCCATTCAATGCTCGTGAAGCTTTCGTTCAGCTGTCCGGCAAGCACTCGCCCGGCTTCAGTGACCTCCACGCGAGGACCTTGCCTTTTGAAAAGCTCGCAGTCGAACCACAGTTCAAGGGTACGGACATGTCTGCTGACCGCGCCCGGCGTAATATTGAGCGTTTCAGCGGCTTTACTGAAGGAGTTCAACCGCGCAGCAACTTCAAACGCACGCAGTGCATACAATGGCGGTAAAGACATAGCGTCCCTTAAATGAAAAATTCATTATGCTAAAACTTGTTACGGGGCAATGCCAGCAAGTAAATTATGGAGAAAAACAATGAGCCCCAATATACCGAGTCATAGCGATAGGGGTCAAAATCTATATGCAAAAAGCTGCTGACAAACTCGTAGCCATTGGCAAAGATGTTTATCTGAACGGCTGCAATAGTGATTACAAACACCCTATACGCGATAAATAGCGGGTATTTATGCAGCCTGTTAACTTTTAGTTTGCCGAGATAAAGCAAGAGAAAAATTGCAATAGATACAATGAAATAGGCCACGGCAGGCCAAACAGGTGGATGAAGCGAAAATTCTAACTCTTGAGACATAATCAATTCTCTTTTGCTATCTGGTACATCTGCCACCCCGTAATGCTCCCACTGGTCAAATCCAGCGCCATTGCGGTTTTAAAAGCCTCTTGCCAACCTCTGATATAATCGTGGAATAAACTCCAGGACCTCTCTCTGGGACCCAAAACTTTTCTGCCCGCACCATATGCCGATAAAGAGAGATCAACGACGCCATAGACTAAGTCAGCCTGGTTATTACCATAACCTAACTTCGTAGCAGCAAATCTAAAGGGATATCGGATCTGGAAGGCACGCTTAACGAAAAACAGGGAATCGCTGGTCATAAAAACGCGTCACAGACAGCACGTTATGATAGAAAAATTCCTATAGTTCCGGTAGTCGGAGGGCAGTAATGCCCTCTTTTTATGGTGAAGCCGAATGGCGAAAGAATGGCGAATGGCGAATGGCGAAAATTAGGCAATAAAAAACCACCTTTCGGTGGTTTACACGACACTGCTTATCATTGATTTTATTCTAGTTTTCCCATGGTAGCCGGAGTGGGACTTGAACCCACACAGCGCGAACGCCGAGGGATTTTAAATCCCTTGTGTCTACCGATTCCACCATCCGGCCAGGGAAGAAAGTGGAGGCGCGTTCCGGAGTCGAACCGGACTAGACGGATTTGCAATCCGCTACATAACCGCTTTGCTAACGCGCCTTAAATCTTTTGTCTTTCGACCTGCACCCGCAAACTGCCGATGCATTAATCTGGAGCGGGAAACGAGACTCGAACTCGCGACCCCGACCTTGGCAAGGTCGTGCTCTACCAACTGAGCTATTCCCGCATGTTATCAAGTAACTATTTAACGACTTGCTAAGCACTTGATTTCATTATCGTCCGGCTTACTGTGCCGCCGTTCGATGCGTTGCATTCTACTGATATGACGTTATGAGTCAACGTTATTTTTTGCATCTCAGGATCGTTTGCTGAAAATTAAGCCGAAACGATCACTGTTCAAGCAAATCACCGCGCGCAGCGTTCAAATATTGCAACATTGACCACAATGTCAGCACCGCCGCAACCCACAGCAGACCAATGCCGGCCCACTCTACCCAGGCATTCGGACGCCACAGCATCCACACCAGCGCCGCCATCTGCGCAGTGGTTTTAACTTTACCGATCCAAGACACCGCCACGCTGCTGCGTTTACCCAGCTCCGCCATCCATTCGCGCAGGGCAGAGATAATAATCTCACGGCCAATCATGGTCGCGGCAGGCAGCGTCACCCACCAGGTATGATAATGTTCCGCCACCAGCACCATCGCGATTGCCACCATCACCTTATCCGCAACCGGATCGAGGAACGCGCCAAAGCGGGTACTCTGGTTCCAGCGACGCGCCAGATAACCGTCAAACCAGTCCGTCACGGCGGCAATCAGGAAAATAAGCGCACAGGCAAAAGGCGCCCAGACGACCGGCAGGTAAAATGCCAGGACGAAGAACGGAATGAGCACAACGCGAAAGAGAGTAAGCAACGTAGGGATATTAAATCGCATGATGACGGTAACTGTCTGTTGTCAGTAAAATTT
Organism: Enterobacter cloacae complex sp.6700776; assembly: GCF_048284255.1. Taxonomy (NCBI): domain Bacteria; kingdom Pseudomonadati; phylum Pseudomonadota; class Gammaproteobacteria; order Enterobacterales; family Enterobacteriaceae; genus Enterobacter; species Enterobacter cloacae complex sp.6700776. The sequence goes on along the minus strand of NZ_JBLVYK010000001.1, from coordinate 110,434 downwards.
AGCTCTATGTTGCTACAGAGCCCTCAATGTTTCAACGAGTAGTAGATCTTTTCTGCCAGCCCTTGCGAAATACCCGGCACTTTTGCAATTTCTTCCATACTGGCGTTGAGTAATCCTTGCAATCCGCCCATATACTTCAACAGCATCTGGCGACGTTTTGGCCCGACGCCTTCAATCGTCTCAAGGGTACTGGTATTTTTCACTTTCGCCCGTTTTTTGCGGTGTCCGCTAATGGCATGATCGTGCGACTCATCTCGGATGTGCTGGATCACGTGCAGTGCAGGGGAATCTGGCGGCAGGCTAAAGCCCTCGCCTTCCGGCTCAAAGAACAGCGTTTCCAGGCCAGCCTTACGATCTGCCCCTTTCGCTACCCCTAGCAGCAACGGATGGTTCTTATCCCACTCCACGTCGAGCGATTCGAATACCGCCTTCGCCTGCCCCAACTGCCCTTTACCACCGTCGATAAGGATAACGTCCGGGATTTTGCTCTCTTCAATCGCTTTACCATAGCGACGACGCAGCACCTGATTCATGGCGGCATAATCGTCACCGGGCGTAATGCCGGTGATGTTATAGCGACGATACTCTGCCCGCAGTGGGCCATTGGCATCAAAGACCACACACGACGCCACGGTCTGCTCACCCATCGTATGGCTGATGTCGAAGCATTCCATGCGTTTCACTTCCGGCAGCTTGAGCAGCGCAGCAAGCGCGGTTAAACGTTGGCTGACGGTCGATTGCTGGGAAAGTTTGGTGGTCAGCGCCGTGGCGGCATTGGTTCGCGCCAGCTTCAGATAACGCGCACGATCGCCGCGCGGTTTCGTCTGGACATTCACCCGGCGACCTGCCAGCTCTGAAAGTGAGTCCGCCAGCAGGGTTTTATCGTCCAGCGTGAAGTCGAGCAGGATCTCCGAGGGCAGCGTACGCATCTGGCTGCCCTGCAAATAAAACTGGCCGACAAATGTCTCCACCACTTCACCCATCTCAGTCCCGCCCGGCACTTTCGGGAAGTAACTGCGGCTGCCGAGCACTTTGCCCTGACGAATAAACAGCACGTGAACGCAGGCCAGGCCGGCGTCAAAGGCAACGCCGATGACATCGAGGTCGTCGCCCGTATTGGAAACAAACTGCTTCTCGGTCACCCTGCGCACCGCCTGGATCTGGTCGCGGATGCGTGCGGCCTCCTCAAATTCCAGCGCCGCGCTGGCTTTTTCCATGCGGGTAATCAGTTGCGTCAGCACCTGATCGTCTTTCCCGGCTAAAAACAGGCGGACATATTCCACCTGCTGCGCGTACTCTTCTTCGCTCACCAGCCCTTCAACGCACGGCCCCAGGCAGCGGCCAATCTGATATTGCAGGCATGGCCGGGAGCGGTTGCGATAAACGCTGTTTTCGCACTGGCGAACAGGGAAGATTTTTTGCAAAAGCGCCAGCGTTTCCCGCACGGCATAACCGTTCGGGAAGGGGCCGAAATATTCACCTTTCGCATGCTTAGCGCCACGATGCATCGCCAGCCGCGGGTGCGTGTCGCCGCTCAGGAAGATAAACGGATAGGACTTGTCATCACGCAGCAGAACGTTGTAGCGCGGCTGATACAACTTAATGTAGTTGTGCTCAAGGAGCAGCGCTTCCGTTTCCGTGTGCGTTACGGTGACATCAATGTTGTGTATAAGTGCGACCAGCGCTTCGGTTTTACGGGAGGCAAGGTTGCTGCGGAAATAGCTTGAAAGGCGTTTCTTCAGATCTTTCGCCTTACCGACATAGATAACCGTACCGCCAGCATCGTACATCCGGTAGACGCCTGGCTGGCTGGTGACGGTTTTCAGAAATGCTTTTGAATCGAACGCTTCACTCACTGACTTATTAACGACTCCGCATTGCACAAACCATGGCGAATGGCCAGGTGAGTCAGTTCGACATCACCGTGAATGTTCAGTTTACTGAACATCCGATAGCGATAGCTGTTGACCGTTTTCGGGCTGAGATTCAACTGCTCAGAAATCTCATTCACCTTCTGACCTTTAGTGATCATCAGCATAATCTGCAATTCGCGCTCAGACAAACTGGCAAACGGAGATTCCGTTTTTTCCGGTTCAATCTGACTCAACGCCATCTGTTGAGCAATATCAGAAGCGATATAGCGCTGCCCTGCGTGAACGGTGCGGATCGCATTGACGACTTCCTGCGGCGCAGCGCCTTTACTGAGATACCCCGCAGCCCCCGCCTGCATGACCCTGGCGGGCAGCGGATTTTCGGTATGGACGGTCAGCATGATGACTTTGGTATCAACGAACATGCGCGCGATTTTGCGCGTGGCTTCAAGCCCGCCAATACCGGGCATGTTCATATCCATCAGCACCACGTCTGCGGAGTTCGCGCGACACCATTTGACGGCATCTTCGCCACAGCACGCCTCGCCGGCTACTTTAATACCCTTTATATCTTCAAGAATGCGTCGTATCCCTGCGCGCACCAGTTCGTGGTCATCAACAAGAAGGACGTTGATCAAAGGAAATGTCTCCAGAATAGGGATAACGCTACTGACTGCTAATTGGGTTTATATTAACGGTTTTCCATGCAAGATTAAAACGCTAAAAAATCGGCTATACGATTCGGGTCTCGTTTTTGGAAATTAGGCTGTACAGCAAGTGGAAAGAAAACCCATGTGTAGTGGGCTTTACCGCTATTTTTTTAGCACCAGCATTCAAAAAGCCACCAAAACATTTTTAACGTAAACTAAAAAATGCTCTCATTTTTTTGTAACAACAATTAACGGATGGCGTACCGGCGATAAACATTTAATTGTCGCTAACATATTGGGCAGATTACCTTCATAATCCGCACCGGCCAATAATCAATACGCGTAAAAGTATAAAAAACAACCACTGCATTTTTTGCCGCAGCTTGTGGTATACTCCGCCGCCTTAACTTTCATCGTCGCGCTCATGCGCTGTTTTATAATGAGGAAAATAAATGAGCACACCTGAATTTGCCACTGCCGAGAATAACCAGGAACTGGCACAGGAAGTAAACTGCCTGAAGTCGCTGCTGACGCTTATGCTACAGGCGATGGGCCAGGCTGATGCTGGGCGTGTGATCATTAAAATGGAAAAACAGATCGCGCAGATGGAAGATCAGGCGGAATCCGCTGTTTTTGCCAATACAGTTAAGCAAATTAAACAAGCCTACCGCCAGTAACAAAAAAGGCTGGATGCAGTGCATTCAGCCTTTTCCTCGTCTGACACGCAGAACGTGATATCAGTCAAATAAGCCCAGTCGCCGCGGCATAACACGCTATCTGGATCTTATTCGGCGCGTTGAATTTCTTCTGCATATTCTTCTGATGGAAGTTGACGGTATTTTCCGAGATGGAAAGAATGATGGCAATTTCTGCCGACGTCTTCCCTTCTGCGGTCCACTTCAGAATTTCCCGTTCACGCTTGCTGAATTTCATTTCCGGCGGCATCACCGTCTCATGTTCAAAGCGCAACAGTGTAGTGAGCGCCATCTGAACCAGCATTTGTAAACGCAGCTCAATCTCTTCACTGGATATCGAGTGTGCCTGTAAGCTAGTACATGACACGGAGAGGAAGCCGAGCGCATGATTTGGCAGCATCAGACACTGCGTTATTCCCTTACGTAAACCGTGGTCCCGCGCGCCGTCCCATAATTGCTGGGCATCCGTGAATAATTCATCCGTCCAGGGCAAATGACCCTGAATGAAATTCTCCGGCTTCAGTACCGGGTCAATGGCGAAATAATTCTCGGATTGATATTGCGCCATCCATTGTTGCGGATAACTGGAATGGACGGATGTTCGCGGGCGGGTAAATGGCACAGGGTGTCGAACACAAAGCGCATAATAATCGAATTCAAGCGCCTGCGTTTGTCGCTGAAGTTCCTGATATACCTCGTCAGCACAGGTCATTTCCTGAAACCGGAGGACGCATTCCCGTCGCCAGGTGAAAAAGTCTATATCCCTCATACTTGCCGAATGAAGCCTCTGATAAAGATAATCATTATTATGGTGAATATAACCTAACACATAAAGCAGGATCATTTATATAAAATATCGACCACAGACGGATTATCTTTAATTTGGCGATGGCTTATCCACATCGGGTGGAATAAAAAATCAACAAAACTGAATTTATGGGAGGATAATTTGCTCCAGAAGTGACATCTGGAGCAAATTGAGCGTGAAAATGCTACTGCATTAAGAATTTTTCAAGGAACTGGCGGGTTCGAGGCTGCTGAGGATTGGCAAACAGCGCCTTAGCTGGCCCCTGCTCTACTATTCGCCCCTGATCCATGAAAATTGCCCGATCGGCAACGTCGCGAGCGAAGCTCATTTCATGCGTCACAATCACCATCGTGCGTTTTTCCTGCGCCAGCTGTCGGATAGTGTTAAGCACTTCCCCGACCAGCTCAGGATCGAGTGCGGATGTGGGTTCGTCGAACAGGATCACATCCGGGCGCATCGCCAGCGCGCGCGCAATGGCGACACGCTGCTGCTGTCCGCCAGATAACCGACGCGGATAGCTCGTCTCCTTCCCGGCCAGGCCAACCTTCGCCAGCAGCTCGCGGGCGCGGGCCGTCGCGTCTTCCTTTGGTTCACCCTTTACGATGACCGGGCCTTCAATAATATTTTCCAGCACCGTACGGTGCGGAAAGAGATTGAAGCTCTGGAATACGAAGCCGACATGCTGACGCAGGCGGCGAATCAGCCCTTTTTGCTGGCTGATGGGTTTCCCGGTATCAATGGTGATATCGCCCACGCGGATCGTCCCACCTTCGGGCTGCTCAAGCAAATTAATGCTGCGCAACAGCGTGGTTTTCCCTGACCCACTCGGGCCGATAATTGCCACCACTTCGCCCTGCTCAACCTCAAGGTCGATGCCGTGCAGCACCGTTTGCCCGTGGAATTTTTTCACCAGGTTTTTGACGTCAATTGCACTCATTTTGGATCTCGCTCCTGGCGGTTAAGCTGGTTTTCAAAATAGTTTTGCAGGGCGGACAGCACCGTCGCCATCACCCAGTAAATCAGCGAGGCCGCCAGATACATGGTAAACACTTCCAGCGTGCGCGAGGTGATCAGTTGCGCCTGACGGAAAAGCTCCGGCACCTGAATGGTCGCCGCAAGCGAGGTGTCTTTCACCAGGCTGATAAAGCTGTTGCTCAGCGGAGGTAGCGCCACGCGCGCCGCCTGGGGCAGGATCGCCCGGCGCAGCGTCTGCCACGGGGTCATCCCGATACTGGCCGCCGCTTCCCACTGTCCTTTATCGATGGACGAGATCGCCGCACGCAGCGTTTCAGAGGTGTACGCCGCCGTATTCAGCGACAGGCCAATCATCGCCGCCGGGATCGGATCCAGCTCGATACCGAACTGGGGCAGCCCGTAGTAAATCATAAACAGCTGGGCGATAAGCGGCGTTCCGCGAAACACGGAGATGTAAAACCGCGCCAGCCACCGCACCGGCCAGACGTTCGACATGCGCATCAGTGCCAGCACAAACCCGAGCACCAGCCCGAAGAACATCCCGCCGATACTGAGCTGTAAAGTAAACACCGCGCCCTTAAGCAAGAACGGCAGCGAATCAATAACCAGTTGAATACTTTCTTGCATTATTATTTTTCTACCTGATTTTTAGACATGGGGATGATAGGCAAACAGCGCAGGCGCCCCGCCAGTATGAACAAACAAAATGGGTCCTTCATCCTTAAAGCGCTTGCGGGCGATACCGTCGATAAGGCCCGCCATCGCCTTACCGGTATAGACAGGGTCAAGCAGAATACCTTCGAGGCGGGCCAGCAGCTTAACGGCCTCCATCCCTTCATCATTGGGGGTACCATAGCCCGGCGCGAAGTAGTCATCCCACAGCAATATTTCCGCCTTCGCCTGAAGCGCAAGCTGTTCTGCCACCGCCTGTTGCAGGGTGACGACTTTCGGCTTTTGATCCGCAACGCTTCTGGAAACCGTCACGCCAATCAACTCTACGTCCGGCATCAGTTGCTCAAGCCCGACCGCTAAACCGGCATGGGTACCCGCGCTGCCGGACGCCACTACCACCGAGGACAAACTCACCGCGCCTTCGCACTGCTGGGCGATTTCCAGCGCGCTCTCAACATAGCCGAGAGCACCCAGCGCATTCGAGCCGCCAACCGGGATGACGTACGGACGAAAGCCCTGCGCTTCCAGGCGCGTCGCCAGTTCATCAAGCTGTGCAGCCGGGTCGGTCAACGCGTCAACCATTTCAACCTGCACGTTGAACAGATCCAGCATCAGGCGGTTACCGTTAGTCAGGTAATTCTCTGCCTGCGTGCCAATCGGGTTCTCCAGCAGGGCTACGCAGTGAAGGCCCAGCTTCGCCGCCACTGCCGCCGTCTGGCGAACGTGGTTAGACTGAATTGCCCCGGCGGTGATCAGCGTATCCGCGCCCTCGCGCAGGGCATCGGCGGCGAGAAATTCCAGCTTGCGCAGCTTATTCCCGCCCATCGCCATGGGCGTCACATCGTCACGCTTAATGAAAATATCGCGCCCCAGATAGTCAGAAAATCGCGGCAGATACTCCAGCGGCGTGGGTGCGCCGATAAATTCCAGACGGGGAAAGCGCGTTAAATTCTGTAGTGACATGGTTCCTCCGGTCACGCAAACAATTGTTATTTCATTATGCACGCAGACGCGCGAGAAATAAAAAAGGCGCTTTTAAAAGCGCCTTTTTTTGTCGGTCAGAGACTTATTTCGTCACGTCTGCGCCGAACCACTTCTCAGAAAGCGCCTTCAGGCTGCCGTCTTTCTGCATTTCAGCAATGGCAGCATCAATGGCTTTCAGCAGATCTTCGTTACCTTTACGCACCGCCACGCCGGACTCCTGACGGGAGAACGCATCGCCCGCGACGGCCAGGGTATTGTTGGTTTTCTTCACCAGATCCAGCGCTGCCAGGCGGTCAACCAGAATGGCGTCTATACGGCCTACGCGCAGATCCTGGTATTTCGTCGGGTCATCATCATAGGTGCGGATGTCCACGCCCTGCACGTTCTGGCGCAGCCACTCTTCGTAGTTGGTGCCCAGACCGACGCCGACTTTCTTACCTTTCAGATCCGCGGCGGATTTGATGCTGCCTTCGTTACCTTTCTTCACCAGCGCCTGGATACCGGACACGGTGTACGGCGTAGAGAAGTCATACTTCTTCTTACGCTCGTCAGAAATGGTCACCTGGTTAATCACCACGTCGATACGTTTGGAATCCAGTGACGCCAGCATACCATCCCATTTGGTCGGTTTCAGGGAGGCTTTGACGCCGAGATGCTTGGCCAGCTCTTGCGCAAACTCCACTTCAAAACCGGTCAGCTTACCGTCGTCGCCCTGGAAGCTGAACGGAGGATAGGTTCCTTCCAGCCCAACCAGCAGCGTGCCGCGCTCTTTGACTTTGTTGAGCAGATTATCTGCCGCGAACGTTTTCACGCTCATCCCCGCGACCAGCGCAACGGCCATCATCCCCATCAGCGCCTGACGACCCAGAACTGCTAATTTCATAAGTACTCCGATACAGTGGAATTTTTGAGTAGTGTAGAGAAATCGCCTGCAACGTCAAAGGCGGCTGCGCTACATCTTATTCTTTTTTAATATATATCAGAAGTTGTTCCGGCGTGGACTTTCTGCTTTATGACGCCCGGCATCTGGACTTTATATTGCGCGTACTTTCGCAGCGCGATGCGGTAATTGTTGGTACTGGTGGCGGGCAGCCAGGGCTCCAGATTTTCATCCAGGTATCCGGTCGTCAGCAGATCGCGGGAGATATTTTGCATGGTCAAATGCTGACCCAGGCGGCGCAGGCGAACCACGTATTCACGCACGGTGCCGTGACTCATCTCCGTTTGTTCAAACAGGAACTGCTTGAAGCCGATAATATCGAAGAAGTCGCTTTGCTCTTTGCAGTGGAGATCGCCACAGAAACGGCAAAGCGCTACCCACTCTTTTTGCTCTTCAAGCCAGGCGGCTTCATCCATCAGCGTGTCGAGGCGGGAAATCGCAATCTTATTCACGATTTCACCGCGACGAACCAGCGTGATGCGGTCGAGTAATTTTTTACAGTGGGCGCAATGCGTCTGGCTGTGTTTAAAGTCTTTCAGGTAGCGGCTTAAAGGCCGTCTTTTAGATTGCTGCACCGTCATGATAACTCCTGGTTGTCAATACGTTGTGCGGCATTTCCAAGGCGAATGACTCACCTATAACTTACCCAGTTTTGTGCGCAGGCGTTTAATGGCCTGGCTGTGCAGCTGGCTCACCCGTGACTCGCCCACCTCCAGCACGGCGCCAATCTCTTTGAGATTGAGCTCTTCCTGGTAATAGAGGGTTAACACCAGTTGCTCACGTTCAGGTAAAGCTTCAATCGCTTCCATCACGCGCTGGCGTAAATTCCCTTCCAGTAAGTGGTGTAACGGGTTTTCTTGCTGATGCTCATCCGTCACCAGCTCGATGCTATCGCCATGCTCTTCGCGCCACTCATCATAAGAGAAGAGTTGGCTGTTATTGGTATCGAGCAACATCTGGCGATACTCTTCAACAGGAATGCCCAGGCGCTCCGCCACTTCGGTTTCCGTCGCGTTGCGCCCCAGTTCCTGTTCCAGCTGCCCCATCGCATGCGCCACTTCGCGCGCGTTGCGGCGAACGCTGCGCGGCACCCAGTCGCGGCTGCGCAGCTCGTCCAGCATCGCACCACGAATACGCTGCACTGCGTAAGTCGTAAATGCCGTTCCTTGCAGAGCGTCGTACCGGTCAACTGCATTCAATAACCCGATACCGCCCGCCTGTAGCAGATCGTCCAGTTCCACGCTCGCCGGCAAACGCACCTGGAGGCGCAATGCTTCGTGACGCACCAGCGGAACATAACGCTGCCACAGCGAGTGTTTATCCATTACACCTTCAGCGGTATAGAGTGAATTCACGATAAACAGCCCTGCGTTAGTTGAGTTATCGGCATGATTATCCGATTCTGGAGGGGTTTTAATCGGGTGAATAGTGGGTGAAATGAGGGGTTATTTGGGGGGTTACGCTTGTGCGTGGATAGAAAAAACCCCGCCGAAGCGGGGTTTAAGCGTAATCAGGCGATTAGCCTTGCAGCAGAGACAGAACCTGCTGAGGAACCTGGTTAGCTTTGGACAGCACGGAGTTACCAGCCTGCTGAACGATCTGCGCTTTAGACATATTTGACACTTCGGTCGCATAGTCGGCGTCCTGAATACGGGACTGCGCTTCAGACAGGTTGGTGGTGGTGTTGTTCAGGTTGGTTACCGCAGAGCTCAGACGGTTCTGAACCGCACCCAGTGAAGAACGGAATTTGTCTACGGACGCGATAGCTTTGTCCAGCAGAGCCAGTGGGTCCGCAGTAGATGCGCCCTCGAATTCGGCAGTTGCTGTACGACCACTACCAGTGCTCAACTCAACGCCAGCAGTAGTAGAAGTAGTTGGTGCAGTAGAATCTTTGGTGTTAACCAGCGCGGTGGCTGCTACACCATAGTTTTTACCTTGGACAGTAACGAAACCAGTAACAGTACCATCAGCAGCAGTACCAACTTTAATTGGCTGAGCAGCCATGGATGCGCCGTCAGCAGCAATACCGTTGACCGCGTCACCATAAGTGATAGTAGTAGTGTTCAGGGACACTTTACCTGCATCAGCCCCAGTGTCACCAACAGATACAGAGTAAGAATCACTGCCAGACTGGACAACATACTGACTTGTTCCAGTTACGTTGTGCAGAGTCAGAGTACTCGCGTCCACACCCAGAGCAGTTGCAACACCTTTCAGGTCGATATCTTTAGGAGTGTTTGAAGCGGTTTCAGTGATCTGAGTTACAGCTGAACCTACATTCAGTGCACCTTTAGAAACGGAGAAGCCGTTCAGACCCAGCGTTGAAGAGTCGATCTGTTGCAGGTCGATGGAGATGGTCTGGCCGTCGTTTGCACCAACCTGAATCTTCATGGAGCCGTCTTTAGCCAGCACGTTCACGCCGTTGAACTGAGTCTGACCGGATACGCGGTCGATTTCAGACAGGCGGGATTTGATTTCGTCCTGGATTGAAGACAGGTCAGAATCAGAGTTAGTACCGGTCGTTGCCTGAACGGTCAGTTCACGAACACGCTGCAGGTTGTTGTTGATTTCAGACAGCGCGCCTTCAGTGGTCTGTGCCAGAGAGATACCGTCGTTAGCGTTACGTGCAGCCTGAGTCAGACCTTTGATGTTAGAGGTGAAGCGGTTAGCGATAGCCTGGCCCGCAGCGTCATCTTTCGCGCTGTTGATACGCAGACCAGAAGACAGACGCTCGATAGAAGAAGACAGAGCGGACTGGTTCTTGTTGATGTTGTTCTGAGTGATCAGCGAGAGGCTGTTGGTATTAATGACTTGTGCCATGATTTCGATTCCTGTTGTTCATCAAATCTGTTTGGTTAGATTTGGGTTTCCACCCTTCGGCTTCATCGCCGTCAAAGGTGTTATCGTCTGGTCCAAACCAACCTTTAGATTTTTTTTCAGGATCGCGTTAATTTTTTTAGCCACGGAAAAGCTCTTCTCTATTACCGTTATTCCCGCCATTAAAAAAAAGAAATTAACCGTAAACTTTCCCCCATAAAAGCCGATAACCCCACTATTCGTTCTACGTGTCGATAGATTAAGGAATAAATATGGCAAGTATTTCATCATTGGGGATCGGTTCGGGTCTTAAGTTAGCAGACATTCTGGATAGTCTGACCACGGCCGAAAAAGCACAGTTGACGCCGATAACCAAACAACAGTCATCTTATACCGCCAAGCTTAGCGCTTACGGCACGTTGAAGAGTTCGCTGGAAGCGTTTCAGACTGCAAACACCGCGCTGAATAAAGCCGACCTGTTTACGGCGACCAGCACGTCGAGTAGCTCCACGGCATTCAGCGCCACCACTACCGGCAGCGCGATTGCCGGTAAATACACCATCAGCGTGTCGCAGCTGGCGCAGGCGCAAACCCTGACGACCAAAAACGCACAGCCGGATACCAAAACGGCCATTGCCACGGCTGACAGCAAGATCACCTTTACCGCCGGAAACGGTAAAGATCCGGTGACCATCGATATCAGCGCGGCAAATTCCTCGCTGACCGGCATTCGCGATGCGATTAACAAAGCTGACGCCGGCGTGACCGCCAGTATTATTAACGTCGGTAATGGTCAATATCGTCTGTCCATCACCTCCACCGAAACCGGAGCGGACAACGCGGTCAGCATCAGCGTAAGCGGCGATAGCGCCCTGCAATCCTTTATGGGTTACAACGGCACCAGCACCGATGCCAGCAACGGTATGATGGAAAGCGTTACCGCGCAAAACGCGAAGCTGAAGGTGAATAACGTAGATATCGAAAACAGCAGCAACACCATTAGCGATGCGCTGGAAGATATCACCCTGAACCTGAACGACGTCACCACCGGTAACCAGACGCTGACGATTACTAAAGATACGTCTAAAGCGGAAACGGCGATGAAAGCCTGGGTGGATGCCTACAACACCCTTCAGGACAGCTTTGCATCGTTAACCAAATATACGGCGGTTGATGCTGGCACAGATGCGCAGGATTCCAGCAACGGCGCCCTGCTCGGAGACACTACGCTGCGTACTATCCAGACGCAGCTGAAAACCATGCTGAGCAACACCGTCGGCGGAACCGCCTATAAAACGCTGTCTCAGGTTGGCATTACCTCAGATCCAAGCACGGGCAAGCTGGAGCTGAGCAGCGAAAAGCTGAAAAAAGCGCTGACGGATAACCCGTCTGCGGTGAAAGATCTGGTTGTAGGTGACGGAAAAACCACCGGGATCACCACCACCATGGCCACCCATCTGACTGACTGGCTTTCCAGTAAAGGCATTATCCAGGCGGCCAAAGATGGCGTCAGCAAAACGCTGAACAAGTTAACGGATCAATATAACGCCGTGAGCGAACGTATTGATGCAAGAGTGGCGCAGTACAAAGCCCAGTTTACCCAGCTGGACGTACTGATGACCTCGCTGAACAACACCAGCAGCTACCTGACGCAGCAGTTCGAAAATACGTCCAGCAACAAGTAGTAAATGCTAATCAGACCCGAGGGGGATAACATGTACGGCGCAAAAGGCACGCAGGCCTACGCAAAGATAGAAGTTGAAAGCGCGGTGATGAGCGCCAGCCAGCAGCAGCTGGTAATCATGCTATTTGATGGAGCCCTCAGCGCGCTGGTACGCGCGCGTCTGTTCCTGGCAGACGGTAATATTCCTGCTAAAGGGCTGGCGCTCTCAAAAGCCATCAACATTATCGAAAACGGGCTGAAGGTTGGCCTGGTGGAAAATAACGGTGATGAGCTTACGCAAAACCTGATTGCCCTTTATGCCTATATGGTACGTCGCCTCCTGCACGCCAACGTGAATAACGACGCCAGCGCCATCGAAGAGGTGGAAAACCTGCTGCGCAATATCGCTGACGGGTGGAAGGAGGTTGCCGGTACGCCACAACTGATGCAGGACGCCGTCTAATGAGTAACGCACCGCAACTTTATGCCCTTTATCAGCAACTCCTTGAGCAGAGCCAGTTGATGTTGCGACTGGCGCGGCAGGGACTATGGGATGATCTCATCATCTGTGAAACCGACTATGTTAATGCGGTGCACTCACTGGCTCGTCTCACTCAGGAAAGTGAACCTTCGATGCAGATTCAGGAGCAGCTTCGCCCGACGCTGCGGGTGATCCTGGACAACGAAGGCCAGGTAAAAACATTGCTGCAAGCCAGAATGGATGAGCTGGCGAAGCTGGTTGGGCAATCCTCCATCCAGAAAACCGTTCTCTCCACCTACGGTAACCAGGGCGGTCATGTCCTTGTTCCGCAAAGTAATAGCGATATTAATTAGCCATTTAACTGGCGGGCAAGCGTTAACCGTTTCGTTCGCCAGGCATTTCTGCCAAACCTGCTCCATACTTGAGTTTCGCGACCTCATGGAGATGGTGCATGCGCAACCCAACACTTTTACAATGTTTTCACTGGTACTACCCCACCGGCGGTGAATTGTGGCGAGAAGTCACGGCATTAGCCCCCAACCTGAACGAAATCGGCATCAATATGGTCTGGTTACCCCCGGCCTACAAAGGCGCATCCGGCGGCTATTCCGTCGGGTATGACTCTTATGACCTTTTCGACCTCGGTGAGTTTGACCAGAAAGGCAGCGTCGCCACCAAATACGGCGATAAAGCCCAGCTGCTGGAGGCCATCAACGCCTTAAAAAGCAACCAGATTGCGGTGCTTCTGGACGTGGTGGTCAACCATAAAATGGGGGCCGATGAAAAGGAACCCGTCCGCGTGCAGCGCGTGGATGCTCAGGATCGCACCCAAATCAGCGATGAGATCATCGAATGTGAAGCCTGGACGCGCTACACCTTTCCCGTTCGGGCCGGCCAGTATTCGCAGTTCATCTGGGATTACAAATGCTTTAGCGGTATCGACCACATTGAAAATCCCAGTGAGGACGGTATCTTCAAAATCGTTAACGACTACACCTGCGAAGGCTGGAACGATCAGGTCGACGACGAGATGGGCAATTTCGATTACCTGATGGGTGAAAATATTGATTTTCGCAACCACGCGGTGACGGAGGAGATCAAATACTGGGCGCGCTGGGTGATGGAGCAAACCCACTGCGACGGCTTCCGCCTGGACGCGGTAAAACACATTCCAGCCTGGTTCTATAAAGAGTGGATTGAACATGTCCAGGAGGTGGCCCCGCAGCCGCTATTTATTGTGGCGGAATACTGGTCTCACGAAGTGGATAAATTGCAGCAATACATCAATCAGGTGGACGGCAAAACCATGTTGTTTGACGCGCCGCTGCAAATGAAATTTCACGAAGCGTCACGCCAGGGACGCGACTACGATATGAGCCAGATTTTCACCGGTACGCTGGTGGAAGCCGATCCGTTCCATGCCGTAACGCTGGTGGCCAACCATGACACCCAGCCCTTGCAGGCGCTGGAAGCCCCGGTTGAAGCCTGGTTCAAACCGCTGGCCTACGCGCTCATCCTGCTGCGTGAAAACGGCGTGCCGAGCGTGTTCTACCCGGATCTTTTTGGCGCCAGCTATGACGACACTGGCGGGGATGGTGAGACGTATCACATTGATATGCCGGTGATTGAACAGCTCCACGAACTGATCCTCGCCCGGCAGCGTTTTGCCCACGGCGTGCAAACCCTTTTTTTCGATCATCCAAACTGCATTGCGTTTAGCCGCAGCGGGACAGAGGAGAACCCGGGCTGTGTGGTGGTGCTGTCGAATGGTGATGACGGTGAGAAGACGATCTGCCTCGGCGAGAATTACGGCAATAAGACCTGGCGGGATTTTTTAGGCAACCGCGAGGAAACCGTGACCACGGCGGCGGATGGCGAAGGGACGTTCTTCTGTAACGGGGGAAGCGTCAGCGTCTGGGTGATTGAAGACGCGCTGTAGTACGGGAAAGGTGCGGCCTGATGCCCTCACCCCGACCCTTTCCCACAGTGAGAGATATCTCCAGTAATTTGAAAGCAGAAGCAATAACGTTGCCTTCATAATAACTGAGGACTTTCAGCGATGCCCTGGTCCGGCTGTAAATCGCTGAAGCGTTTCCGTAAGGCCGGGGCGTGGCGCAGGGAAGCGCCGAGAGGGCGTGGCCTGCATGGATGCAGGCTCATGCCCGACCCGATAGCCTGAAGGAAAAAGCTGAGGGTACCGCGAAGCGGCGATTTTCCGCCGGGAGCCCGGGTCGCCAGGGTGGTGGCGACTGAGCCACCCTGGCACGTTCACCGCTCATGTCGCTACAGAGTAGCAAGGAACATAAAGTGAACGGAATGACCACCAGAGCCGTATGTTCCCCCTCACCCCAGCCCTCTCCCTCCAGGGAGAGGGGGCCGACGGTGAAGGCATTATTTTGTGGAGATCCCTCAGACCACGGGTAGAGGGCGCAAACTCCAAAACGGTTACGGAAGCTTACTCTCCAGCGGATTCTTGCTCAGGTAATCTGCGCATTCCACCGTTGGGCGGTCAACCTTGTACAGTTCCATGCCGTCATACTCCAGCGCCGCCCCATCACGATCGAGCGGATAGACGTCTCGTTTTTCGGTCACGTTATAATAATCATCTGAACGCAGCATGATCTTACCCGGCACCGCGATAACGCGCTGCCACTGACGGCAGTCCAGGGTATCACCCTCTGGCGTCACCACCAGCGTGGCAATCGCCTCCGGGCTCACCATCGCGCTCTGCGGCCCTTTCGACTGCCAGTAACCTGCCAGATGCGAAGGTGCCGGATGCTTAACCACTTCCTGATAGTTTTCGACCTGAACGCATCCCGCTAACGTCAGCATTGCAGCCACAATTGCTACTTTTTTCATCATCTTTCCTGCATGCGAAGAAAAAAATATTGTGGCATTAAAGCCATCAGGCTGCCAGCGTAAGATTGGAAGGTTTCACACCTGCATCGACATCATATGACCATGTAATTTTCATAAACGACAAAGATCGTCCAAGAGCGCACTAAATAACAGATGGTTGCAGTCGTCGAAAACATCAGTCGTCTAAGTTCACCTTAGAACGAGTGCTGTTTCTTGCCCCACATATGCCCCATCACATCACCGGGCAACCGTCATCATTAAAAGCACGATTGATGAAGAACGATACCCGGCCCAGCACCTCAACCTCTTCCAGCGCTACCCCTTCTATCGCTTCACCGTCGTCCGTGATGAGAGCTTGACCCATGAGCTTGGCGAACTGAGTCCTGCCTTCACATAAAATTAAAAGCACATCGCCGGGCGCGCTTTTGGCCGCAGGTTCAATGATGGCAAAGCCAACATCAGTTTCAAGCACCCTGCTCTCAGCCCCTATGTTGCAAATCACTTCAGGCGAGAGCTGGCGCTCGACATAATCGTTCGCTGGTGACGCAAATCCCATTATTGCACCCTCCCCATGTTGCGTAAGATCCAGTACCGGTTATCGCTGCCGTCGGTCGTCTTGTCAGCAAAGTCTTTTTGGTATCGCTCTATCCAGGCATTCGCTTCTTCTCGCGTGTAGTGCCAGTTGAACTCCCGCAATTTCTCTATGAATGCGTCTGTGCTCAGGTAACGATACCCCTTGGGGTTTAACTCTATGGCCGCAACAAACGCGGCATGAATGTCTGCTGTGCGTGGCATAATCACCTCACAAAATAACTGTATGTATATACAGTATCGTCAAATATGAGGGTCGATCAAGTTTCACAGTGGTGCTAAACTTCAGACCTTTCCGAATTGACTGATTTATATAATGTTAAAGCTCTTTGCTAAGTACACACCAATCGGCGTCATAACACGCTCATTCACTGGGTTGTGTTCGCTATTTGCATATATGCATTTTACACAGGTCAGGCACTTGGCAACTTCGCCGGGTTCGTCGTGGCAGTGTAGTGGCAGTTGGCAACTATTCTGCATTCATGCTATCGAGCAATCGCCAACCAGACGCATCAGGGATTGTTTTTAACCCATCAGCTAACCAACCCTTTTTTATCATATTTTTTAATAAAGTATGCTACAAATGCTGACGCCAGTAGAACGATAAAAGCAACGCTCACTGTTGTGATTACAGGCCGTGTTTCATTTATGAGACCCATGGATATCAATACATCTAATATTAATGCATGTACACCATATATTGGTAATGAGAGTGAGGCGATGAATATAACTATATTACCAACTTCTTTCTCGGCATAATAATTCTTAATTAAAACATACATCGACACGGCTGCCATAAAAACAAATGGAGAGTTATTGTTATAGAATGCGCTATTGAACCTCCCGGCCTCGCTTGTTGTATAATAAACAAGAAACGCTGTAATTATTGATGATACTAAGAATACACCAAGCGGAACTACAACACCAAGATTTCTTGTATTGGCATTGCCAATCAAACATCCCGCTATTGCATATAAAAATAAATATATAAATGAACCATCAATGAAAAACTTACTTTTTACATGCACACCCATCAAACCTATCGCTTGATATGTAACCGGATTAACTATCAAAAACACAGCAAGCAAAAAAAACAAAGCAACATAGTTATTAGAAACTCTGCATTTTACGAAACTAAATAATACATAACAGCCTAGCATGCTATAAAAAAACCACAAGTGATAGAACACTGGCGTTTCAAAAATATCCATCAATCTATCTATGGGGTTATACTTATTTATTGCCAGCATATAAACAACAGCCAGTAAACTGTAAAAAACAAGGCAATATATTATTCTCAGTATGTTTTTTATTTTAATTTCTTTATTGCTTAAAAATATAAATCCTGAAACCATAAAAAATAAAGGCACGCACGAACGCACAAGAGAGTCAAGTATATTAACAATATGCCAATTTATTGGCTCCATTGTTTTGTACTTAACAACCATTTGAGCAGAAACATGCAATACTATAACCATGATGCATGCAAATGCACGAACACCATCAAGCCACATCACCCTATCTTTATTTTTCAATTTAATCCTCACGCTCATTCTGTGCAACATTTAACCAAGTGCCAGTGAAAAAGGCTTTACTATATCAGAATTTAATTTGCAGTTAGAGTAATCAATGAGGTGAGCATGAATTTTCATAATCGACACGGATCGCCCAAAAGCGCACTAAATAACAGATGGTCGCAGCCTTCGACTACATCAGTCACTTAAGATCACCTTCGATCGAGTGCTGTTCTTTGCCCCACCCATACCCATCATATCACTGGGCAATCATCAAACTCACCTGTCCGCATATCGTTGATGATATACGTGATCACTTCAAACACAGGATTCTCTATCCCTTCGAAGTGACCAGGTAACTTTTCCTTTCATGGGTTCAGCGCGTTCTTAAGATAAGGTTGAGGGTATGTCCGGTGTATCTTCACCTTGAACTCACCTCCTATCTCACAGATCAGCAGGGAGCAATCGCATGGGTTAAGGGACGAGTCGATGACAAGCAGTGCATCCTTCATAATGCCACAGCGGTTGATAGTCTCTGAAGCTTTCATGTAGTAAGTAGCTGATGGTTTATGGATGAAGCGCTCATCAAGCGACAGCCGGTTCTCAACGTAATCAGCGCCCGAACTCGGGGATCCCATAACTCACCTCCGATAACCACTGCATATGCATACAGCGTTATCAATCGATTAAACTGATCAAGTGATCATTCTCAACCATGTGGTAAACTGATTTTTTTAAAGGAGAAAAAGATGGAGTGGCTACTCATCATGGCTGTTGTGCTGTTCGTCTTTGCGTTGCCCGGTACTGATATATGAAGAGCGGGATAAACCTACCCAGAGTGTTGGGTGTCTCAATGGTCTGCCTGCTTGTCACCGGATCTGTAGATAACAAGTGGGTTGTGGCAATCTTCCTGATGCTTATAGCTGCCTGGCTAACATTAGAAATCTATCTTAAGAATAAAAAATGCGATTAATTATTATACTAATTCTTTGCCTTTCTGTACCGGTAGACATGGTTAACGGGTGGCTATCTTATGAACGAGACATAGGGTTAGTTTCCCCTCTCTACAAGGCTGCTGTGTTGGGTTTGTGCCTCTTCTTGCTAGCTGTGCTCAAATTAAAAAGGTTCCTGGTCTACGCCTTTTTCATATTCTTCCTTTGCCTAGGACCAGTGCTGGGATATACGACCTTTTCCCTTGATGAATTTCCTGTAGAGACCGTACAAATAGCAATCAGGTGTCTGCTGATGTTTGTCGTTTATGATACTCTCGCTGCAATGAAAGTTTCTCACAGGATGGCGGCGTTCGGTGCAGTCTCAGCTCTTAGTTTTACGCTTCTAAACTTCCTGCTGGCCCAGTTGGGTTACGGTTATTCAGCGTATGGTGATGCTGCGCTGAATGATGCTTACGCCGAGTATTCTGTAGGAGCAAAAGGGTTCTTCTTTGCAGGAAATGAGGTAAGCATTCTTCTCATGTTCCTTGCTGCTTTTGTTTCGCTTTATTTCTATAGATATTTTTGGACATTCTTCCTGTTGGTTGCACTACTTGGATGCAGCGTCCTTCTGTCTACAAAAACAGCCATGATCGCCTCTCTAGCTATGGTGGCCGTGTGGTTCTTTGTTCGGTACCGTTCTTTGTCGGTTAAGTACCTTATACCCGCTGCTATTGTCGCCATATTCGCTCTGATTTTCATAATCAATCCAGATATAAATCTGAGTGGAGCAAAGTGGACTCAATTTGTTTACATTTATGAAAATGGCGGAATCACTAGATTAATATTCTCAGGTAGGGATGAGTTTGTGGATGCTGCATGGCGAATGATGCAGGGTAACGACGCGTTTATCACGGGAGAATATTTCTTCGGATTTACCAAGGAATACCTTGAGTTTCAGAGAATCAAATCATCAGTAGAGATAGATCTGATTGATATGTATCTGTGGTTTGGTGTGGCCGGCGTGGTGTTCTTCTTCTACTACATGAAGTTTGTGTGGTCTAAAGTAAAATATGGTTGTCATGAGACTAGAATGTCCAGACTCATATCGCTTTGCTTCTTTACCATGATATTCTTCGTGTCATTCTTCTCTGGTCACGTGGTTTACTCGGGAACGGCAGCGATCCCTGCTGCATTGTGTCTGTATGCCATTTATCAAAAAATGATGTCTCATAAATAAAAGAAGGCGGCACAGGCCGCCTTTACTTTTACACCATTAGCTGGAATGTTGGTGCTGTTCCTGAGAAATCTCCAGTTTGCGTACATACCCAGCCAAGTTTCACTGCTGTACCCGGAGTGATGATAAATATCTTATCTCCACTATACCACTTGCCCGCTGTTGGTACTGCCGCGCCATGAAATATGCGGCAGTTGGCTGTAACAGCACTACTGATGTAGGGGCCTGCATTAACCTGTAGTGCCTGACCAACTGCAAAATCTATTGTGTCGTTGCCGACATTAGTCATTCGCACTGTGGCTGTGGTTGACCTGTAGTTCTGGTACCCAATCTGAGAACCGGCGAGCTGAGCTGTCGAAGGTAGAGTGAAGTAAGCAATGCTTGCTGATGTGAGTGTCCCTGTGGTGTCATTGAAATCTATCGTCCAGTTACCCAACTGGATCCTTGAGCACCCTGCAAAATCCGCCATGCCAAGATATGAGCCGGTTACGTAATTTACCCGTAGATTTACATCGCCAATATACAGATCAGTCACACCTTGCGTAATGGAGAACATAGAGTGAAGAATGCTCGCAGTAACTCCAGCAAGTACACATGCCCCTTCAATGCGGCCTATCCTGATTGTGCTGCTCACGTTATCAGGTCGGCTACGCAGAATTGGCATAATAGATGAACTTAGGGTGTTGTCGATATACAGGGCATCGATGCGCATTGTTCCACTGTACGAGTATGTAATGCCATATCCAGAGCACTCTCTGATACGCAGAACCCCTATGTTTACTATCCCGCCAGCATTTACAACGGGCTCGCCTAATCCGTTATCAACAACCATTTCAGAGATCGAAACGCGACTACCATCAAGGCAGTAAATTCCATTATCGTGGATCAACCTGGCAGTGATAACACCGAATACTGTTTCAGTGGTGGCTGCGACGATTACCCCACCTTGACTGTCATAGATGTTAACATCTGGGTAGTTTCCTCGCTGAGCTGTAGCACCTACGGTGAATGCAGCAGGCTGCGGATCAACACCAGTATCACCCTTCTGAATATTACGAATAATGGCAGAAATGGTGTTTCTTGTTCCTTCATCCGTTACTGCGTTCTGGAGGCCATAAGTAGTTCTGTTAGCACCATAGATATTCGAAACCTTAATGCGACCAACAGTGTCTGTACCCTGATTGATAAAACCACCAGCGCCGAAATTCTGCATGTCGATATCGATGTCATAAGTTACATTCGATCCAGTCAATGTCAGGAGCGTACGACCGTATGCCATGGAAAAATCAGCAGTAGAGGCTTTCATTCTCCCAGTCAGGCTGAATCGACTTGAAGGGATGCTAACGACATTATAATTCTCCCCCATCATTTTCACGTCAAGACCAGAGGCGCATGCTTTCAACAGGCGTCCAGAGTTGTCAAATCCTGTATTCCCATCCCAGCATCCATATTCTTCTGTGCTGACCTGTTTATTTTTGACGCACCGCCGCCACACAGCTCCGCCGGACGTTTTGATATAAAGTCCGCCATCGTCTACCAGCGATCCAGGGTTAACACTGCGGAAGAAGCCCCCACCACCAAATTTGTCTGAGTAATAATTTTGTACCCGGATTAACTGGCCAATGCTCTTTGGTTCAGTTTCACGGAGGGTGGCTACATCTGGACACTCACCAAGCAATCTGAACCCATCAGTATTCCCTAATTGTGTTCTAAGAGATGCATCACCAACACTTAACCATGCTCCTGGACCTATTCCGCCTGTAGATTCTGGAGTGGAGTCAGGAGATACCACCTTCGGGAAAGTACCGTCCCAGCGATAATATTCGCCGGTCGCTTCAAGCCGCAGAACCTGGTTTGGCAGCGTAAGCGTATTTCCGTCTTCAAAGCTGTCCAAGGTGATATACCCGAACTGGGAGATGGCCTGCTGTGCCAGCCAGCGCAGGCCCTCGATCGTATAATGCTTATTGCCGAAACGGTCAGTGTAAGTCCATCCCATCAAAGTAACGAACTCATCTATTTTTCCGGCATTAAACTTCAGGTCGATTGGTGATTCGCTAGAAACCGGATTCTGAGTAGGTGTAGTAGCCATATTTATTCCATAAAAAACCCGGCACGGTGGCCGGGTCTGGTTGGTCGGGGACGGTTCTTATTGGAAGATGGCGTCGCTGTATTCCGCGACGGTCAGAGATACCGTGTTATCTGTGTTCGGTTTAATGCTGTTGACCGTCCATAGCTGACTGTCCAGTTCCTCCACTGTCGCAATGAGATAGCGCGACGGGAGCTGCACAGTGTCTCCGTTCCATATGTTGAGCTGAATGTCGGGTATTGCGGCGGTGAAGCCGTACTTCGTGTCGCTACGGGCAGTGGCCGGATAGCGCAGCGTCGGGTTACCCAAGCTGTCGGTGACAAGGACATACATCGAACCAGTGAAGGTGATCGGCTCACTGGTATCGAAGTTATTCCCGGCGCGGCCGGTGATGTAACCCTGCTGCTGGTTGCTGTCGTAGATATCAGGCATCTGAATGACACTGCCAACCTGGATAATGCCGTCTTCGAACACCTTGGCGTTCATCTTCACGCGCGAGTAGATCAGGCGCTTGGTTTCGCGTAATGCGCGCTCCCGGGCCTGATACTCATTACGGAAGCCGACGATCTCCAGCTTGTTCGGGTTTTCCGCTTCCTGTTCGACGATGACGCCGTTCAGCACGCGGTAGTTAATGTACGTCTTGTTGTTAGTGGTTGGATGAACGTAGGACACCTGCACGCCGTCGTAGCCACCAGGAAGCGTGGCCTCGTACGTCATTTTGTACTCGTCCGTCTTCATGTTGGCCCGGTTGAATACGGCCGCCGGGTAGTCAACTTTCTGGTCTCGAGTAAACGTCAGCACGCCGTCATCCCAGTACGCCACCACCGACGCCGCATTGCAGATCGCCTGCACGCGGTCTCCCAGTGAGTCGTTCTCGTCGTCAAACGTATAGTCGAAGTAGCCCAGGCGCTCGTCAGGCAAGCTTTCAGCAATAGAGTACAGACCGTACAGGTCGATGCTGCTTACGGGTTGCTCACCCATAATCAGCCAGGTATGAGCCACTGCATCAGCGAACGAGCGAGACGGACGCAGGGTGTAATCCACCGTCTGCGTGTCCAGGTCGTATGTGATGGTATGTCGCGTCACCAGGGCGTTATATTTGCGCTCGCGGCTCCCCAGCGCGTTCTCGGTAGCCCTCACCTTCACTCGTACCAGCGTGTCGGTCGGGTGAACGACGTTTGTCCTGATGTTGATGCTGTGGATCTCTTCAACCTTGAGCAGTGACGCGTCACCGGAGTTATCCGTGCGCTGAAAACTGACCGCGTACTTTCCAAATCCGCCGGTCGGAGTGATTTTGTCGGTTCGGTAGAAGACTTCGCTGGTCGACTGGTGCGGCGTCGTCTGCCGGTACGTAAACGTCTGCTGCGTACCCGGGACCTGGTTGTAGTCGTCGTCGATTTTCCAGATGACAACTTTCCAGTTGGTCTCCTTCTTCCCGCCGAGGCTGGACTGGGTATGCAGCCACAGCTGAGTTGACTCGACTGGCGAGAAGAACGGGCCAACCACCAGCGCCTCGTTATCGTTGAGGATGAACTTCGTGGTGTTGATCGTGGCATTCGCCGGGATGTCCTGCGGGCCTTCGAGCTGGTTCATCGTAAACGTGTACCAGCGCACCGGATTCACCACCGCGCCATCGTTTGTTTCAACCGCTGAAATCAGCGTGCCTGAGAATGTCGCGTCGGTGGTGACGCTGCCTGAGGCCGTGCTGTACGTCACGTTGATGGTGAAAGTCACAGCGTGCGGCAGAACCAGCCCCATGAAATAGTCGAACTCGGCTTGTTTCACGATTTTCATCGCTATCTGGCCGCCGGAATACGTTCCGCTGACCACCGTGTTTGCCGTTGCTGTTTCTATAGGGAAGTCGTTGGCTTCGTTCTGCCCGGGAACCTCCTGACCGTCAACGTCATCGAACCCGTAGCCTTCGACGATCTGCGGGATTACTTCGCCAGGCTGGAAGAACTGAAATTCAGCGCCTGCAAGAGAGCCCAGGCTTGATTCTGAGTAGCGAACAGACTCGTAATCGTATTTGCCGATTCCGATGCACATCCACTCTGTAACGTACTTCAGGCCCCCGTCGGTGGAAGTCTGGTGCACGTATTCGAACACCGACTCCTGAATCAGATCCGGGAAAGAGCGAATCTGGCCGTAAATGTCCGGTTTTGCCTTGTAAACGCGCGCGGTGTTTGTCTGACCGGTCAGGCTATTGTTAGGTGAGTCGACGGTATTACCACCGTTGTTCGCGATAGCGGGCTTCGGCGCCAGGAACGAAAACACCTGGCCCACTACTTTAAAGATCGGGCTCAGGATGTCGCCGACAATGCCTTTTGGCTGGTCGAATATCTGGATGTGGTCCAGCTCACTCAGTTCAAACGCCAGCTCATCATCGTCACCCAGCTTTACGCCGTTGCGGACGATAAGCAGATCGCGGTGAAAGGTAGCGTCATTGGCCGCCAGCCAGTCATAAAAAAGGGTGCCGTTTGGCACCCTGCAACGCAGCTTAGGCGTTCCTGGAAAGTTCGATATCTCAACCAGCGCCATATTCGAAAAACTCCACTTTGGTGAATGCCCGCTGAATGACCAGCAACGAGTCCATGCGTACGCTTCCGTTCTCGCCGCGTGAATGCAGCGCCTGCCTGTTAAGCACCAGGCCAACGTGTGCCGGTTGCGTGCCGCGGTACCCGACGAATATCCCGCCCTCGACCGGTTTATCGACCTTGCGCCAGAAAACGACGTCTCCCTGATAGCAGGTGAAGAAATCTTCCCCGGCTTCGTAACCCGGCGTCTGGTGCAGTTCAATGTCGAGCACATGCCGGTAATACAACACAACCAGCCCCCAGCAATCAGTCTTTTCGAATGAGCAGGCGCGGTTAGACCACGGCACGCCGATCATCCTGCTGATAAAATCAGAGGTACTGAAGTCCCGTGTATTCGACTGGATCATATGGTTGACCAATGTTGTTATTTAGCGGGTTTGTCATTGATAAAGTAACTGATGCGTTATCTGAAACAACATCGACAGTTTTTACAAATAATGTCCAATTCTTCATTGGCGTAGAGGTATCAACTCTATCGAAAACCTGACGAGTTGCCGTGATAGGCGACAGTCTGGAAACACCACTCCACTTCTTCATCAGCGTTTTAATATCTGAAGACAGTCGCCCAAGTTTCACCGTTGCGTCGATTACCGGAGTTCCGCTCTGCTGGCTCTCTTCGATTTCAAATCGCGCTGGCGTGTACGTCTGGCCGCCAAGCGTCTTCGGGAAGAACTGTTTGTCGACGAGGCGGACGTAACCAAAGGAGGGGTGATAGAACGTGATGGTGTTGTAACAGCCGCTAATCGGGCGCTTCTGATTATATTCACGATATGAAGGCATCAGGGAACCCTCGGAAGACTTTCTGGATCGCGTCCATCCGGATAACCCGTAACCACGATATCCAGCCACGAATCCCACGGCGGCGGCAGCTCAACAATGATGTCGTCAAACTCGTCATCGGCGTTGTAGAGGTGGTTGGCAACAACCGTTCCTGTCCAGGTCACCACCCCGCCGTCGATACTGGTTTGCACCGGCATCTGCGTGAAGTGAAGCTCCTGCTGCTGAAGACCGCTGCCGCCAAGGTTGATATTCATCCGGAACCAGTTAAGGCCGCGGTTGAGATAGTTCGGGCTGCGCAACCACTGCTGGAATGCGCGCTCCTCAGCCAGAGTGAAGATCCACGTCAGCGACCAGGTCACTTTCAGGTCGTCGGTTTGATTCTCGAAGATAGCCGGGCCGACCGCTGGCTGATCGGTCTGGAACCCGGTATCGAGCGTCATGTTTTTGCTGGCCTTCTGCGCCAGCGGCAGCCAGTCGGGATAGTCGATAATTGGCATCAGCCCTGCCCCCTTGGCGTGCGTTTAACGTTCATGTTGCTGGTAATGGCGTTACTGATTGGCCCGCCGTTGTTCAGGTCAGCGACAATTACATCCACAGTCACTCCACCATTGGCATCCGTACCAGCCTGCGCATCGACCGAGGATGACGTGTAGTTCTGGATGTTTATTACCACCCCTCCACCTCCGCCGGCAGTCATCTCCTTGTTGCTGATCACCCGACCGTTATCACCAGGAATCATGTACTGCTTACCAGTGCTGGCCTGGTAAATCTCAGGCATGCCCCCTTCGCCGACTTGATACATCCCGCCTGCACTCACCGGGCCGCCATTCTTACGCTTGCCAGACAAAGCCAGGATGCCAGCCATCGCGCCGAGACCAATAGCCACTGCTCCACCGAATGAAGCCACAGAGGACATGATGGCCGCAGGAGTCCAAGCGGCGGTCGACGCAGCGGCGGCTGTGGTACTTGCAGCAGATTGCACGCCAATGCCAGCAACCTGAGCTGACGTTGTCGCTGCAATTGCAGCCTGCTGGGTTGTGGAACCCATGATTGCCGATTTAGCCCACTCGACGCCCATTTGCACAAAGGAGTTGATCAGTTGGTTAACAACAGAGTTAGCGAGTGAACGAACAGCTTCCTCACCACTTTGCGTGCCAGTGATAATTCCAGCGAAAGCGCTGGATGCATTATTGCCAAGAGCATCAAGCGATGTCGCAAGCATCTGGTTGGCTGCGCTTTGCTGAGAGAATAGAGTCCACTGTGCCGCAAGGCGTTGCTGCTCGTATTCAGTGTCGGCTGCTGCGCGTAAAGCTAGTGCGTTCTGGTGAGTGATAAGCCCCTGTTGCTCGTATGCCTGAATAAGCGCGAGTTTTCGGGCGTTTTCATTCGCCAGTTGCTGAACCGGATCAATGCCACCTACAGCATCTTGCTGTGGTGTCACCGCCTGCTGCGCGCGGATTTTTGCGAGGTTTGCCTGGTGTGTGGCCTCGAGTCTCTCAGATGTCTGATTGAACTGCTCCTGGCTTATTTTCTTAGCAGCCAGAGCGGTATTCAGATCCTGAACATCTTGCTTATAACTTGCGTTTTCGCGCGCTTCTGGCAGGAGTTTCTCGGCTGCGGCTTGTGCTTTGAGTGCGTTGGCCGTATCCCATTTTACCGCCGCGTACTGCCCCGCCAGCGCGATCTGTTCTTTTGTGGCTCCTTTTCCGAGAGACTGCTGCGCATTCAGGATCGCCTGCTCGCGACTCAGATTATTGGTTGAGTCGGCAGCGAGCTCTGACTGCTGTTTGAGGTTAGCAAGTTTCTGAGCAATAGAATCAGCCTGGGAGGCTCCTTTCTTTTGCTCTGACTGAAGTGTTTTCTGCGCCTGCGTATTTATGTACGTGGCAGCAGCATCGTCTTGCATCTGCTTAGCGTGCGGATCATCCTTCGCAAACCCGGCATCTTCCGCAGCATATTGAGCCTGCAGACGCGCGCGGGCTTCACCCTGCAACTTTGAGAGTGCCAGGTTGCGCTCAGACTGCTTGATCAGGTTCTTCTGGCCGCTGGTTAGGTTGTCTGTCTCTTGCTTGAGCGCCGCGACGTTGCCTTTGGCGATTACCGCCTCACGCGAAAGTTCCACCAACTTACCAACGAACGCTGTGAGCGCTGTTTGCCCCTTTTCAGTAGAGCTCTGCGTGTTCTGCAACTCTGTAGCCAAACGCTGCAAAGCCTCTGGCGAAGGGTTTTTGGCAATATCTGAAAGCTGCTTGCTCAGCTCAAAGGCTTTCTGCTCGGTGATGCCGAACTTATCCGCTACAGCTCCAACGGTATTGCCGATGCTGTTCGCAGTAGCCTGGAACGCCTGACCTGCGCCGTATGCCTGCTTAACTGCCTCGGCATAGTTATCGGTGGTGATTTCCAGAGTAGCCAGACGGTCATTAAATCCATCAACCGATGCATAGCCGCCGGAGAACGCCGACAATGCTTTATCACCGAAAGACAGTAGAGAACTTGATGCGTCACTGATAGCTTTCGGTATTTTGTTGATCGCCTCGTTGTACTCCAGGAGCGCCTGGTTACGCATCAGCGTTGCGACCTCAGCGTTTGTCTTCGCCAGGTACGCATATTTGTCTGACAGCGCGGCCACGCCATTGATCGAGACGTTGATAACCTTGTCCATCGCTTCGGCTGCATCTTTCAGCGCGTCCATGGCGGTCTTACCACCATTAAGCGAGGTGATCAGCACGCCAGCAATCACTGAACTGAGCGCAATGAATGCCCCCACTACTGCGCCGCCCGGGCCGAATGCGCCAGCGAGTTGTGAACCCTGCTGAGCGAACGCCACCAGAGCGGACTGCCCACCCTGAACCTGTACGATGAAGTCCTGCACCTGGTACCCGGCCTGCTGCATGCTGGACTTCCATGCGCCGGTACCTTTAGCGCCACCTTCAGCGCCAGTTTTCATGTCATACAGGCGACCAGTCAGATCGCCGATCTTCTGCTTTTCTTCGTCTGTCGCTTTCGACCCGGCACGCAACTGCGCAGCCAGAATAGCGGCACTGCGCGCGCCATTCTCCTGTGCCTCATCCAGCACAGCCAACTGGTTACCCAGCGCCTCGATGATGGATTCGGCACGGCTGAATTCACTGCTCGCACCGCCGGTACCGCTGCGGGCCTCTCCCATAGCGCGGGCAATTCCGCTCACGTTGGTGTTCAGCTTGCGCAGCTGGTTATCCATGGAGTTGGCATAACCAGCCAGTTCAGTAAACGCGGATCCAGTTTGAGACGCACTCTGGTCGAGGTTATCCATTCCCTTGCCGGATTGCTGTGCTGCAGCATCCAGTTTATCCAGAGCATCAATGGCCTGTTTCCCGCCTTGTAGCAGCGGCTCAATATTGGCGCTGACTTCATAAACGATGCTACCGGCGTTCTTCTCACCTGCCATGTCATTCTCCGGTTATTGCTTTGCTTTTGCCCTTCGCGCGGCCTGCTTAGCCAGGTATTCGTCGGCGATGCTGTCGTACTCTTCGCGAGTGAAGCCTTTCTGGTCCGGGTATTTCGCCGCCAGCAGCAGCTGAAATTTTGTCATTGTCAGCCTGGCCGCCTCTTCCTCGCTCATCCTGAAATGAGTCTGAGCGGCGACGATATATTCCATCGCCTTAAACTCCGTTGTCGTCTCGCCGGTTTCGTGGCGCTGTAACTGCCTAACCTTGGCTTTTCCGACTACACCGTGCTGCATGAGATGCTGAGCCAGCACAATTATGTCGTTCTTTGGCAATCTGCCCGGTCGGTAGACGACGCAGTGCCGCCACCCCTTCCACTCGCCGATCATTGGTGTCAGGTCGTCATCGCAGCACGCCTGAAGTACCAGCATGCACGTTGATAAAAGCTTCTCAGCAGAGCGATTGAATGATGGAGATAGCCATTCAGGAAAGCGCCCCAGCGTGCCAGCGCACACCTCAATCAACTGAGCAACGTCATTGCCGTGTATGGTGGCGTACGTCTGGACAATCTCTTCCGGCGTGCCGATCCTGTTCATAGCCTCGAATGAAGGCCTGAGCAGGTAGTCTTTCCCGCCTTCGCGGCTGTCGCTGATAGAGAGTTCGCCAATATCGGTTAAAGCGGTCATAGTCCTTCCAGTAAACGGTCATTATCAAGGGCAGCACGCCGCCCTTTGGAATGTCCGTTAGGTAACGGTAACCGTATGCACGGCCACAAAGTTGCCGTCTTCGGTGTTGATGATGATCTGCGCGCTGCCGGTGGCGACGCGATTCACAGTAACGGTGGTGCCGGACGCAGTAGCAGTTGCTATGGTCGCGTCGGTAGACGCTACAGTGAACTCTTTATTGGTTGCGCCGGTTGGAGCAACATTCACCGTAAAGGTGCTGGTACCGCCTGCTGTGCCGGTGCTGGTTGCCGGAGTTACCGTTACGCCAGTCACTGCTACAGCAGTCAGCTCGTTCACTTCGATGGTGGTTGCATCACCGACTTTAAACTCGGTAGAGAACGTGACGATGTCGTTGGTACCACCGTCAGAGCTCAGCGCGGTGATGTTCATGTAGCCGACGAATTCGACCGGGCCGTAATCCATGCGCACCCAGATCCCAGGCTGGCGCTTGGCCTTCAGCTCGTCAGCGAAATACTTGATGAACTTGCCAACGCCGTACTGATCCAGTT
This sequence comes from Enterobacter cloacae complex sp.6700776, assembly GCF_048284255.1. Classification (NCBI taxonomy): domain Bacteria; kingdom Pseudomonadati; phylum Pseudomonadota; class Gammaproteobacteria; order Enterobacterales; family Enterobacteriaceae; genus Enterobacter; species Enterobacter cloacae complex sp.6700776. Next base: position 80,629 of record NZ_JBLVYK010000001.1, on the reverse strand, counting down.
TGTCCTTCTTTCGCACTTCGCCTTCAAAGCTCAGGGTGAAGTCACTGTTGGTGATGATGGTCTCGACATAGCCGCCGCCGTCATCCGCATCAGAGGTAACCGAGTTTGGGTTGAAGTCGAAGCCCTTCGATGTACCAGCGGCCAGCGCCATCCACTCATCTTCGAGTGGTTTGACGTCCGGGCAGCCATCGGCGACTTCCAGCACGACCGCACCGCCGAACAGGCGCTCGTTCGAGTTCTGGCAATTAGCCATGTGAAACTCCTCTTTGACGTATAAAAAAGAAAACCCGCCGGAGCGGGTTATTTGGTTGGGATGGCTATTCGCCGTAAGTGCAGGCGAACTGGAGTCGGAAGACTATTCGCCCTTCTTCTGTGAGCACCGGCGCGGGAATTGCGCCCATGTTCTGGATGTAGCCGACGCACTCGTCAGCCATGGGGTTAGCCTGGACGTAGTCGACGATGCGCTGCACAGCGTTGAGCGCGTCTTTGCGCTTATCTTTCGCGCCTACGACATCAACCAGGACGTGATACTCAGAACCGAGATCGGTGCGGATATTTGACCCGCCGTTTGGCCTGAATACCATGATCGCCTTCGACAGGTCACCTGGGTCGTCGTACATAAGCTGCTGCACTGTGAAACCGGTAGTTAGCCCGGCGTCGCCGAACATGTTGCGCACCCGCTCGTGCATCATGGGTGTCATAGCGAAAGCTCCTTGCGCATCACCGCGTCAACGTTATCGCGCTCGTCATTCGCGCCTTTGGTTAAGAATTGCGGTTCACCATGCGGATCCCAGTAGTTGCCAGTTCCGGTACCGCCTCCGAACTCTTTCGGTTTCTGAGGTCCGAACTCAGACCGGTTGCTGGTAACGCCGAAGTGCGCGCGCGGTTGCCCCTTCAGCTTGCCTGACGCCTCATGAACGTACGCGGCATAGTTGGCTGAGTAGCCGATGCGCCCGGTGATGAGCACGCCGCCCGCGTCGATTTCCCGGAACTGGCTGTTAATCAGCGTGGAGGTGTCGATCGGGGTGTAATAGGCCGCCCGGGCACCGATAAGAATCATCGCTGACTGCAGCGCGCGAATTACCTTACGGCCCTTAACGTCGTTGATGACATCGTTCAGGTGCTTCTTCGCCTGGCTGATGCCCTTCACTTTGATACCCATGGCTTTCTCCAGGCAATAAAAAAGGCCGCCTAAGCGACCTTATCTCTTTGATTAATGATTACTTTAATACGATGAAGTTACCATCAACCTTCACAAAATCGAGGTTATCTTCATCAATGAACTGCGGGCGTTTTGCAGTCACAGATGGTTCGCCATGTCCAGGAGCCGATTTAACATCTACCATCACAACCATGAGATTAATGTTGTTATAGGTGGCGCGAAAAATACTTGGAGTCTTCACGATTATACCATTATCGTCTTGCCACTCTCCGTATGGAGAGTAGACGTCAACCCAGCGTATTTTTGAGACTTTCATTTCTTCGCCATATTCACTTAACGCTTGATTGAGTAATTTATCGTCAGGAATGTCGATCATTACACAGCGAATGAATTTGTTCATAACGCTGTTAGCATAGGTAGATACCGGGCGCTCATAACGATAGCCAAACTTATTCTCGAGTGAAATAGTATTTTTCTCCGTGATCACCACTGAGTATTTCCCTTCCTCGAAAATTAATACCTTCATTATCAGCCTCAATATGGGAGTTCGTGAATAAATCATATGCCAGTCAGGATGGCGTAATCAGAGTAACTTAACCCTGCGCTCAAGCTCATCAACATTCTCAATGAGCTTTCTCACCTCGGGTGGAAGCTGATCGCGGGGTGTAAACTCAATCTGCTTGGAGTTCTTCTCAGGAACCAGTACAGCGACATAAACAGAAATAGCCACCGCCAGCACTGAGATAGACATTGTGAGCGAATCGATATCCATAAAGTCTCCGTAGTTAGATGCCTGTCAGTATCGCATAATCATCCGCCACACGCTCGAACGTGTCGGCGTAGCGAATAACTTGCCGCACCTCGTCGGCACCAGCCACAACCGGGTCCGCTTCAGTCGAAACGCCAATCAGCAGGTAATCACCCGCGGCCGCCAGCGCGAACTCCGTCCAGACGGTGTTCTTAACGACGATTTCAGCGCCCAGGCTGGCTAACTTCTTACTGAGCCCGCCCTCGTAATCGCAGAGGATTTGCTCAGGTTCGGCATAGCCAAGCGGATCGCCGTATTCGTCATTTCCTTCCAGTTTGCGCCAGATGGTCGCCGTGGCGGTGTAACTCCAGTTGGCTACTGATGACATCAGCCCTCCTTCCAGCGCAGCACCTTCGCGCCGGTCGCCCGGATGCGCGGGCAGTTGATGAACCACTCGCCGTCCGATTTCACGTAGCCGGTAGTCTCCCGCCCGGTGTCGGTTTCGACCCATACGCGGGTGAGAGGCTTCGGCTTGCCTTCCGTCACTGATTTGTACTTCATCACTTACCCCCGCACATGCAGCCGCCCTTCCCGATCCAGATACCAGCGAATGCCGGGGTGGCGGTAGGGTCGGCAGGAATAAGGGAGGTTGCACAACCGTACTTATCCAGCCCGCGCAGCATGTTCACTGATGCTTTCCAGCGATCGGTGAACGACTGGTACATGAAAGATCGCGACGCCCCGCTTGGAGCTGTCTGGCTGGAGATGTACTTATCACCCTGCCCGAGCCCCATAAGCGCCAGCAGATAGAGCTGAATCAGCAGCGCGGTCGATGCCGGATAATGCGCATCAAGACACTCTTGTATGCTGTTGGCCTGGTCGACGAGAGCCTGAAGAACAAAATCGGGAATGGTAATTCCCTGGCTCTCCAGATACTCCTTCGCCTGTTCGAGAGTTACCATTATCGACTCCGTGAAATACCCCGCCGGAGCGGGGCATAAAAAAACCGCCTTAGCGGCGGCTGTTATTCAGCAGGGAAAAGCTTTTCGAGTTCGCCGTCTGGCAACAGATCACTGAGCTTTTCAGCGCCCAGGTTGCCTTTGAACTCAATGCCCAGCTCAGCCAGACGAGCCTGGATAACCTCTTTGCGGGATTTCTCACCGGTACCGGCATCAGGCGTCGAAGGGGTAAGTTCTCCGCCTGCCTCACCATTCATGAGACGAACGTTAGACTTCAGCGCCGGGTGAAGTTCTTTCAACTCCACCACCTGCCCTACCTTCACGCCGAACCATGGGCGCACAACTTCGTATTTAGCCATGCTGTTTCCTTACGCCAGGTTAGCGCCGTAGACAACGCCAGACAACCCCTGATCGTCTGCGGTAATTTGCAGACCTTCAGCAGACATGATCTGGAAGTTGTAGTTAACGTTAGGCAGTGGGCGCGGCAGCGGAACAACGCCTACAGCCATACCCACCAGTGGTGAGATCACGTCACGGCGACGAACGTACGCGATAAACTCGTTACCGGTCAGCGCGAAACTCATGCGGATTTCTTTCACCGGCGCGAACGGAAGAACCGCCTGCAATACAGTGCCGCTTACAACGCCATTCACCACGTACGGCTGCGCCAGGTTTGCCCAGATTTCCGGGGAAACCCACATTACATCGTATGCGGCGACTTTGTTCGTGCGGGCGGTAGTACCGAATGCGCCTTTACCGAAGAACGCAAAGATCGCGGTCATGTCAGCGGTGGTAAGGTCGATGTTCGCGCCACCGGCACCAGAGCCGAGATTAATCTTTTTGGTGTTGCGGTGGTTCTTGATGCCCTGCGCCGGGTAGGACTGAACCTGAATTTTTGAATCGCCGTTCAGGTAGTAGTTGACGCGCTTCTGGTTGAACTTGCGCATCTTAGCCATCTGCGAGTCCAGGACCAGATCAATGCCCACAGAGTTCAGGCCAGCAGCATGACGCCAGTTAACACCGTAACCAGCAGTGAACACCGGAATGGGGTCACCGTCGCTGGCATAGTCAGTGTGGTCGAAGGAGAATGGCGCCTGACCGTCGATGCTTACTAACACGTCGTCAGCAATGTCGCCAACTACGTTATACAGCTTGGCGGTTTTACCGACCGGCAGCACCGTCTGAACGCCGATCAGGTCGTTCACGATTTCCATGCCGACTTCCTGATCGCGCAGCTGCAGCACCTGGTTGTCAATCTCAGCCCAGAAGTCACGGGAGAAACCGCCAACGGCGTTACAGGCCAGCATGTCAGGCGTCATGATCGCGCGGTTAGCTGCAATGATGGAATCGTTCTGAAGGTTCCACATGTTGCGGTTTGCCCACAGTTCGCTCCAGTGGCCACCGAGGCGGGAGTTTGCCGCCAGTGTGTCTTTTGAAAAATACATGTGCGTTGTTCCTTTTGTTAAGCGCTAGCGGCGGCGACGGTGCCAACGCGCATACGCACGCGAATATAATCGGTGGTGCTGGCCGCGATGGTGTATTCATCCTGGCTGTAGCCGATCACTGAATCAGTGTCGGAGGTGGCAAGGGTGAACTGACCAGCAGTGCTCAGCTTGATCGGACTGTCTTTTTTATACGCACCAGGCAGGCAACGCAGCGCAAGCTCACGACCTTCTTCGACGTAGTTGCCTACTGCCGAATCACCGGCTGGGATTGATTCGGTGATGGTCAGGCCCTGGTGATAACCGACATCGATGATGTACAGGCGGCCGGTTAGCGCTGTGGCCTGAGCGAATTTATCGGATGAGTTGATGGTTGCGGCGGTGCCTGGAAGCAACGCGGCGGCCGTAGTGCGGGTTTCGGTCTTGTACAGAGACTGACCGTCGATATTAACGCGACGATAACGTGGCATTATTCCGGCTCCTTACTTGAAGTGTTCGTCTGCGGCAGGTGCGCCGGTTTCTTTGTGCTGTTGAGCATTGTTGGTGCCCAGCGGAGCAGCTTCGCCCAGCGACTTGAACATTGCGTCCAGCGCATCGCCAGAAAGCGCGTTGGCCACGATGTCGCCATGGACCTTAGCAACCGCATCACGCTTGGCTTTCTCTTCAGCGCGTGAGTTGGCGGTCAGGGTGTCAGCGAGTTGCTTCTGGTTGGCCTGTAGCGCATCAACCTTTTCCGCGAGAGGCTTAATAGCCGCTTCAGTATTGGTCGCAACAGCCTGGCCGATCATGCTGCCGATTTGTTCCAGTTCTTCTTTGGTTAAAGGCATGTCGCCCTCCGTTTTGTGGTTTGGTGCAGGCTGTTCCTGCGGTGTGAATAGAGCTTTGAATTTGTTAGCTACGACTGCGACCCACGACTCCTGGCGCGCTACTGCGGTGCCGGTATCGTCGAAGGTGATAACTCCGCCCTCAGACTTGTACCCAAACACCTCAGCAGTTCCGCCGTTGCGGATGATTACCGCTTGCGAGTCAGTGAAGTCAGCCACCCAGGCGTATTCATCCGGGCCCGATGCAAACTTTGCTTTGGCTGCGCGGTCAAGACGCTGTTCACGCTCACGGTAGGATTCCCCCACCAGCGCTCCGGAGTTCGCCTTAAGCGGCTGCGCAAGATCGGCGTTAACCATCAGGCCAACGCCCTGCTCCGGAGTAGCGGCTCCAACTTCGTGCAGCAGGATCGCGTCGTGGTCCATGCCGTGGATATCAGCTACCCACTCAGCTCCGGTAGCGCGTTGTTGCTCGTTCGGCTCAAGCTGGTCGAGGAATGCGGCCACACTGGTATGAATCGGTGGAACGTCTTCACCGCGCTCAATGGCAGCGACACGTTCAAGCAGTTCTTTACCGCCTTCCGACTCACTAGCGCGGGACACATCAACCCACTTTTCGAGGTAAATGCGATTACCGGACTTCTTAACGTTGCGGTTCCATGCGCCGATATGGCCTGCGTTAATCCCCTCTGGCGAGAAAGCAGACACGAACTGACCATTAACCTGAGGGTGGCCCAGCGGCGCCAGGGTGCCTTCCAGACCCTGATAGTGGGCATCGATTTGCTCTTGTGTGTACAGCCCGCCATTCATGACGACGTTTGCCGGCAGCGTGTAGCTCGGCAGCACCAGATGCTCGCGACCGTTGTATGTTTCGCGCCGGATAGACTGGCTGTTCACCTTCGTGGTGATATTGACCTGCATAGGCATAGTTATTTCTCCGCCCAGGCGTAACCGCGCGCCTGCATCGATTTATATTCCTGTTTGAGTTTCGTGATGGTGTCCGGGTATTCCGGATTACCGTCCGCATCCACCAGCACCGACTGCTGGCTGCATTTGCAGTTGATGGAGTTGCCATCCTTGCTGTACCAGTCACGGACCTCTTCATTGGTGTAGAGGTGGGCATGGCGCACTGCGTGGGTATGTCGGGTTGTCGGTGACAGAGCCGAGATGTGAACCAGCAGCGTTTTAAGGCCGTAAAGGTCATTCGCCTCCTGGTCTTCATCCCACTTAGCCCGGCGCAGCGCGGTAGTCACTTCAGTGCGTGCTATACGGTTTGCCCGGCGCTTCTCGATGCCGGTCTGGTCAGTCAGGTTGCGGGCAATGTCCAGCGGATTGAGACCACGGCCCACGCCATCAGTCAGCACGCGCGCCATGTCGCGCTTAACTTCTGCCGTCAGTCCCTTCATTTCCTCAAACACACGGGCATGCACCAGCGCCATGCGTTGCTGGTACGGGTCGCTTGCGAGGATGGACGCCAGCGACTCACGACCAGCGGCGTACACCGGCGACTGCTGGCTGAGGTTGTAGAACGACTGACCGGTCCCTTTCTCCGATGCCAGATCGATATACTCGTAAAACCACAGGTCGTAATCGCCACCTTCAAGCAGCACCTGATCAACCAGGTAACTGGCATCGTTCAGGATGATGGAAAGTAGCGCTGGGTTTAGCTGGTATTCGTATCGGGCGTTTACTGCGAGGGAGGAAGGTATTTTGTCGAGTGCTGATTTGTACGCCTTGCCAATCTTATTCATGCGCCTGGCGAAGTCTTTCATTGCCCGGCGTTCCAGCGCATCGGCTCCGGTCGGATCCTGATAGTTACGCGGCAGAATCGGTGGCTTCGTCTTCTTCGCCGCCATCCTCTTCTCCTAAAGGCTCTTCGTCGTCATTGTCATAGCCCGCAGCCGTGCGAATCTCTTCACGGGTGAACGCGGGTTCATCGCCGCTGCCCTGCATGGTCTGGTTAATCTCACCCATTGTCTTGGCGTTAGTGAGCTTCTCAGTGCCGGTCTGTTCGTTCAGGTCATCCCAGATAACTGCTTTCTGGCTGACTGAATCGACGATCTGCAAGTCAATAAGCTTGTCGCAGAAGTCCTCTATTTCGAAAGAGAGGTCTACGCGGCGCGACTGACAACGAGCATTAAAGTATTTCTGGTCTTCGGTGCTGGAGCGCTCGGCCTGCTGATTACCAACCAGAATACGCGTAGGAATATCAACTCCTGCGGCGGCTGTTTGCAGGTTTACGTTATAGGTTGGAGACGGATCAGAAACCGGAGAAACAAGGGAGGTTACGCTGGCCCCCTGGAGAGAAAGCAGCACATCATTGCCGCGATTCATCTCGCGTGCAGCGTCGTTAAATTTATCCTGCAACTCATCTACTTTAACGCCGTACATAGATGCAATGCTGCCAAAGTCGATTTCCTTGTCGAAACTAAGTGCTAACTGGCGAGCGGCGTTCTTCAGGAATGACTCGCCGGATCCACCCTCTACCTTCTCCAGGCTTACAAAGGCGTTATAAGCTGGCTCAAGGAAGCCAATAGCATCGTCTGAGTAATCACCAAGGATGAAAACGCGATCGGGGTGGATATTGACGCGGCGACTTGAACCATTCGGCAAGCGTTCGGCGTACTGCCACATTTTCGGCTGACCGTAAGTCTTCGAGTTCAGCCCAGTGTCCCACTCGCTCACCGTTAGCGATCCGGCCCATGCCACGGAAACATTCTGCAATCCTCGCCCTTTGGTAACCGGAAGGTTCCAGTCTTTTTCATCGCGGACGTGCAGAAGGATGCCTGCATAACGACCGACAAGGCGACGACGATCCGCCTCGGCAAATGAGCGCCAGAACCGGTTGTTGAATACCTGCTTTGACTTGTTTTCCCAGGCAGTTTCGTTTTCGCTCTCGTCGGCATCGTCACCCTCGATGATTTCCGGGTTAGTCTGCCAGCATTTGCCCACCAGCTTCTCAACGGCACCGTGAGCGATACCACCGCGACGGTACAGGGCATAAAGGTTTTCGTAGGTTACCTGCTCAGGGAAGCCATACTCGCACCATGCTGAATGGCGCTTATTGTCCAGCCCCATCGTTGGCGCCATCATTCCCATACGGGCGCGCGCCATCCGCGCATCGTTCAACGCATGGTTGACGGCGAGAGTTAATTTGTCATTCATGGATTGTCCGGTGGTGGGTTTATGGCAATAAAAAAGGCCACCGTAGCGACCTATAACGTAATTAGTGTTTATTACTTATCTGGCTGGATGCCTGATAAGAAAATTTCGATTGCACCTGGATCTACAGGGGATTCGTTAACTGATAACTGGTCAAGTTTGATAGTAAACTCAGAATTACTTACTGAAGATACAAGGCGTACCTGAATCATCTCGCCTACGCGTGCGACCAATTCTTTGCAAACTGAAGAGCAGTCTGAAAGAATACCACTTGCTGTAACCTCAATATGCCCGCCAGGAGTCGGCTGGTAATAGCTGAACTTAACAATCTCTCCCAAAACAACGTCTTTTTCTTGTCCGTAATTAACTTGTACTACAGTTTTCTGATCAATCATGACGCCTCCATAGGTTGATTTAACAACATGTTATCGGCATCAATCCGTCCAACTTTAAATCACGCTCCCCTTAATCTCTTAGGGATCATCATGCCAGCCATCTGGCCCTTGCGCTTAATGTGTCCGTCGAGGCTGTAACGAATACCGTCCCAGCAATGCTCGTAACCATCGGCGAGCTTCGGCAACACCTCACCGGTGATGCGGTCCGTTTTGTACGACCACATGCGGGCCTCGCGCGCGACGTTCTTGCAGCGGGGATGGATAATGATTTCGTCAAATCCGCGAAGGTGCGCGATACCGTCCTCAACGCTCCCCTGCCATTTTTCGGCGGCTGAGATGTTGAAGCCCTGCCGCTTGAGATAGCTGATCGTCTCGGGTCGTGCCGAGTCGGCCTTGATGGGCCAGTCACGCGATCCGGGGATTGTGTCGTATAGCTCTGGCATGTGGTCGAGCTCTGTCTGCTGCCCGTATGCCTCGTATTCGATGTAAAGCCGGTTGTGCAGGATGAACGAGCGAACAAGCGTGTTGGGGTCTTTGGCAAAACCGAAGTCGGCACCAAAGAACAGACGATCGGCCTCTTTCCATAGTTGGTCCGAGAACTCAGCAATCCGGTATTTACCGGCCAGCACCTGCTTATCGGAGTTTTCGAGGTAAGCGCCTTCCCACACCCATGCATATGTCGCCTGGTCGAGGCGGCGCTGATCGTTCTGTCGCTCACCTTCAAGCACGTCAGGGAACCACGGGTTATCCGTATAGTTCATCTCAACGGTAATGCAGTCGTCGCCGGCTTCTTTGCGGAAACGTTTATCCGTTGCGCTGCCGTCGCGCTCCGGGTTCCACGTCACCCAAATCTCTGAACCTTCCTCACGAACGGTCGGGCTCAGCTTCTGCCAGGCTATTTCGCTGACTGATTCAGCCTCATCAACCCAGCAAAGCAGGATGCGAGCTTTCGACTTGATGCTGTCGAGGTTATGCCGGAGACCGCAGAACACGTAGTTAACGCTCTTGTCGATGGTGCGGATGTACTTCTCGCCGATATCAAAGTTGGAAGCCAGCCAGGGGACAGACAGGATCGCCTGTTTCACCTCCTGCATGCTCGATTCTTCCAGAGAGTTCATGAATTCACGCGCGCAGAGCACCACGCCGCTTTCACCGTTCATCATCGACTGATACGCCTTTACGGCAGTCATCAGGGCAAATGTGCGCGTCTTGGCGCTGCCACGTCCACCGTGCGAGCACCGGTAACGCTTATTCACCGCGGTGAACAGTGGCGCAAGCTTCGCGGGGATCGGCAATTGAACGGCGTTACTCATGCTTTGGCTCAACAGGCAGTAGCTGGATGATTGTTGGCTGCGGCGTCATGCTGCCATCAGGGCTTGTATGCTCGACTTTCTGGCGATTAGTGTAGGCATCGCCCATTTCTTTGGCGGCCTGCTCGATAAGCTGCGAGGTCATGCCGTAGTTCTTCATCTTTTCAGCATTGGTCGCCATTCGGTCGAGAACGCGCAACCGGTACGCTTTATTTGCGATCGGAATGTCACCGATCTCATTCTGGAATCGTTTACGGGTAGCGTTGAACAGGTCAATCCACTTCTGGCTCAACTTGGCCGCCATTGCGTTGCCGGGCGTATATTGCGACACCTGCTGCCGTGAGACATCGATGCCATATTCAGCCTTTACAAGCTCAATGACTTTTACCGGGGTCTCGTAGCAGGCGAGTGATTGAACGATGAAGGCTTTAACCTCTGTCGATAATGCTGCCACAGGCTACCTCCATGACAATCTGAATAAAGCGTTACGCCAGCTTTAGCATGCACGTCCCGCATGACCTGGCTATATCGATGTGAGCCACTTCTGCTGGCGCATTGGCCGCATCAACGAGCTCCTGTACTTCTTTGCTGGCACCGTATCGACGTACGACACCAGTGAATTCTTCGACGTCGTGGCCGCGCAGTGTAAGCACTGGCTGCCCAGTCTCTTTGTTGAACCTTGGCGCGCCGAAATCATCGGTGGCCTGGGCGATGTGGTAAAGCTCATGCTCTACCAGCGCGCAGAATTCGAGGTCACTGCACTGCGAGCAGTAGTCAGCTGCCAGCGTGATGATGAACTTCGGGATGCGCCCGAACCATTCATGCATCTGCTGTTCCATTCTGGCTTTCTGCCAGCCACCGGCGCGGAGCATTACCTGTTCGGCTTGACCGAGAACGTAGCGGCCCTTCTTCGCGAACGAATCGGACGCCCACATGAAGCAGAGGTCAGCCTCTAACAGGTGTTCGTGGTCAGGGTTATGGATGCTTCCGGTATCGCTGAGGATTTGGCGGTTTATCCACTCATGCACTTCGTTAGCGGGGATCAGACTGGTGTATGGCTGCCAGTTGTCGGAGGCGATGAAGTTAACTGGCGGATATGGCCTGCGCTCGTCATCGTTAACCATGGGTTACTCCGTCGCTTTTTCTGCTGGCTGTTCGGTCTGCCCTTCCGGTACTGGCGTGAACTCCACGCGCTTTACATCGGCAGGCGCGAAATATAGCCACTGTCCCGTCTCGGTCGCCAGCGGCACAAAGCCGTTAACCAGCTCAGGCTGACGTCGTGACATCTTGCCCGTGAAGGTTTCGCCTGTTTGGGTGGTTAGCGTGATTTGGTAGATGTCGGACATTGAGAGCCTCTTTATCCGCTTGTGGGGATATTGCCATTACGATGGGAATACCCATGGTGATGACAATAAAAAAACCGCCCGGAGGCGGCTTGATTTACTTTTTGAAATTAAGTGCTTTTTCAATTTCAGTTAAAGCATTTGAGACATGGGGATGCTCAACAATTCGATAAGGTGAATTATCCAGCAAAAGCATGTCAGCCCTAACTGCTATGCGCTCCAAATCAGCATCCTCTTCTCGGATAGCGCCGATAACAGCGATAAGGGCTTGCTCAAGAGCTATTTCTCTATTAGTCATTATTATCTTCCTTTAATAATTGAAAACAGAATCATAGCTCATTTCAGACATTGGGTGTTGATGTAGCCCTGCAAATAGCCAACCTGCTTCGTCACGGTGACGATTCGCTCTCTGAGGATGAAATAATCCCGTTCAGCGGAGTCAGTAAGTCGGGGGCCGGAAGCATCGCCCATGCCGCCGGTGCCGGTCGCTCCGTTCGCGGGACAGTTTGCGTTGAGCTGCAGCCGCTTACGGCCAGCAATGACATCGCTATGCAGACGCTCAATGGTTTCTTTCGCATCAGCCAGTTCTCCGGTGTACTTGGCATCCAGCGCAGCGACATCACGCTGCCGGGTCTGCATATCTTTGATGGTGTCGTTAGCCAGGCGGAGATTCTCAGTGGCTTTATCGCGCTGGTCTTTGTAGGTGATGGCGTTGTCGCGGTAGTGGTTAATCGCCCAGGCCATGGTAACGAGCAGGAAGATAACGACAGCACAGATGATTGCGGTTAATCGGCTCATTTCACACCGTCCAGGCAGAGCGCCTCTTCTTTCCCGGCACGAGTAACCAGACCAGGCAGAACCCTGCCGCCACCCCATACCCAGCGAGGGAACTGGTGGCATGCCGCTGTGATGTCCCCACTTCTGAGAAGAGAGAACATCGTGGAGGTGCGCATGTTCCCGCAGCCAGCTCGAAACGTTACCGATACAGCTGCCGAGAAAGTATTGTCAGACAGCTTGCGTCCATTTCCGTAGCGGTTAACGCAGGACTCAGCATCAAGGATGTTGCGCTCCCACTCGGCTGCGATCTGCTGGTCAGACTTAACGGTGCCGAGCTTTACGCCATGCGTATTACCCATTCCGTCAGTAAGCACACCTGCCGGGCACACATACGGATCACGTCGGCAAGATTCAGCGTTGCCGATTAACTCCAGCCCGCGCTCGTTAGTCCTGACATGGCCCGCATTCATCACGATTGCGATAATTGTAGCCACTGAACAAACGATCCCGGCCGCGCCACTCTTCTTACTCAGCTTCAAGTTCGCCACTGGACATTCTCCGCATTGCCTCCGTTACAACCTCGGCAGATGCCGGACGTTCGGAGTGGGGTTTCTCGCTTACCTCAGCAAGGTATTTAGCCAGTAACTGTGTACGTTTCTTTTCTTCTTCCAGCCGTTCACGCTCTTCTTTCCGTTTCGCGTAATAGGTCTTAATCGTGAAGTATGCAGAGACCAGCGCGCCGAGAATAAAGACGTAGTCCTGTAAACTGAGAACGGAAAATAACCCCAGAAGAGTTGACCACCAGTAAGGCAGATTGTGTCCATCTGTTGGGTTCATACGTTGCATTCCACACCTCCGGTTCCGGGGTGCTGTGTGGTAGTAGGGGAAAGGCCGTCAGACACGTTAGCTACGTGGCATCTGGAATTGATTGTCTGCGGCCTGGAATAAAAAACCTGGCGACAAGCCAGGAAGATGAGGGTAAGGCAATGTCGGCTCTATGGCCGAAGGGTCCCAGGTAGTGGGTTTGGGTCGCCCGTCTGGATTCGAACCAGCAATCATCCAATTATGATTTGGGAGCTTTACCGCTTAGCTACAGGCAAATAAAAAGGCCGCCTAAGCGACCTGTCTGTTGAGTTGCACCTTCACCACATTTTGAGCCCACGTAAAAAGCCTCTTAGGCCTTCAGCGTGCCTCCTGTAATGCGATGTGCACTCATCGATAACATCATGAGCTGACACAAAGCGAAGCGACTTACAACCGACCTCTTTGTGCAACTTGTTTTTGACGTTGAATATTCGAACACTAAAAGCATCATCCACCTTTCTGATTTCGTAACGATAGATGATGTTGTTAGTGCCGCCAACGTAAAGCTGGAAGTTCTTCATGATGAGGCCTCTGTGTTTTAACTGGAGGCCACATTTTACATAAGTAAAAAATGATTTTTAACTTTTAAAGACTACTTGGTTTACATAAAGCACAAAAAACAAAGCCCCGCACATTGGCGAGGCTCTTAATTCTTTGTCGACCTACGAAGCTATGGCGACGATATCAGATTTACATGAAATGTATGCTATTTAATTGACTTTTGCAATACCCTGCTTCGAAAAAGCCGCCTTTTGTTGTGATCGTGTTCTCACAGTGCAACGAAGAGAGTCGTCATCAAGTCGTTTAAAGATGGCGCACATGGACCTCCAGTAATCGGCGTAGTTATGGCACCAGTTATCAGGCTTAACGCCACACAGGGACGCCAAGTACTGATGCTGATATACATCCTTGCCCGCCAGTTCAGCTTTGACGTCCTGCGCCGCCAGCCAAATAAGTTTCTTCAGGCGGTCCATCGTCTTGCCAGCCACCTTCTTCGCGCCGAGCTGCTCCTGGAACTCTGCCCATGCCCACTGGGTGATAGCCACCTGGAACTCGAAGCGGATATTCTCGCTGTAGTTCCAGAGCAGCCATGCTTTCTGGTGCTCTTCCAGTGACAGCACTGCGCGGCGCCATGAGGCGGTGCCAAACTCTACTGGGCTGACGAGTGCGATGGATGAGCCCTTGGCGCGGGACTGGCTGCCACTCATCGCCGGGCCGTCGGGGTTAACCTTCCGGCCGGTGACCGGGTCGGTTATTTTCTTCCGTCCCCGACTGCGCGCCGTCGCGGTAAATTGAGCGTTCTCTGCGAAAGCTACCAGTTGCCCTTTCGTCGCCCCGCTCAGATCTGCGGTCGCCACAATGAGCTGCTGACGTACGTATTCCAGTTGCTGACTGTTCATGCGGCTTCCTTCTGTGGCTGGTTGGTTTGCTGGCTGTGCTTTGCTACTGGTGGCAGACTGGCGCGCTTAACGCTTTCTGCCTGGTACCGGAGGAAGTCGGCGTGGTTCATGCTGCCTCCGCCATTAGCTGTTCGTACGTCAGGTAAAGGCCCCAGCAACTGAAAAGGACGTGCGCTTTCACTACAGCTTTTTCCTCATTGTTCCAGCGACAAAACCAATTGATTGCGCCGGATACCTCGCGCTCTATCTGGTGAGCGCCATCAAGATGGATCGGATACACCACGTCATCAAAGACAGCAGCGGTAGTCATTGGGTACTGTATTTTGCTCATGCTGCGTGCTCCTGTTGACGTGCGCGGCGCTTCTCCAGCGACCGGGCTTTGCGGGTGAATATGGATTTGATGCGCTTCAGATATGGGATATCGAACCGGCGGACTGAGTTATCGTTGTTTATCGCCTCTACTTTTTCGGCACCGATGCGCTCAATAAGGCCCTGTTCAAAAGCCTTTTGCGCGCCGTCCCGATCCCGGTTGCAATAGACACACTGGGCTGCGGTATTGTGAAGGTTGAAAGCCAGATGCGCCGCTGCGCCGCGGGTGCGGTAGTGGCCGCAGTCCATGGTTCCGCCAAACTTCTGCTCCGGCAGCCTGCCGCAGCTGATGCACGGCTTACCAGCATCCCTCAGGCGGACGTACCGATTGAAAGCCGCCTGCGCCTCAGCTCTCCATTGCGGTTTCGTTTTTAGCGCCACTTTTCTTGCTTTCAGATCCCGGCGTTCCGCGCGCTCTTTCTCTTTGCGTTCCTTGATGCGTTTCGCCGCGGCCTTAACCCTCTCCTTTTCGCGTTCTTCCATCGCGAGGATTGCGCCATGTTCCGGGCTACACCAGCGGATCCGGATGTCGCGGAATTTCGGCACAAAGTATTCACCGCATACTTTGCACTTACGGCGGGATGGTTTACGCATGCTTCCTCCGTGCCGCGAGACGCAGCCATTTCTGATCCACCAGGCGGGCGGTATAGTCTTTCAGGGTCGGGATATCCGACGGCTTAACCGCGGGCTTACGCTTGCGGCGCGCCGGAACGCGGAAGATTTCGTTGGTGATGACGCGGGAAAGTGGAGTAGACATCAGGCCTCCTGCTTATCGCGCAGCTGCTGGTACTCGCAGCTCTGCGGGATGGTCAGGTGGCAGCCGATATTCATCGCCCAGGCTTCGACTTTGCACAGGAATATGTACATCTCGCCGGTTTCAAGCTCTGACGTATGGCGGAGGGATTGTACGGTAGTGACTTCGCCGGACACGACGTCTACCCGGTCTTTGCTTTCGTAGCCGAGATAGGTGTGCTTCATCGCGTCTTTAACCCACTCAGGCGTAGCGAATGTCTTGCCACGGGCGATGAGGTATTCGCTGATTTCCGTGTACCACATGTGGCTGAGCGCGTTCTGAGACAGTCTGCGGGTCTCGCGCCACGGCTTAACCTGCAGGCGGAAGCATTGCCCGGCATCCAGCAACGGCTGAATCTGCTGGCCGATGGCCGCGAAGTTACCGCGATGGAGTTTGATGCCGTCTACTGGCAGAGTCATACGGCCTCCTTAACGGAAACCGCAGAATGCAGAAAATCGCAGGTGCATTTCTGCATCTGTGACAAGGTGAGGAGTTCAGATTGTGGTCGCATTTAAGTCCCCTTAAATGCGCAGAAGTCACCGGAGTTGTTCAGGCTCCGATGACATGATTATGGCTTGATGATTTTACAAAATCAAATGGGTGAAGCTTTCTTTTTTAACTTCAATGTTGGCGCTTTCTCCTTCGATTTATTCTCACTTTCAAATGCATCTTTTGCATTGTTGCATCCGCATTGATGGCAAACGTAGTCGCCACTCCACCCTCTGCGAGTAACTTCTTTTCCGATAGCGATTGAACCACAATCAGGACAGATCATAACCCCTCCGGTTTGCATTGGACTGCAAAACGATGATATCAATTCAAACACGGAAGGGAATGGTCTTTACAAAATAAATCCCTTTAATTTCAATAGTATAATATTTCTCTTCGGAATCCATCTAAGAACGGTGAATTATTGATGGTAGTTATTTTCAATCCTCCTGCTGCGGTGCTGCTGGCAGCGGCATCCAGTGGGTTGGCTTGCAGTAGCAATCAAAGCCGTGTCCGTGTGCTGACCCGCCAACGTACGTTGCCATCTTGATTAATGGATCATTACTTTCCGGCGCGTCTGGACGGTACGCCAACACTTGTTCCCCTGCGGAAGGCATCCGCTCAACGCAAGCCACCCAACCATCCTGAATCACCGGAGAGTTTCCAGCCTCATACGCAACGCGCAACCAGTGGAAAAAAACCTCCGTCATCACGCATCCACATTCGACGTCAATGGTGCCTGTCTGCTGCAAAAGCCACCGATCGAATGGCAACTTGTAAGCCGTCGTTACAGGTTCGGCCCCCTGAAACAGGGTTTCCTGATACCGTTCCAGCGTCACGTACTCCTGACATGACCACCCGCCATCAATAAAATCGCGAGCTTCAACAGCGTCGAAAGTGAACGATGTTTCACCGCCAGTTGGTGAGGTTAAGCCGTACAGGTCTGCTACCGGCTTAAACTGTGTGGCTGGAATATTTTCCGGAATATTTTGCGGTTCGTTTTGTGGTCGATCGGCACCCTGAAGCATGGCGTTGCGGCAGGCGTTAAATCCGCGAGCCCATGCCTCATCTGCATCAGTAACGTCATACTTGACGAATGCCGGGCAATCTTCAGCAGTAACTTCATCCGGCACAGATACCGGCGCTGGCGGGGCGGCGTAATAATACTCGTCCTCAATCCCATCAACTGGTTTTGAGAAGCCGATAAAATTACCGTAATGCCAAGGATAAGGGCCGTATGGCTCAACGGTCACCCTGCGCCAGCGATGAATGGCAGGCTCCGCTTCGAGCGATGCCAGCGCGATCTTCATCGCAGCCAGAGCCAGGGCTGCATCTTCGTTTACTGCGCCTGGCGTCGCATCGCGCTCTTCTTCAAGCTCCGCGATTGTTTTCAGGAGCCATTCTTTGGTAAGGGTGTTCATGATGCTACTCCTTTTCGAAGCTGGGCGGCGAAGTCACCGCAGATAGTTGCTGCTGCATCAAGCCCAATTTGTTCGTCCTGATAGCAATTAATAATTGCATTGCTAATTTTCAGGCAAACTTCATCTACTGCGGCGGCCCGCACTTCAGCCAGGAAAGCCTGGTACGCAGGAATCTGCATCACAGCCAGCGATCGAATTATCTTCTGAACTTCTGCCGGGCACTGCTCATAGTGATCATCTTTGATGAACACTGCCTCGTTGTGGATTGCTTCGACTGCACGCAACTCCGCAGCCAGAGCCGCGCACTTGGCTTCCAGTTCTTCGTATGTTGGTTTCATGCGACAGCCCCTTCAAATTGGTAAGAAATTTTAATTCCCAGCTTTTTAGCCATGGCATGCTCAGCGACAGCACCTTCCGACTCTTGCCACCCATGCAGCATGTGAATGGCGTCGGCGCAGCGAAGCATCGCCAGGCAGATGTCCATATACTCACGCTGAGATAAACCATCCGGGAGCGTGGCCGGATTTAATGCCACATGACCACCTGATAACATCTGCTGTGCTACTGCGTTAAACATCGGACGGTTGTAGTTTTCGTAACCCGTCATTGGTCCTGCGATGTAAATTTTCATACCCCTGCCCTCCCGTACTTGTCTGATAACTCGCCCATTTGCCTGTGGATTTCCGCAAGGTCACACCCTGCGCACCCCAGAGCTTCGGCTATGAGTTCTTCCTGTTCTTTGGATGGCCCCGCTTGGAGAATCTGATTAAGTTTCCTGTTCGATACGCCGCAGTGCTTGGCGATGCTGATGAGCGTTACACCGTTATCCTTCGCCATGGTCCTAACCATCCAGCGATAATCACTCCATTCGCTCATACCCCTGCCCTCCCCCAAACCATCAATACTCGCTTCATCGCCTGACTGTTCCGGCACTCCTGGCAGATAACGTTCGTCTCGGTACGCTGCACCAGCTTCGAATTTCCCTTCGGTATGGCCGGTATGGTTTCCGGTGCGTATTTCATGCCGTAGTTGGTCAGCCGATAAAGCCGCTGGCCATGCTTACCTTCGAACTCGATAAGGCCGTCTGCAAACAACGTGCTTAGCGGGCCGGAAATCTTTTTGGTGGTCATGCCGATCATGCTGGCAATACGAGCACTGCTCAGGCCCGGGTTATTACGCAGGGCTGCAAGAATCTGCCCACGAATTGTTATGGCCATGCTGCCCCCTTAGAACGGTAAGAATCCCACGTGAATGACAGAGTGCACCCGCCTCCATCGCTCATGCGATCAAGAACACGTTCGCCGATGAATGCAGCCAGTTCTTCCCGGGTCTGGTTGCTGATCAGGATAGTTGGCTTCATCCGCTCATAACGGGTGTTGATGATTTCGAACATGATCAACTTCTCGGCGTCGCTTCCGAACTGCACGCCGACCTCGTCGATAATCAGCAGGTCGGGCTTCGTGAAG
Source organism: Enterobacter cloacae complex sp.6700776 (assembly GCF_048284255.1). Lineage (NCBI taxonomy): Bacteria > Pseudomonadati > Pseudomonadota > Gammaproteobacteria > Enterobacterales > Enterobacteriaceae > Enterobacter > Enterobacter cloacae complex sp.6700776. Next base: position 61,708 of record NZ_JBLVYK010000001.1, on the reverse strand, counting down.
TAACGGATCACTTCGTCTTCAGTACGGCTTGACCCCTTCGACCAGGTTGACTTGTACTCCCTGGCAATTTTCAGCGCGGTGGTGAACACAGCTGAGCTTTGGTGCTCGGTGATTGCATGCCGGGCGATAGCCAATGCGAGGTGGTTCTTGCCGGTTCCAGGCTTGCCGCACATCACCAGGCCGCCACCCTTCTGCAAACGCTCAGGCCAGCGGCTGGCGTATGCCTGACAGACCTTCAGGGTGCGTTTCGCTTCTTCGTTCACCGGTTCATAATTCTCCAGTGAACAGGATTCAAACCTGGCCGGGATGCTCAGTCCATCCAGCAGGCGCTCGATGTTTCTTTTGCGGGCTGCTTCGTTGATGCTAATTCTTTCCGCCTGCAAGCGGCCTAACTCCTCTTTGAGGCATTCAGGGCAGCAGCTTGGGCGCGGGGGAATTTTCACGACAGAGTTTAAGAAATGCCTGGTCCTGCATTCAAAGGGGCCATGCGTTTCGCAGTTCTCGGTGCTGATAGTTAGCTCGATATCTTCATGCTGAACTGGCGGCTGGCTCAGCTCAGTAATGCGTTTCTCTAGTTGATTGATTTTTTCATCCAGCGTCATGATCAGTCCCTCGCCCATGCAGGAATTTCAGTCTGGCCGTAGTCTTTGCCAGCAAAGTTCTCAGATACGCGAGACTGCGCGCGAGGCGGCTGCTTGGCTGTCTTTGGCTCAAACAAACCCTGCCAGCCATTCGCAATGCTCTGGTTGATGATTTCTTCAGGCTGGTATCCGCTGCACTTGCAACGCTCAAGCAGGTTGATGGCCTGGGTTACCGTCTGCTGAGACTTAATCGGTTTCTTCAGGTCTCGACGATAATCGACCCATGACTTCCAGACTGAAACTGACAGCCATTCAGGAAGGTCAACACCAGCCGGATCGAACGAAGCCGGTTTGGGGGATTTAGGGGGTTTATTAATATTGTCTTTATTGTCTTTTGTATGTTTGTCTTTTGTGTTTACCTTATTTGGGTAAGTGTCGTTACCTGATTCGGGTAAACATTCCTTACCTGATTCAGGTAAATTTACCTCTTTCAGGTAACGTTTATTTTCATTACCGGTTTTGGGTAATTTCACCCATTCACTAACCGTTTTGTTAATGCCGACAGAACGCCCGATTTGGGTAAATACTCCACGCTTCACTAACGAGCTTTTAGCAGCAGAGCATTTGTGCGGAAGAATGCCGGTAAGGGCAGATAACTGATCGTTACTAACCCAGTCAGATTTTTTGTTGAAACCGTATGTTTTACGCATTACAGCCATGAAGACCAGCAGCTGATGCTGAGACAATCCTGCCAGCATGACAGCCTCCAGAAGTTCATTGGCAATACGCGTATAGCCATCATCAAGATCTGCCACGCGCGGCTCCACGACCTGCAAATCAGGCCTGATTGGTGAGATATTGTTAATTGCTAAGTTCATCAGCAGCCTCCCCGCCTTTCTTGAAGATAATTTCGACACAAAGCAGAATGCAGTTATCGCAGATAGCAACGCCTGGACCGGCAACTATGGTTTTCACGTCGCTATCAATATTGCTTCTGTCGCAGAAAGAGCATTTATGAGTTGCGTGCTGATTTGCCTTTTCGTTTATTGCTGGCATACTTACTCCCGTTACTTGGCGTAACACAGTGTTTGGAAGGCCTTTGAAGTTACCGCTTCAAGGGCTTTTTCTTTTCTGGTGCCTATCACATAACCCCCAACATCGATGTAACCATCGTCATCAGCGGCCCTACCTGCTCAGGCATAAGGCGAAACAGCGACGCTATACCCTCACTTACCTCTTTCAGCTTCTGATGCTCTGGAGCGTCCAGCAGCACGGCCTGTTTAGCTTCGGCGAGTTCTTTCTCGGCCTCAGCAAGGCGAGACATTTTGCAATCGGCACCGATCAGGCGAGTGCGATACTCAACCGGCAGGACGGCCATGATTGCCGGCGTCAGCTGGCGAATGTTGTTCGCGGCGTACTCGGTATCGCCATCAATCCATCGAAACACTTTCTGCATCTGGCGGTGCGAGTCGGTCGGGATATCCAGACCGGTTCCGCCGGTTGCCCGCCATTCTTCTACAATCAGCGCTGCAACAAATTCACGGCTGCGGCAATCAGCAGCCCAGGCGCGAACAGCTGCGCGGATCCCATCGATGTTTAACGCCGTGGAATCAGGCTCCCGGCGATTCTGGTAAATCATCGCCGTTGGCGAAAATTTGTTACCTTGTTGATACGCAAGTGAATGCATTGCTTTCCCTTTCGTGGTTAGGGCCGCCGTTAAGCGGCATGGTTGTCAGGGTGTGGAAAGATGGACGGCAGGTCCGGGCGGAATTCGTGAGCCTGGATTTCACCACCAACCGCTTTCACCAGTTCAGGAACGTGAACCGGGGAGATGCGTTTCTTTCCGTTAAGCCAGTCACAGATAGTGGACTGGGCTTTGCCGCAACGTTTTGCCAGTTCTTTCTGGCTGCCAGCGATGGCGATCGCTTTCTCTACTGCGGAGTTCTTCTCTACTGTTGGGGTCTTCATAATCACCTCAGCTATCAGTTTAAAGCGATTATGGTTATCACTTTAGCGAATGTCAATCGCATAGGCGATTTTTTGCTAAATAATCGCTTGAGCGATAGAGTTAAAGGAGTCATTAACAGAGGTGAATATGGGATTCTCGGAGCGCTTAGCGCAGGCAATGGAAAACGCTGGATATACACAGGGTCGATTAGCTAAAGAGGTCGACATGGCTCAGTCCAGCGTAAATAAGTTACTAAAGAATGCTAAAGGCTCTCGAAAAACCGTTGAGATTGCCTCTGTACTTGGTGTTCGCCCTGAATGGCTTTCTACTGGTGAGGGGGAAATGGCTGCCGGTGGCGCCAGGGAGCCAACTGCGCTATACCAGGTTAAGCCGTCACTGAATGGGATTTATCGCGTGGATGTACTCGACGTTAAAGCCAGTGCTGGGCCAGGCACACTGGTAACCAGCGATTTCATTGAAACTATTCGTGCCATCGAATACACAACTGAACAGGCGCGCGCTTTATTTGGCAACCGGCCAGCTACGCACGTTAAAGTCATTACCGTCAATGGCGACAGTATGGATGGGACGATTTCGCCAGGCGATCAGATCTTCGTTGATACCGGCGTTACACATTTTGACGGTGACGGGGTATATGTCTTTGTCTTCGGCAAAACCCTCCATGTTAAGCGTCTTCAGATGCAGCGTGACCGCCTGGCAGTAATATCCGACAACCCGATTTACGAAAAATGGTACGTCGAACCTGAGGATGAGGACGCGTTCTACGTGATGGCGAAGGTGTTGCTCAGACAGTCCATCGACTATAAACGCTTCGCATAGCCCGGCTCCCGGGCTAGCATCTCCAACCCTCTTTAATCAACTTCTCACGTATATCCTCTATACGCTGAAACTCCTTTCTTTTTTTCAGGATGACTGACAACTGAGAGTACCCATAATGTGAAGGAGGATAAAATTCACTGGGATACTTATTTCCAGTTAACGATTCGTACTCTTCCACCCTTTTGTCATGAGCATGACGCAAAGCCGGGAACGCCAATTCAGACAGCGCAATCATCTGCTCGCATAAATGCTCGGCCCTTGCGAGGTTATCGCCCTCTCCCCTCAGCTTGTAATATTTCTTGATATCCTCCTGAAGTCCAAAGTGAACCTGAACGATCTGCTCTGGACTTAGCCAGCGGAGCTTATCAACCCATTCTTTATGGTCCATACGTATCCCCCTCCAAAAAATTCAGCATACCACGTAAATAAATTTCAATAAAAATCGCTTTAACAATCATGCAATTATCGGTTTATCGATGATAAATATCGTTTTGGCGATTGACTCAAATAATCGCTTTAGCTATTGTTAGCTCATCGAAACGAAACATCGACAGCTGAGCGAAGTTAGCCAGCGGCGGACAGCAAGTCGCCTGCTTTTTAACAACATGCAGATTTACAGCGTCAATGACCTGTTAAGACCCCTACACGTAAACGTGCAGTATCACCGGGTGCGATCCGGTCGGTGAGAGAGTATCCCCGCGCGAGAGCGAGAACGGCGTGAGAACGGGCAACACTGGCAGAGAGTTGGCGCTGATTCAACTTAGAGGAGTGATTCCAATGAAGCACTAAAGCGGACAGGCCGCACTTGCAAGCCGCAGTAATGATGTGGCCCCGAGTCTCTATGAGAGCCAGACGCAGGTCCGAACTGCGACATACCGCTGGTCAGGGTTAATCGAGGAAAAGGGTATGCCGGTAAAGCAGCGCGAACGCCAAACGCGCACCGGTTATGAGCGGCGATGAGCGACAAGTACTCAAGGGCATGAGCGCGGCCACTGCGAGAGTGTGGCGAAGTGCTTTGGGATTGGATGAATGAGCAGGCTGATGCTCGACCGATGTATTCACAGCGCTCATGGCAAGCAGTAACCAATCTGCGCCTCAAGACAGAGTCACTGGTAGTGCGGGCGCTCTAACCAGTAAGCCGGAGATCAGCGCCGGCCATCCAATCGCCAAAGCATTTCTCCCGAATCAGCGGGTAACGACAGAGGGTAACGCGATGGATAAGGAGCAGTTGAACAGAACTGTTAATGCACTCAGGCGGCGCCAGTTGTGCGTCAGGGAAAGTATTTCGATTCTCCGCAGGCAATGGCAGGCAGATCAGAAAACGCTCGAAGAGCTAATGCCAGAAGCGGTTGCAGCTGGCCTGGCTGTTCAGCTTGAAATTGATGAACCATAAGACCCGCTCCGGCGGGTTTTTCATACCTCAGTCGCTTCACCGAGGCGGCTTAGTTATGACAACCGGCGGCCATCCACCGCCCATTAGCGCAGAAGTCTTGTATTAACTGTTCCGTTCGCCGCGATAAGGCCAAGAGGATTTATGAGCAACCCAATCACAGTAGGTTTTTCGGGCCTGACGAAGCGAATCTTCGCGGGTCGGTCAAAGCCAGGCAAATTGGCGCCCGGCGTTCGTCAGTTCACTGGCGAGAAGTTTGATGTGACAGACGAGGCTATTTTCGCTGTAGCACACCTGATGGTTGCTCGCGATGACATCATCGTCATACCTCTGCCGAGTGGCGACGAGATTCACCTCCGCGCCGACCTCAAAGAAAAGCGGGAGGCATCATGACAGTCACCCACAATGGCAAGCAGCACACCGCCAAAAAACTCAACGATAACGAGTGGCAGCTGACGTCGGTATCGGCACCGCGCGACAAGCTGACGCTTAACCGCTGGCAGATGCATATCGCTGGCCTCCTGGAACAGGTTGAGGTGAAGGTATGATTGGAATGCACTACGGCACCGCATCAGTGCCACGTGGCGAGGTTTTACCGGGTACAATGCTGCAACACCACGGCAAAACTTATCGCGCCTCTGCGAACGTTGAGAAAGGCCTGTACGCCTTCAACATCTTCGAAAAAACCATCATCAAAAGTGATTCCGTCGTTGTGCTGCTGAATGAGCGCGGCGAGCCAATGGTTCACTGATACCAACCACCCTATTCAACCGATCGGCCTGGCTCAATGCGGGCGGGATCTGCACATCCAAATTTCAGGAGTTCAGCCATGAACGCATTCCTCACTTACGACCGTATCGAAGACCGGCGCTGGGTTGAACAGCAACTCGACGACGAGAAAGAAAAGTGGATCGATGACCGGGCTCGGGAAATCATCGACATGATGCCTAAAGAGCCGTCCGGCCTCTTCCACTTCTCCGTACCGATTGACTCCAGCCCATACGAAGGACTTCGCAGCGATAAAGCTGGCGAGGCCTATAACGATTTCATTTCGGCAGTTGCTTACGCCCAGGCGGAATACGACTGGGAACACCGTACCGGCTGCCCGTTTTAATTTTTGAGGGATTTAACAATGAGTACTGCACTTTCCACCATGGCCGGGAAACTGGCCGCTCGCCTCGGCATGGATGCCGGTACAGACCTGATGAATACGCTGAAGAATACAGCGTTCAAAGGTGGCAACGTCACGGACGAGCAGTTTACAGCCCTGTTGATCGTCGCCAACCAGTACGGCCTGAACCCATGGACGAAAGAGATTTACGCATTCCCAGATAAAGGCGGGATTGTCCCAGTCGTCGGCGTTGATGGATGGGCTCGCATTATCAACGAACATCCTCAGTTTGACGGCATGGAGTTCTCTTACGACAAGGAGGAAGGCGCGTGTACCTGCAAGATTTACCGCAAAGACCGTAAGCACCCGACCATTGTCACTGAGTACATGGGAGAGTGTAAACGCAACACTCAGCCATGGCAGTCCCACCCTACCCGCATGCTTCGCCACAAGACGCTGATCCAGTGCGCGCGTCTGGCCTTTGGTTTCGCTGGCATCTTCGACCAGGACGAGGCAGAGCGAGTTATTGAAGGAACAACGGCAGAGGTTCATGCGGGCCATGAATCAGATAGCCGTCGCCCGGTTCTGATCGCAAAAGGTGAGTCAGCCGCGCGCCTTGGAACCGTTAAGTATCAGGAGTTCTGGGTGGCGCTGAGCGCTGAAGAGAAGCAGGTGATCGGCGCAGTTGAGAAGCGACGTATGTATGACATGAGTCTTGCTGTCGACAACGCCGAACCTGTCAATGTCGCAGAGATGGAGGCTGAATGATGGAGCAACGCACCCCTGAATGGTTTGCTGCGCGCTGCGGCAAGGTCACAGCGAGTCGCCTGGCTGATGTCATGGCCCGGACTAAGTCGGGCTACTCCACCAGCCGCCAGAACTACATGGCCGAGCTGATTTGCCAACGGCTGACCGGGAAGCTGGAGGAAGGGTTTTCGAATGCCGCGATGATGCGCGGCACTGAACTTGAGCCAGTGGCGCGCGAAATGTACGCCCTGAATGAGTTCGATGCGGCAATCACTGAAGTTGGACTCATCGATCACCCAACCATACCCGGATTCGCAGCCAGCCCGGACGGACTTGTCAACGACGACGGGCTTATCGAAATCAAGTGCCCCAACACCTGGACCCATCTTGAAACGCTGAAAACTGGCGAGCCAAAGCGCCAGTACATGCTGCAAATGCATGCGCAGATGATGTGCACCGGGCGGAAATGGTGTGATTTCGTTAGTTTCGATGATCGCCTGCCGCCTGACCTCGCCTATTTCAAGAAGCGAATTCATTTCGATGAAGAGCTGGCGCGCGAAATCGAGTCTGAGGTTAAGAGCTTCCTTGCAGATCTGGAATCGGAAATTCTGAAAATCACAGAGCGTGCAGCATGAAACGCACACCCTTTTACCGCAGGCCCGGGAGAACCGGGCAATTCTCCGGCCTACGTGAGCGCGTGATCTGGATGATTCAGACGCGCGGCCGCCCGGTAACCGGCAGCGAAATCGCTGAGAAGTTTGGCGTAACGCTCATCGAGTTCAACCGGGTCGCCAACGGCATCACCCGCGGTTCCGGGCAGATAGCGCAGATCGTTGAGTCGAAGAAATGGCTCAACGATGACGGCATCTGCGACCGCGCTTTCGACCTCGTTACGAAGCCGAAGGTTGTTACGCCGCAGGGTAAATCGCGGCTGTTCACCCGGCGCGCCATAGAGCAGTCACGGGAAGGCCGACGGCAGGAGTGCATTGAACGTGCCGCCCGGCGTCGCCGCCTCATTGCTCAGGGCCTCTACATCGACGAAATGGAGTCAGTGCTATGAAAGCGTGGTCTCTCGAAGAGCTGGCGCTGCTGTGGCGACACTCAAACGCTGAAGTCGCAGAGATTACCGGCCGCAGCATTGAAGAGGTCGGAGATAAGCGGCTGCAAACCAATATTGAGCGTAATGGCTGGGATGTAAACGTTCCGGAGCGGGAGGAATCATGACCGATTACACCGGAAGTAATACCCCAGCGGATCAGCGCGACCTCTGGCGCACTCCACCAGCCCTTTTCGCTTCCCTTGATGCTGAGTTCTGCTTCCAGCTGGATGCCGCAGCAGCGCCGTATAACGCGCTGTGCAGGAAGTTCATCACCGCCGAGCAGAACACACTGGAAACGCAGTGGGCTGATTACATGAGCATTCCCGGCTACGTCTGGCTGAACCCGCCATATAGCGACATTACACCGTTTGTTAAGAAGGCAGCCGCCGAGAGCATCAACCAGATCGGCACGGTCATGCTTGTCCCAGCTGACACTTCGGTTGGCTGGTTCAAGGAGGCAATCCAGACCGCCAGCGAGGTTCGCTTCATCACCGCTGGCCGACTGGCATTTATCAACCCGGTCACCGGTAAGCCGGTAAGCGGCAACAACAAAGGGTCGATGCTCATCATCTGGCGACCGTACCCGCGTACACACTGCCACTTCGCAACTGTGGACCGGGACGAGCTTATGGCTTTCGGAGCGAAACTTCTCGCCCGCCGGGAGGCCGCATGACACCAGAAACAGACAACGCCATCCGCGCCGCCTGCCGTCGCTGCACCGAGGAAATCCAGCAGGCCATGCGCAAGAAGCCAAAGCCAAACTGGAACGAAACGGTGCCCCCCATCATCAACAAGCATCACAAGAAAATAGAAGCTCTGGGAGTTAGCCTCCTGGAGTTCGTCGTATACACAGGGCGGCTTAATCGCCGCTTCGGAGTTGAATCGTGAAGGTTGAAAAAAACGATGTTCTGGCGTTTACCATTTCAGATGTTGAACGCCTCGACCCAGTCAGGGTGATGATTGAAAACTATGATCCAGGAAAGGGAAGAATCACTGTCACCTGCTACGGACAGGCATGGACTGGAGCATGGTTTGCAATGGGCGGTGACACTGTTCAGGAGTTCATTAAGCGTGTCAGCAATGACTACCTGATCGGGTGTTTAGCTCCCCGGCTTGAAAGCTCGGTTGACGATGATAACGACGCCAACCTTGAATTCGTTAAATCGCAAATCATCAAGCTTCGCCGCGAACAGGAAATTGATAAGGGTGATGCCCGTGAAATGTGGACAGAGGCCGAAAATGCGGAGGATGTGAAGGCAAACTGCTGTGATTTTATCGTTGGGGACAAGCTTTTGAAATTGTTTGGCGACGACCCTTGGTATGCCGGATGGCCGTCTGTACCCAATCCGAAATATCAATATCTCGAACGCATCATTGAAGCGGTACGTGGCGGGCTCGCAGAACTGGAGTGTGTCGCATGAACAGAGCCTCACCCGTTGATTTGAGAAAAAGCCTCGACATCGCCAACCACCTAGCGCATATCGGGATTAGCTTTGTGCCGATCCCGGTAGCTTCAGAGGAAGAATTTCAGACCCTTTCCGCCGAGCTATCGCGACGGCTTGAGCAGATGGCAGTCGAAGCCGAGAAGAATGAATGCGGTGCAGCATGAGCATGGAAAAATTCATTAAGCCATTCCCTTTGACCGACATTACCACCCCACGAAATGGCGCTGAGGTATTGCTGGATAACTACTGGCTTACGAAAGATGGCATGTATTTCAAATCAAAACGCGGCGGCACTCACCAGTGCAATCGAGACAAGCGCGTTGTCGATAAAGTGTACGCAGAACTCCTTTCTTCTGGATATGAATGCACACACATTCCTGTGGCTTATATCAAGAGGGGGTAAGCATGAAGGCACTAATCACCAGGTCGCTATCGCGGCCTTTTTTATTGCTGGCGTTCACCTTCAACCGAATTAACCGACAGTTCCGGGAGCATTGACCATGGCCGATATCATCGACACAGCAGCAGAGATAGAAGAGCTTCAGCGTAACGCTGCCCTTTCCGCTCACCGCTTCGACCGCAACGCCGTATCAGCAGAGCATTGCGCAGAATGCGGCGAGGATATCCCGGCGCCGCGGCGCGCTGTCGTTCCAGGCTGCCAGACGTGCGCGGAATGCCAGGGTGTTATCGAACTGAAGAAAAAGCAAAGGGGGCTGTAATGCAGCAGTCAATTTTAGACATGTGCTGCGGGTCGCGCATGTTCTGGTTCGACAAGCAGGACGAGCGCGCCGTGTTCAGTGATATCCGCGCCGAACAGCATGAGCTTTGCGACGGTCGCCAGTTGGTCATTAGTCCGGACCTTATTGCCGATTTTCGCGCTCTTCCCTTTGCTAATAACACTTTTCCTGTCGTCGTGTTCGACCCGCCGCACCTCGAGCGGGTCGGCGATAACGCGTGGATGGGTAAAAAGTACGGGCGGCTCAACAAAGAAACATGGCGCGATGATTTGCGATCCGGGTTCTCAGAGGCATTCCGGGTGTTGTGGCCACACGGCGTACTCATCTTCAAATGGAACGAAACTCAGATCCCGGTTAGCAATATCCTGGCGCTGACCGACCAAAAGCCGGTCATCTGGCAGCGCACCGGCAAGTCAGACAAAACCCACTGGGTGATTTTCGTCAAAGGTGGTGCACATGTTCCAGCTAATTCAACGGGGTCAGATTTACGTTGACCAGCACGGTTGGCCCGTCATCATCCACAGCAGCACATCACAGATAGTCCGCTACTGGCGACAGGGCCGGATAAACACCGCTTCAATCGACCGATTCAATAATTACTTTGAGCACCTCGATCACCGTGAGGCTGCGCAGATACGCGCCGAACTGGAGACGAGCGAGCACATTAAATCGCTGCGTGCCCAGCGTGCGGCATGAGGAGAGAGCGTGAAACCTTACGAATCGAAGAAATCACAGTTCACCAGAAACCTGATCCGGCGGCGGCACGCTGAATGGTCAGAAAAGACCTTCGGCAACGTCGGTCCCATCGGACCGCTGAAACACCTTTCAAAAGAGGCGCTGGAAGCTGCAGCCGATCCTGGCGACCTCAGTGAATGGGCTGATATGCAGTTTCTGCTGTGGGACGCGCAGCGGCGCGCCGGTATCACCGATGAGCAAATCACCGCGGCGCTGGAAGAAAAGCTAAAGGTGAATATGGCTCGTCAGTGGCCGGAACCGAAAGACGGCGAACCGCGCCTTCACATCAAACCATGACGCAACTGATAGCCAGTTATGAGCTGGCTATTGGGTGCGAAAGCACTGCTCCGTTATCCCTTTTGCCCGGTACGCCGGGCCTCTTTTTGCCTGGAGACACCCATGAGCGAAATGACCTTGATCGTGCCCAACGACTGGGTAACAGAAGAAAAGCTCGTCGAGATTACCGGCCTTCGCCCGGGCACTATCGAGCGGGCCCGCAAAAAATGCTGGATGGTAGGACGGGAATACCTTCACGTCTCACCGGACGGCGTGCCGAAGAAAAACAGCGAATGCATGTACAACCGAAAGGCTGTCGACCAGTGGGTTGAGAGCATGTCAAAGAAACAGCCGGGTGCGCGCCAATGAAGATCCGTTTATGCTTAGCGGGCTCTTGGACGTCAGGAGGGAATAATGGCTAAGTCAGCATACCCAACAGGCGTGGAGAACCATGGCGGTACGCTCCGCATATGGTTCATCTATAAAGGCAGCCGGGTGCGTGAAAGCCTCGGCGTGCCGGATACACCAAAAAACAGAAAGGTCGCTGGCGAGCTGCGCGCGTCGGTATGCTTTTCGATAAAGACCGGCAACTTCAACTATGCCGCCCAGTTTCCTGACTCGCCTAACCTGAAGAAATTCGGGGTGGAGAGTAAGGAAATAACAGTGATGGAACTGGCGAAGAAGTGGCTTGAACTGAAGCGCATGGAAATCAGCACCAACGCTATGTCTCGCTATACATCAATAGCGCGCAACATGGTGCCAAGGATAGGCGGAGACAGACTGGCTTCAGCGGTGACGCAGGAAGACCTGCTGTTTATCAGAAAGGAATTGCTGACCGGTTATCACGTCCTGAAGACAGGACAGAAAACACCGGTGAAAGGGCGCTCTGTCAGAACGGTGAACAACTACATGAGAACCATGTCAGGTATGTTTAACTTTGCAGCTGATAGCGGGTATGTAAAAGCGAATCCGTTTAATGGTATTTCTCAGCTCAAACGGGCACGCACTGAGCCTGACCCACTGACGCGAGAAGAGTTCATCCGGATGATTAACGCATGCACTCATCAGCAGTTGAAAAACATGTGGTCGCTGGCAGTTTATACCGGAGTACGTCACGGAGAGCTGGTAGCTCTTGCCTGGGAAGATATTGACCTGAAAGCAGGCACGATGATCATCCGCCGGAACCATACTTTGACGAAGGAGTTCACCCTTCCGAAAACGGACGCCGGAACGGATCGCATCATCAACCTCATTCAGCCAGCGATCGACGTGCTGAAGAGGCAGGCCGAATTAACACGCCTGGGCAAGCAGTACCAGGTTGAAGTGAAACTGCGCGAGTATGGTCGTACTGATGTGCATCCGTGCACTTTCGTGTTCAACCCACAGATCGCTGCGCGTAATGGCCGTGCTGGGCATCATTACGCTGTGGGGTCGATTAACCAGTCATGGGAGGCAGCAATGCGGCGCGCCGGGATTCGCTATCGCAAAGCATACCAATCCCGACACACTTATGCATGCTGGTCGTTAGCTGCCGGTGCTAACCCTAACTTCATCGCGAAGCAAATGGGACACACCGACGCGCAAATGGTTTATCGGGTATATGGATCCTGGATGGCTGAAAATAACCAGGACCAGGTACTTATCCTCAACCAGAAATTGAGTGAGTTTGCCCCATCCATGCCCCACGCCACAGGATCGGATGGTTATTAATTATAATTATCATTAGGTTAGACAACCTAAACCTGCATGGACATCACGTCCTGATACGCCGACACCAGCTTGTTACGCACCTGCAACCCCATCTGCAATGACACCGACGCTTTTTGCAGATCGGCCATCACATCGTTGAGCGCCACGCCGGGTTCACCGAGGGTAAATCTCTCAGCCTGGGTACGGGCCGCGTTTTGCTTATCGCTAATCCGGTCCAGCGCCGCATGCAGTTGACCGGCGAAGCTAATGCCCTGCGGCTGGTCAATTACGCTCTGATTACGGGCGGTCATCGCCGTCGCCTGTAACTGACTGAGTACCCCTTCAATGCCCTGTATAGCCATGACTCTCCCCTGGATGGTTTTTTATGAGGTCAAGACTAACAGCTTGTCAATAAGATAATGGCGGTAAATAGCGTTAAAAAACCAGGTTATTTGACGCATAGAAAATCCCGAATCATCAAATAATGGCAGGGCCATCAGTATGGAACTTTTGTCGTGTTTGCCGACCCGGGAGTCAGTTTTGTTTCTCTACACGAATAACGTAAACCACCAGGATTTAAGAGGTGCGCAATGAGTGCGACAGCAGCATCGACAGCGCCGCAGAATAAATCACTCGAGTGGATGAACCGCCTTCGCGCCAACCCTAAGATCCCGTTGATTGTGGCAGGCGCTGCCGCCATTGCGATCGTTGTCGCGATGGTCTTATGGGCAAAAAGCCCGGATTACCGCACGCTCTACAGCAACCTTTCCGACCAGGATGGCGGTGCCATCGTCACCCAGTTGACCCAGATGAACATCCCGTATCGCTTTGCCGATAACGGCGGTGCGCTTGAAGTGCCGGCAGATAAAGTGCACGAGCTTCGCCTGCGTCTCGCCCAGCAGGGGCTGCCGAAAGGCGGCGCGGTTGGGTTTGAACTGCTGGATCAGGAAAAATTCGGCATCAGCCAGTTCAGCGAGCAGGTTAACTACCAGCGCGCGCTGGAAGGTGAGCTGGCCCGTACGATTGAAACCTTAGGCCCGGTGAAAAGTGCCCGCGTGCACCTGGCGATGCCTAAGCCGTCCCTGTTTGTCCGCGAACAAAAGTCCCCTTCTGCCTCTGTGACGGTTAACCTCGAACCTGGCCGTGCGCTGGATGAAGGGCAGATCAGCGCCGTCACGCACCTGGTCTCCAGTGCGGTAGCCGGTCTGCCGCCGGGTAACGTTACGCTGGTGGATCAGAGCGGTCACCTGCTGACGCAGTCCAACACCGCCGGGCGCGATCTCAACGACGCCCAGCTGAAATACGCTGCCGACGTGGAAGGCCGTCTCCAGCGCCGTATCGAAGCTATTCTGGGCCCGGTGGTGGGTAACAGCAACGTACATGCGCAGGTCACCGCGCAGATTGATTTCTCGAATAAAGAACAGACCGAAGAGCAGTACGCCCCGAACGGGGATGCTTCTCGCGCCGTGTTACGCTCGCGTCAGATCAATGAGACGGAACAGGTCGGTGGCCAGTATCCTGGTGGTGTGCCGGGTGCGCTCTCTAACCAGCCTGCGCCTGCCAACGCCGCGCCAATCTCCACGCCGCCGGCCAACCCGCAGAACGGTCAGCAAACGAATCAGCAGACGACCTCGACCGCGAACAGTGCCGGCCCGCGTAACAGCAGCCGTAACGAAACGACCAACTACGAAGTCGACCGGACTATCCGCCATACCAAACTGAACACGGGCGATATTCAGCGTCTCTCTGTTGCCGTGGTGGTGAACTACAAAACGCTGCCGGACGGTAAACCGCTGCCGCTCACGGCAGAGCAGATGAAGCAGATCGAAGATTTGACACGCGAAGCGATGGGCTTCTCTGAAAAACGTGGCGATACCCTCAACGTTGTGAACTCACCGTTCAACCCGGTGGATGAGACCGGTGGCGAACTGCCGTTCTGGCAACAGCAGGCGTTCTTCGATCAGCTGATGTCCGCAGGCCGCTGGCTGCTGGTGCTGATTGTCGCGTGGCTGCTGTGGCGTAAGGGTGTCCGTCCTCAGCTTCAGCGTCGCGCTGAAGCCGAAAAAGCTGCGCTGGAACAGAAGAACGCGCGTCCGGACGAGGAAGAAGCGGTTGAAGTTCGTCTCAGCAAAGATGAACAGATGCAGCAGCGCCGTGCTAACCAGCGTATGGGCGCAGAGGTGATGAGCCAGCGCATTCGCGAAATGTCAGATAACGATCCGCGCGTCGTCGCGCTGGTCATCCGCGGTTGGATGGGTAACGAACATGAGTAATACGCTTACAGGCACCGATAAGAGCGTCATCCTGCTGATGACCATTGGCGAAGATCGCGCGGCGGAGGTGTTTAAACACCTCTCTCAGCGAGAAGTGCAAATCCTCAGCGCGGCGATGGCCAACGTGCGCCAGATCTCCAACAAGCAGCTGACCGAAGTGCTGGCGGAGTTTGAGCAGGAAGCCGAGCAGTTTGCTGCGCTCAACGTCAACGCCAACGAATACCTGCGCTCCGTGCTGGTTAAGGCGCTGGGCGAAGAACGCGCCGCCAGCCTGCTGGAAGATATTCTCGAAACGCGCGACACCGCCAGCGGGATCGAAACGCTCAACTTTATGGAGCCGCAAAGCGCCGCCGATCTTATTCGCGACGAGCACCCGCAGATTATCGCCACCATTCTGGTTCACCTCAAACGGGGCCAGGCGGCCGATATTCTGGCGCTGTTCGACGAGCGCCTGCGCCACGACGTGATGCTGCGTATCGCCACCTTCGGCGGCGTCCAGCCAGCCGCGCTGGCGGAGCTGACCGAAGTGCTGAACAACCTGCTCGACGGCCAGAACCTCAAGCGCAGCAAAATGGGCGGCGTGAGAACGGCAGCGGAAATCATCAACCTGATGAAAACGCAGCAGGAAGAGGCGGTTATTACGGCGGTGCGCGAGTTCGACGGCGAACTGGCGCAGAAAATTATCGACGAGATGTTCCTGTTCGAAAACCTGGTCGAAGTGGACGATCGCAGCATCCAGCGCCTGCTTCAGGAAGTGGATTCGGAGTCCCTGCTTATCGCCCTCAAAGGCGCCGAGCAGCCGCTGCGCGAGAAGTTCCTGCGCAACATGTCCCAGCGTGCGGCCGATATCCTGCGCGACGACCTGGCCAACCGTGGCCCGGTGCGTTTGTCTCAGGTGGAGAACGAACAGAAAGCGATCCTGCTTATTGTTCGTCGTCTGGCAGAAACCGGCGAGATGGTGATTGGCAGCGGAGACGACACCTATGTCTGATGAACTGTCGTGGAAGCGCTGGACGCCTGACGACCTCTCCCCTCCCACCGCAGAGTTCACCCCTGCCATAGTGTTGTCCGATGAGGGCGACGCCGGGGCGGGCGTGCCCGAGCTGAGTGAAGAGGAACAGCGCGCCCAGATGCTGGCCCAGATGCAAATGCAGGCGCACGAGCAGGGCTTCAACGCCGGGATGAACGAAGGCCGTCAGACCGGGCACGCACAGGGTTATCAGGAAGGGCTGGCGAAAGGTTTAGAGCAGGGCATTGAGCAGGCGCGCCAGCAGCAGGCGCCGCTGCATGCCCGCATGCAGCAGCTGGTGAGCGAGTTTCAGCACACGCTGGATGCGCTGGACAGCGTGATTGCCTCGCGCCTGATGCAGATGGCGCTGGAGGCGGCCCGTCAGGTGATCGGCCAGACGCCGGTCGTGGATAACGCCGCGCTGATTAAGCAAATCCAGGGGCTGCTCCAGCAGGAGCCGCTGTTCAGCGGCAAACCGCAACTGCGCGTGCATCCTGATGATTTGCAGCGCGTGGAAGAGAGCCTCGGCGCGACGCTGAGCCTGCACGGCTGGCGGCTGCGCGGCGATCCGTCGCTCCATCACGGAGGCTGTAAGGTCTCGGCGGATGAGGGCGATCTGGATGCCAGCGTCGCGACCCGCTGGCAGGAACTGTGCCGCCTGGCGGCACCGGGAGTCGTCTGATGACCGCTCGCCTTACGCGCTGGCTTAACACGCTCGATAATTTTGAAACGAAGATGGCGCAGCTGCCATCCGTTCGTCGTTATGGACGCCTGACGCGTGCCACCGGTCTGGTCCTGGAAGCCACGGGTCTGCAACTTCCGCTCGGCGCCACCTGCGTGATTGAGCGTCAGGACGGGAGTGAGACGCGTGAAGTGGAAAGTGAAGTGGTCGGGTTTAACGGCCAGCGACTGTTTCTGATGCCCCTTGAGGAAGTGGAAGGGATTTTGCCCGGCGCCCGCGTCTACGCGAAAAACATCAGCGGTGACGGCCTGCAAAGCGGCAAACAGCTCCCGCTCGGTCCGGCGCTGCTGGGCCGCGTGCTGGACGGGAGCGGCAAACCGCTCGATGGCCTGCCCTCCCCTGATACAACCGAAACCGGCGCGCTGATCACCCAACCCTTTAACCCGCTGCAACGCACGCCAATCGAGCACGTACTGGATACCGGCGTGCGGCCGATTAACGCCCTGCTCACCGTGGGACGCGGCCAGCGTATGGGGCTGTTTGCCGGCTCCGGCGTGGGTAAATCGGTCCTGCTCGGCATGATGGCGCGTTATACCCAGGCGGACGTCATCGTCGTCGGCCTGATTGGTGAGCGTGGTCGCGAAGTCAAAGATTTCATCGAAAACATTCTTGGTGCGGAGGGTCGCGCCCGCTCGGTGGTGATCGCCGCCCCGGCGGACGTGTCACCGCTGCTGCGTATGCAGGGTGCCGCCTACGCCACGCGTATCGCGGAGGATTTCCGCGACCGGGGCCAGCACGTGCTGCTGATTATGGACTCCCTGACCCGCTACGCGATGGCGCAGCGTGAGATTGCGCTGGCCATCGGCGAGCCGCCCGCCACCAAAGGTTACCCGCCGTCGGTCTTCGCCAAGCTCCCGGCGTTGGTTGAGCGCGCGGGGAACGGCATCAGCGGCGGAGGCTCCATCACCGCGTTCTATACGGTACTGACCGAAGGCGATGACCAGCAGGACCCGATTGCCGACTCCGCGCGCGCGATCCTCGACGGACATATCGTGCTGTCGCGCCGTCTGGCCGAAGCCGGGCACTACCCGGCGATTGATATTGAAGCCTCGATCAGCCGTGCGATGACGGCCCTGATCACCGAGCAACACTACGCCCGCGTGCGTAACTTCAAACAACTGCTCTCCAGCTTCCAGCGCAACCGCGATCTGGTAAGCGTCGGGGCGTACGCCAAAGGCAGCGATCCGATGCTCGATAAAGCGATTGCCCTGTGGCCGCAGCTGGAGGCATTTCTGCAACAGGGTATTTTTGAACGCGCCGACTGGGAAGATTCCCTCCAGGCACTGGAGCTGATTTTCCCGCAGGTGTAACACAGGTGGAGGGCGAAGGTCATGGCGCAGAACAGCGCGTTATCAACGCTGAAAGATCTGGCTGAAAAAGAAGTTGATGATGCCGCATTGCAACTTGGCGCAATGCGACGCGGGTGCCAGCAGGCTGAAGAACAGTTGAAGATGTTAATCGACTATCAGCATGAATATCGCACCAACCTTAACACCGACATGACGCAGGGCATTGGTAGCCAGCGCTGGATTAACTATCAGCAGTTTATCCAGACGCTGGAAAAGGCGATTGAGCAGCATCGCCAGCAGCTTAACCAGTGGACGCAAAAAGTCGATACCGCGCTGAATTTCTGGCGCGAGAAAAAACAGCGGTTGCAGGCCTGGCAAACCTTACAGGACCGGCAGATTGCAGCCTCGACCCTGGCGGAAAACCGTCTGGATCAGAAAAAAATGGATGAGTTTGCCCAGCGCGCATCAATGAGGAAACCAGAATGATCACACTGCAACAACTGCTGATGACCGACAGCGACCCGTCCGGCGGCACGCTGACCGGAAAAGGCGCTGAGGGCGCGCAAGATTTTCTCTCTCTGCTGGCGGGCGCGCTGACCGAGACCACCGGCAAAGGCAAAGATGCTCCGCTGACGCTGGCCGATCTGAAAGCGGCGGGAAGCAAGCTGTCGACAGCGGCACAGGAAAAAAACGGTGATACCACGCTCCAGGCCAAAATCGCCGAGCTGCTCTCGCGCCAGGAGACCCTGACTGATGAAGATACCGCCGTCTCCCTGCAAAGCCTCGTCTCCGGCCTGAAACCCGCAGCGAATACGGATGCGCTGAAGGCGCTGACCCGGATGGACGCGAAAGCAAACAGCGAGACCACGACTGAAGAAGAGGAGCTGGCCGGGTTAAGCGCGCTGATGGCGATGTTACCGCACCAGCAGACTACCACCCCAATGGCGACGCAGCCAGCAAGCACCGGGGAGGTCGCCCCTCGTGCCGCCCTCCCCTCTGCGCTAGCCCAGACGGACAACGGCCAGCATCAGCCGCTTAGCCATGCGTTAACGGGTCAGGAAAAAACGTCGGTTCAGGACAGCGACACGTCGCTGCCCGCCACGGCAGCCGTTACGCCAGCTGTTGCCGCCCTCGCGGAGAAGCAGGACGTAGTGAGCACGGCGTCGTCTGCCGCCAGCCCAACCGCGACGCTGGCCCCGATCGTTAGTCACCTGGCACCCCCCCAGCCTGCCGCTACCGTTGCGACCGCGCCGGTGTTAAGCCAGCCGCTGGGCACGCACGAATGGCAGCAGAATCTAAGCCAGCACATCACCCTGTTCACCAGACAGGGCCAACAGACCGCAGAGCTACGCCTGCACCCGGAAGATCTGGGTCAGGTGCAAATTTCGCTTAAGCTGGATGACAACCAGGCGCAGTTGCAGATGGTTTCGCCCCACAGCCACGTTCGTGCGGCGCTGGAAGCGGCCCTGCCGATCCTGCGCACGCAGCTTGCGGAAAACGGCATTCAGCTTTCCCAAAGCAGCGTCAGCAGCGAAGGCTTTGCCGGGCAGCAGCAATCTTCATCCGGGCAACAACAGCATGCTTCGCGTTCAGGCCAGCATGGCGGGTTTAACGAGGAGAGCGAAGAGTTATTGCCAACCCCTGCCGCCCTGCAATCCGCCGCGCGCGGCAGCCGTGCCGTAGACATCTTTGCCTAAACGCCAGAGGTAACGTGATTATCCCCGTCTTTTCCACGCTTTGACCTAAGCCGGACACGGGATAATCACCGTATTAAGCTGTACCGAAACAGGAAGCTCGTATCAGATGACAGACTCCGCTATCACCAAAAAAAGCAAGCGTTCCATCTGGATCCCGCTGCTGGTGTTGATTACCCTCGCGGCCTGCGCCACCGCAGGCTACAGTTACTGGCGTATGCAGCAGGAACCCTCCAGCGCAGCCGCCAAAGCTGAAGCGCCGCCTCCACCGGCGCCGGTCTTCTACCCGCTGGATACATTCACCGTGAACCTCGGCGATGCGGATCGCGTGCTTTACGTGGGCATTACGCTGCGTCTGAAAGATGAAGCGACCCGTGCACGTCTGAACGACTACCTGCCAGAAGTGCGTAGCCGTCTGCTGCTGCTGTTTTCTCGTCAGGATGCCTCCGCGCTCGCCACCGATGTGGGCAAGCAAAAGCTGGTCGATGCGATCAAACAGACGCTGGCGACCCCGCTGGTCAACGGCCAACCTAAGCAGGAAGTCACTGACGTTCTGTATACAGCCTTCATTCTGCGGTAACGACATGGGCGACAGTATTCTTTCTCAGGCAGAAATCGATGCGCTGCTCAATGGCGACAGCGATAAGAGTGACGATCCGAAGCCGGGTCTGACCGGCGACGATAATATTCGTCCCTACGATCCCAATACCCAGCGTCGCGTGGTGCGCGAGCGTTTACAGGCGCTGGAGATCATCAACGAACGTTTCGCACGTCAGTTCCGAATGGGGCTGTTTAACCTGCTGCGTCGTAGCCCGGATATCACCGTCGGTGCGATCCGCATTCAGCCGTATCATGAGTTTGCCCGCAACCTGCCGGTGCCAACCAACCTTAACCTGATCCATCTGAAACCGCTGCGCGGTACCGGCCTGGTGGTGTTCTCGCCAAGCCTGGTATTCATCGCAGTGGACAACCTGTTCGGTGGCGATGGCCGTTTCCCGACCAAAGTGGAAGGCCGCGAGTTTACCCATACCGAACAGCGCGTTATCAACCGCATGCTGAAGCTGGCGCTGGAATCCTACAGCGACGCGTGGAAAGCGATTAACCCTCTGGAAGTGGAGTACGTCCGTTCCGAGATGCAGGTGAAGTTTACCAACATCACCACTTCACCGAATGACATTGTGGTGAACACCCCGTTCCACGTCGAGATCGGCAACCTGACGGGCGAGTTCAACATCTGCCTGCCGTTCAGCATGATTGAACCGCTACGCGAACTGCTGGTGAACCCGCCGCTGGAGAACTCACGCCATGAAGATCAGAACTGGCGTGAGAACCTGGTGCGCCAGGTTCAGCACTCGCAGCTGGAGCTGGTGGCTAACTTTGCCGACATCTCCATGCGGTTATCGCAGATCCTGAAATTACAACCCGGCGACGTTTTGCCGATAGATAAACCCGACCGCATTATTGCCCATGTGGATGGCGTACCCGTGCTGACAAGCCAGTACGGCACGATTAACGGCCAGTATGCGTTACGCGTTGAGCACTTGATCAACCCGATTTTGAATTCGCTGAATGAGGAACAGCCCAAATGAGTGACATGAACAATCCGTCCGATGAAAACAGCGGAGCACTGGACGATCTGTGGGCTGACGCGTTAAACGAGCAAAAAACGACGCCGACGAAAAGCGCGGCAGACGCGGTCTTCCAGCAGTTAGGCGGCGGCGACGTCAGCGGGACGTTACAGGACATCGACCTGATTATGGACATTCCGGTCAAGCTGACCGTTGAGCTGGGCCGCACCCGCATGACTATTAAAGAGCTGCTGCGCCTGACGCAGGGTTCCGTGGTGGCGCTTGACGGTTTAGCGGGTGAGCCGCTGGATATTCTGATCAACGGCTACCTGATTGCACAGGGCGAAGTAGTGGTGGTGGCCGATAAATACGGCGTACGTATCACCGACATCATTACCCCTTCCGAACGTATGCGTCGCCTGAGCCGTTAAGTATGAAAACCCAGGCAACACTGTCCGCGCCCTCCGCCGTACCCGGCTCCCCGCTGCTTCAGGTGAGCGGCGCGCTGTTCGGTATTATTGCCTTTATCCTTATCGCCGCCTGGCTGGCAAAGCGTTTCGGGCTGGCGGGGAAAACGGCTGGCACGCGCGGATTGAAGGTCAGCGCCAGCACCACACTCGGGCCACGCGAGCGCGTGGTCATTGTGGAAGTGGAAGATGCGCGACTGGTGCTGGGCGTGACTGCCTCCAGCATTAACGTTCTTCACACGCTGCCCCCTTCGCCTGTCACGGTGGAGGCTAACGCCCAGGCCCCTGCGGATTTTCAGTCCGTTATGAAGAGTTTGCTCAAGCGTTCCGGGAGATCCTGATGCGCCGTTTGTTATTGCTTACGCTGGCAGGTCTGGGCCTGTTCGCGCCTTCTGTGTATGCGCAGCTGCCGGGGCTGGTTTCCACGCCGCTGGCGAACGGGGGACAAAGCTGGTCCCTCTCCGTGCAGACGCTGGTGTTCATCACCTCACTGACCTTTATCCCGGCGATCCTGCTGATGATGACCAGTTTCACCCGCATCATCATTGTGTTTGGTCTGCTGCGAAATGCGCTCGGCACGCCGTCCGCGCCGCCCAATCAGGTGCTGCTGGGTTTAGCCCTGTTCCTGACCTTTTTCATTATGTCGCCGGTGATCGACAAGATTTACACCGAGGCGTACCAGCCGTTCAGCGAAGATAAAATTTCCATGCAGGTTGCCCTGGAAAAGGGGGCTCAGCCATTACGTGAATTTATGCTTCGCCAGACGCGCGAAGCGGATTTGGCCCTGTTTGCCCGTCTCGCTAACACGGGCGAGTTACAGGGACCGGAAGCGGTGCCGATGCGCATTCTGCTGCCAGCGTATGTGACCAGTGAGCTGAAAACGGCGTTCCAGATTGGCTTCACCATTTTCATTCCGTTCCTGATTATTGACCTGGTGATCGCCAGCGTCCTGATGGCGCTCGGGATGATGATGGTCCCGCCCGCAACCATTGCCCTGCCCTTTAAGATCATGCTGTTCGTACTGGTCGACGGCTGGCAGCTGCTGGTCAGCTCGCTGGCGCAGAGTTTCTACAGTTGAGGAGCGCGCAATGACGCCTGAGTCGGTCATGATGATGGGCACGGAAGCGATGAAAGTCGCGATTGCCGTCGCCGCGCCCCTGCTTCTGGTTGCGCTGGTAACCGGTCTGATTATCAGTATTCTTCAGGCCGCCACGCAGATTAACGAAATGACCCTGTCGTTCATCCCGAAGATCATCGCCGTCTTCGTGGCGATTATCGTTGCCGGGCCCTGGATGCTCAATTTGCTGCTGGACTACATGCGCAACCTGTTCACCAATCTGCCTTACATCATCGGCTGACGGACGATGCTGCAATTCACCAGCGATCAGTTTGTTCAGTGGCTCGGGATCTATTTCTGGCCGATGCTGCGCATCATGGCGCTGATCTCCACCGCCCCCATACTCAGTGAAAAGTCGGTGCCTAAACGCATCAAAATTGGGTTGGGCATGGTTATCACCATTATCGTTGCCCCTTCCCTGCCGGCGGTGGATATTCCGATTTTTTCCCCGAATGCGATCTGGATTGCCCTGCAACAGGTGATGATTGGCGTGGCGGTCGGGTTTACGATGCAGCTCGCCTTCGCCGCGGTACGAACGGCGGGCGAACTGATCGGTTTGCAGATGGGTCTGTCTTTCGCGACGTTCGTTGACCCGGGCAGCCATCTGAATATGCCCGTGCTGGCGCGTATTATCGACCTGCTGGCGATGCTGTTGTTTCTCTCGTTCAACGGCCACCTGTGGCTCATCTCTATGCTGGTGGACACCTTCCACACGCTGCCGATTGGCGACAACCCGGTGAACAGTAACGCTTTTCTGGCGCTGGTGCGGGCTGCCGGGCTGATCTTCCTCAACGGGCTGATGCTGGCGCTGCCTGTCATAACCCTGTTGCTCACCGTTAACCTCGCATTGGGTTTACTCAACCGAATGGCCCCGCAGCTGTCGGTATTCGTCATCGGCTTTCCGGTGACGTTGACGGTTGGCCTTTTATTAATGTCATTATTGATGCCACTTATCGCCCCCTTCTGCGAGCATTTATTCAGCGAGATATTCAATCTCTTAGCGGATATTGTCAGCGAACTTCCACGCAAATAATAACCCGCAGTGTTTGCAATGTCTTTCTGAGGATATTCCTAAAAATAATCTTGAAAAACATCTACCAGGATATATCTGACGCGGTTTAAATGTTTCTAACCACCTCACAATACTTAATATTTACTTTACTTTAAGATGATTCCTGGCAAATTATACGTAACTTTACGGGATAGTGAGTTCGCCTGAAAGTCTTTGTCATGCTCACAGGTTTTATTAGATTTTTTCCATCCCGTATGGCTGTTTATGAGCTCTCAGGCAGGTGGTGAATTATCGTTACGCATTGAGTGAGGGTATGCCATGTCAACGATCATTATGGATTTATGCAGCTACACCCGGCTAGGGTTAACCGGGTACTTAGCAAGCAGAGGGGTAAGAAAGAGAGACATCAACGATGCACACACCGTTGAAGAACTCGCAGCCGCTTGTGAGACTCACAAGCCCGGCGTGGTGTTTATTAATGAGGACTGTTTCATTCACGACCCCGCTAACAGTCAGCACATTAAGCAGATCATTAATCAGCATCCCAGAACCCTGTTTATTGTTTTTATGGCGATCGCCAATATTCATTTCGATGAGTATTTGTTGGTGCGTAAAAACTTATTAATCAGTTCGAAATCGATTAAACCAGAGTCGCTTGATGACATTCTGGGCGATTATTTGAATAAAGAAGTTAAGAATGTAGGGGCGGTTAACTTACCCACCCTATCATTAAGCAGAACTGAATCAAGTATGCTAAGAATGTGGATGGCTGGACAAGGGACAATTCAGATCTCAGACCAGATGAATATCAAGGCTAAAACAGTATCGTCACACAAAGGAAATATTAAAAGGAAAATTAAAACGCATAATAAGCAAGTGATATACCATGTCGTACGCCTGACAGATAATGTGACGAATGGGATTTTCGTTAATATGCGCTAATTTGCACGGCCATGTTGTACCCTACCTTGATCTCTGGCCTGGCCAGAGATTTTGCTTTTCAGCAGCCGGGCCGGGGAGAAGACGCCCCCGACGCCGCCCTATTCCGCCGTTTCCACAAAGATCCCATCCGGGTGCCCCAGTTCGTTGAAGAACCAGATGCCGAGCGGGTAATCTTCCAGCGACACCAGATACATTGTGCCTTCATTAAACTCTTCTATTGCCAGCACCACGCCCGGGCGGCGCGGCCCACCGTCCGTTTTGACGGTTACCCGATCGTTGACCTTCATACATTCCTCCTGTGGTTTTGAGCCAGTGTAGAACAAATTACCCTGGCTGGCATCGCCGCCTGACGCGAATGGCGTTTTTGTGTGCGGTCTATACTTAGCTGTTGAGACGGTTAAATGAGGAGCCCGCCATGAAGACTGACAAAGAGTACAGCGACACCATTAAGCGTGAGGTGGAAGTGGATGTCGATGCCCTGCTTGCCGCCATTAATGAAATCAGTGAGTCCGAAGTTCATCGCGCGGAGGATAATTCAGACCGTGTCGTGGTCAATGGTCGTGATTACCATACCTACCGTGAACTGGCTGAAGCATTCGAGCTGGATATCCATGACTTTAGTGTCTCGGAAACGAACCGCTAAGGCGAAAAAAATCCCGGTCATGGGGATGACCGGGATCAAACTTGCTTATGCAAGAAGCACTTGTAAATTCGTTACACCAGGAAATCTGATGCAGGTAAGACATTATCCCCAACAGATTTGTCTTACAAGCATATATTCTCTTAGCGAATATTATATTTTATACATGTGAATTTTGGTTATGAGTATAAACATGCGCTGCGTGTGGGTTTATCGGGATCGTTTCCACTTCAACGGGACATCAATGCTGAGTTTTTTTAAGACTTTTCTTAGATGAACATCATTATTCAGGAGACGTTATGCCTTCGCTAAAGGAGACTCTGCTCGTCTTTACCGATCTCGACGGTACGCTGCTGGATTTTCACACTCTCGACTGGCAGCCTGCCGCTTCGTGGCTGAAGAGATTACAGGATGAACAGGTACCAGTCATTCTGTGCAGCAGCAAAACCGCGTCCGAAATGCGTGACATCCAGCAGGAACTTGGCCTTGGCGGGCTGCCCTACATTGCGGAAAACGGCGCGGTGATCCAGCCTGACGTACGGTGGGAAAACGCCGCACGGTTCATCTCAGAAAAGAAGCATGACGATATCCGGCAGTTTATTGCCCGGGTACGCCAGGAGATGCATCTGAAATTCACCACCTTCGACGATGTGGATGAGCGCGTGGTCGCCGAATGGACCGGGCTAAGCCGTCCCCGAGCGGCGCTTGCACGTAAACACGAGGCTTCCGTGACGCTGATCTGGCGTGACAGTGATGAACAAATGAAACGCTTCGCAGCCGAACTGGCCCGGCAGGGACTGAAGATCGTCCCGGGTGCTCGCTTCTGGCATATTCTGGACACCAGCTGTGGCAAAGACGTGGCGGTGCACTGGCTTGTGGAACAGTATCGCCTGCACGACGGATTTGACCCGACAACGCTGGGCCTGGGCGACGGCCCCAATGATGCCCCTCTGCTGGACAGCGTAGCCTTCGCCGTGGTGGTGAAAGGCTTCAACCGGGAGGGGGTCAGCCTTAAGAACAACGATCCCACACGGGTTTATCGCACTCAGCACACCGGACCGGCCGGCTGGCGCGAGGGGCTTGATTACTTTTTAACGTGATCCTGCCAGATGACCCGGTTACGCCCGCGCTGTTTCGCCTCATACAGACGCGCATCGGCGGTGGATTGCAGATTTTCGAAGTGATAATTGCCCTTCTCCTGCGCGCCAGAGACGCCAAACGACGCGCTCACGCGCAGGGTAGTACTTTTCTTAATCAGGATCTCTTTGCTGTCGATACGCTCACGGATCTGCTCTGCAACTTCCGCCGCCTCTTCAAGCGTCATGCCGGGCAGTACCACACAGAACTCTTCGCCGCCGACGCGCCCGGCAATATCTTTAGTGCGCAGGGTACTGGCAATCAGCCCCGCAGCATGGGACAACACCTTATCACCCGCCTGGTGCCCGAACCGGTCATTAATGCTCTTAAAGCAGTCAAGATCGATCTGGATGACAGAGAAAGGCAGCGCCTGCTGTTCACACTGCTTCGCCAGTATTTTCGCCCGCTCAAACAGCGACCCACGATTATTCAACCGGGTCAGAGGGTCGTGCCAGGCCTGCCATTGCAGCGAATTCTGCAACGAATACATATTACTGACCATGCGCCGGATCACCAGCCATGAGATGAGCAGCATCGCGGTGAACAGCGCCCAAAGCAATGCCAGCACAATACTGATGCTGCCGAAATCGCCGCGCACCCCTTCTTCCAGGGTGTGCACGCGCAGGACGATGCCATCAAAGTGGTCGAGACGCTCCCAGCTGACAAAACGACTCCCCAGGCGAATGCCGCCTTCGGAATCCGATTCTATTGCGTGCGCTATCTGCGCTAGTTCGGGCGCGTCAAAATGATTAACGTCCGCAGCAGATGATCCAGACGTCGCGAGCAGGGTGAGACGACTGTCATACAGCTGGTATTCCCCTTCCGGGTTATCGCCTACGGCCTCCACCAGCAGACGACGCAGGGTGGCAAAGGTGAAATCCATCGCCACCACGCCATACCAGACGTGATTGTAATAAACAGGCACACTGGCGGTGATCAGCGGCTTTTTGCCCACAAAGGAGGAAGGAGGCGAGATAAACCAGCGCACGGCACGCGCACGGTTCTCACGCTCGGACTGTTGGGTAAACCAGGGCTGAGTGACCAGATAGTAGTAACGCTGCACGATATCGCTGGCATTTTCCGGCGTATCCGTTTCCAGAAAGAATCCGGCGCGAGAGACATAAATCACGCGCTCTTCGTTGCCGGAAGAACTGGATGCCAGACGCAATAAATACCCCACTTCAAGCGCGGCGGACAGTTCATTATCAAGAAACTCATCATCGCGATTCAGAAGGGTGGTCTTTTCAACGAAGGCATCCGACACACCGTTGATCGGCAATGTGCGCTGTTTATCAACCTCAATTTGCCAGGTGGGGGATGTGCGCAAACGGGCAAAACGCTTTACCGCATCATGTAGCACGCCAAACGCCAGCGGCGTTTCCAGCGCATCACGCATGCTGTGGCGAAAAAACAGCATTTTATCGACGCTGAACTGGAGTTGTCTGTCCAGCGCACTGGCAACCGTTTCCAGATGGTTACGCTGACTGGAGATATAGGCATCTTCCAGTACCACAACTTCGCGCCAGGTCAGGAGGGTGGAAAAGATCAGGACAACGATAAAACAGAGGTTAACAACCAAACGGGGATTGCTACGCTTATGCAGCCACTGCAAAAAAGATTGTTTTACAACAAAGGTATTGTGCTGCACACGCACTCCCTGAGTGTCGCTCACCATCCGATATGATAAGTCTTCTGCCAGTAAAAACGCCCGGCAGGGCCGGGCGTTGTGTGATTAAGCCTTATCGCGTTTTTGCCTTTTATCACCAGGCTGAAGCTCATCTTCACGAAAAGCCTCCCGCTTAATGCCGTATCCGTCATGCCACCGACACTCCACCATTCCACTGGAATAACCGGTGACAATCATGCATGGACCACCATTCTTTGGCTTAACTTCATCACTGACCAAAAAGACCATACCTGCCTCCTGTATCAGGGTGAAACGTTTTCAATTTAGACGAGGAATGGTCTTTTTGCATCCGGGGTCAGCAAAAATTAATGCGATTTTCCGCGTACTTTTTCTACCAGCTTGACCACTGCCACCACAATGACACCTACGATAAAGCCCAACACAAGGTTAAGCAGCGTCGGCAGAATGGCGGCGATCACCGAACCATGTCCCGACGCCAGATGTTCAATTGCATGATGCAGCGAAGCAACGCCGTGCACGATAATACCGCCGCCGACCAGGAACATCGCCAGAGTTCCCACTATCGACAAACTTTTCATCAGCCACGGCGCCAGCACCAGCAGGCTTTTGCCGATAACGCGGGCAATGGCGCTGGATTTTTTTTCCAGCCAGAAGCCGATATCATCCAGCTTGACGATCAGACCGACCAGCCCATACACCCCAACCGTTACAAGAATGGCAATCAACGAAAGCACCATGACCTGATTCATCAGCGGTGCTTCGGATACGATCCCAAGCGTAATCGCCACAATCTCGGCCGAAAGGATGAAGTCAGTACGGATCGCACCTTTGACCTTATCGCGCTCGAACGTTTTTGGATCCTGCGCGGCCAGCGCTTCCAGACGCTGCTGGCGCATTTCCGGGGTGTCTTTCTCTTTGCGTGCGGCAAACATATGCAACACTTTTTCGGCACCCTCGAAGCACAGGAACGCCCCGCCAATCATCAGCAATGGCGTAATGGCCCAGGGTATAAAGGCGCTAATGAGAAGCGCCAGCGGAACAAGGATCACCTTGTTAATAAAGGACCCTTTCGCTACGCCCCACACCACCGGCAGCTCACGGTTCGCCCGCACGCCGCTGACCTGCTGCGCGTTAAGTGACAAGTCATCCCCCAGTACCCCGGCGGTTTTTTTCGCTGCCAGTTTCCCCATGACTGAAATGTCATCCAGCAAGGTGGCGATATCGTCCAGTAATGTTAATAAGCTACTTCCTGCCAAAATCTCTATCCTTCTTTTTTTGCTAATTAAGTGAATAGTATGGAACAAAACTCACCGCCCGGAAACAGGCACCTCACGTCAACAAAAATTTCACATTAACAACACAATTAAAGCACTCGCCAGCCCGATAGTTTTGGCGTTAACTATGAGCGAACTTTTTATTTCGTCGTGAGGGACTATGCGTTTTCGGCATTTATTACCGCTCATTGGAGCACTTTTTTCCCTGTATATCATCTGGGGATCCACCTACTTTGTCATTCGTATTGGCGTGGAAAGCTGGCCCCCGCTGATGATGGCCGGTATTCGTTTCCTTATGGCTGGCGTGCTGCTGATGGCGTTTTTATTGCTGCGCGGTCACAGGCTACCGCCGCTGCGTCCCTTGCTTAACGCCGCCCTGATTGGCCTGCTGCTGCTGGCGGTGGGCAATGGCGCAGTAACCGTCGCCGAACACCAGAACGTGCCGTCGGGCATCGCCGCCGTGGTCGTCGCGACCGTGCCGCTGTTTACGCTCTGCTTTAGTCGTCTGTTCGGGATCCGCACCCGTAAGCTCGAATGGCTGGGCATCGCGATTGGGCTTGTGGGTATTATCATGCTGAACAGCGGCGGTAACCTGAGCGGAAACCCCTGGGCTGCCGTTATGATCATGATCGGCTCGATGAGCTGGGCCTTCGGCTCGGTCTACGGCTCCCGCATTGAGCTGCCCTCCGGGATGATGGCGGGTGCCATTGAAATGCTCGCGGCAGGCATCGTGCTGCTGATTGCCTCGGCGTTGACGGGTGAAAAACTGACGGCAATGCCAGATCTCTCAGGTTTCCTGGCCGTCGGGTATCTGGCCCTGTTTGGCTCGATTATTGCCATCAACGCCTATATGTACCTGATCCGCAACGTCTCACCGGCGGTTGCCACCAGCTACGCCTACGTTAACCCGGTGGTTGCCGTGCTTCTGGGTACCGGTTTTGCGGGCGAAGTGCTGTCGACGATTGAATGGCTGGCGCTGGGCGTGATTGTCTTTGCCGTGGTGCTGGTCACGCTGGGTAAATATTTACTGCCCGCGAAACCGATTGTCACGGCGTGTGAGGTGGAGAAACCGTGATCGGGTGAATGCCCTGGGTATCGATCTGCGCGGCCTGACCGCCGCCGCAGATCCACTCTTCCAGCCGCTCCGTCAGTTCCACGTCATTCAGCTTCATTCTTCCGCGCAGTGCGCACTCCCAGACAATCAGCACCCGCCAGCCCTGGGCGTAAAGCTGCGAAACATCGCGTTTATCACGCTCGACGTTCCTGCCAATCTTCTCCAGCCAGAAGTCGGTGCGTGTCGCCGGGACTTTAAACAGATAGCAGTCGTGATGATGCCAGAAACAGCCGTGGGTAAAGATGATGCACTGGTACGCATCGATCACGAAATCAGGACGCCCGGCAAGCGTGGCATCCTGAACCCTGAATTCAAACCCGATGGAGGTCAGGAGGCCAGCGATCCGTTTTTCGATCGCGGTATCACGCGTGCCGATGGCACGCATGTTTTTACTCCGCGTGGCCTTATTGTGAACGTCCGCCATTGACGGCCTCACTCTGACGCAGCTGAACGGCCTTGCTGATGCGTGAGGCCAGCAGTTTTGCGACGGCGGCAAAGGCTGGCACCACCACCGAGTTGCCAAACTGACGATAGGCTTGTGTATCCGACACCGGAATGCGAAAACTGTAGCCCTGCGGCGCCTCAAAGCCCATTAAGCGGGCGCACTCGCGCGGCGTTAAGCGCCGCGGTCGGTGCTGTTGATTCTGAGGGTCGTCGAAATCTTTTTCGCCCAGCGCCTTATCCCAGCCCCGATCGATAAGAATTTCCGCGCCATCTTTGTAATAGCGCGCCGACAGCGTACGCGTCACGCTGTCAGGATTAAGCGGATTGACCATGCCAAACCCAAAGCCATTGCCTTTGGCCTGATGCTTTTTGGCATAGCGATAGAGGTATTTCCACAGCACTGGCGTCAGAATGAATTTCGCATCGACGGCGGGCTCCAGCAGATCGGCCACTGTCGGACGGCGCGCCGGATACAGCGAGGGCAAATCGCGCAGCGTAAAATCGCCTTTCAGATTGAGATCGCGGCGGAATCCCACCAGCACGATGCGTTCGCGGTGCTGTGGCAGGAAGTGTTTGCCGTCGATAATTTTCGGATCGTCAGGCCCCATGTCCTCTGCATCCGCCACGTCGTAACCCAGTTCATCCAGCGTTTGCATGATAATGCGGAAGGTTTTGCCGCCGTCATGGCTCTTTAAATTCTTGACGTTCTCCAGCACAAAAATTGCCGGGCGGCGGGCATCAATAATCCGGGCAACATCAAAGAACAGTGTGCCCTGCGTATCACAGGCAAAGCCGTGTGCGCGTCCCAGCGCGTTCTTTTTCGACACGCCAGCCAGTGAGAACGGCTGACACGGGAAGCCTGCCAGCAGCACATCGTGCGCCGGAATGGTGTTGCGAATGTGCTCAGCGGCTTCTTCGTCGCTGACGCCGGTTTTGTGGCTCAGGGTGACGTCGCGGATGTCGGCATTAAACTGGTGCTCGTCGGGGTCGCAGTACCAGTTCGCCTTATAGGTGCGGACGGCATGTTTGTTCCATTCACTGGTGAACACGCACTGCCCGCCAATAGCTTCAAAGCCATGGCGAATGCCGCCAATACCGGCAAAGAGATCGATAAAGCGAAAGGCATAATTCGGATGCGCAGCAGGCGGGCGCGGCAGCAGGTTGCGCAGATAACGGAACTCGCCGTCGCTCAGGCGGTGCCCTGCCCTGTCGCTTATCAGCAGCCGCTTGAGTATTGCCGGGCTCCAGTGGCTCTCGCCATGTGCCACCAGCTGGTTTGCCAGCGTTTTAGCATCATACATTTCCAGCAGCTGACGCAGGAGTGCCTGCACGGCTGCCGTTGATTTCTCAACCCGCTCAGGCGCGGGCACAGTCACTGATCGATTTTCCTGCATTCTCTTAACCGGACAATAAAGACAGAAAACAGAGTACCACAGTTCAGGATCGCACACTGCGACGGAAATGGGTCAATATCTGGCTGTCGGTTCCGAGATAATCGCCCTGTAATTCGGCACTCAGCTTCGCCATAAACTGGATCAGGAAATCGGCATTGTGACGCGCAAGTTCGCGTCCCCGTGCGGTTTGCATGGTGTCCGGCAGGCGCAGGAGTTTGGTCTGAAAGTGATCGAGCGCGAAAGCTTTATCATCCAGCGCACGCGCCCCGGCAAACGGGTCGTCGGCATTAAACAACGCGGTGCCCAGCGCACCGGACACGGCAAAGACGCGCGCAAGGCCGATGGCGCCTAACGCCTCCAGCCGGTCGGCATCCTGGACCGTTTTGGCCTCCGGGCTTTGCGGCGCGATACCGGCACTGAAGCTGTGTGCTTCAATGGCATGCTCAACGGCCGCATACCGATCGGGCGGAAAATCAGGAAAATCGCGGCTCAGGATCTGGCGCGTTTCTCGCGCTGCCAGCCGCGAGGAGTGACTACGCTGCGGGTGATTTTTCGGCAGGCTGACAATGTCATGGAAGTAGCATGCGGTCAGCACAACCAGCGGATCACAATCCCCGTCAGCCATAATGGCCTGCGCCGTCATCCAGACGCGGCGAAAATGGGCGATATCGTGCGCCGCATCATCAGTAAAATGATTTTCGTCGAGCCAGCGCTCAAAACGGTGCTGCCACTGCGCAAGTTCCATCATTCCATCCTGTTGCTCAAAAGAGAGTGAATTATAATACACCCGAATCAAAATCCTTAATAAATAGAATTTCGAAATACTTAATAATAATTACCCGCTATATTTTCAATGAATTAATTCACGCGAATAATAAAGAGATAAAAAGAAATATTTTGTAATATTTTTACCAGTTTAATTACATTTATTTTTGAACCTAAATAATAATCCATAGAATAGTATCAGCCATGTAGTTACGGAGGGTAATTACATATATTCAGACAATTTATATTTAAAGGGAATATATAATGAAAAGAAAAGTTCTGGCAATTCTCGTACCCGCGTTATTAATGGCTGGCGCAGCAAATGCGGCGGAAATGTATAACAAAGACGGCAACAAAGTTGACCTGTACGGTAAAGTTGATGCACGTCATACCTTCTCCGACAACCCAGGCGACGACGGCGATGAAACCTATGTCCAGATTGGTTTCAAAGGCGAAACACAAATTAATAACGATCTTATTGGTTACGGCCAGTGGGAATATAAAACCTACGCTAACGATACCGAAGGCGCAGGCGACACCTCTTTTAACCGTCTGGCCTTTGCTGGCCTGAAATACGGCGAATATGGCTCATTCGATTATGGCCGTAATTACGGCGTCGTGTATGACGTTGAAGCCTGGACCGATATGCTGCCAGTATTTGGTGGCGACTCCTATACCTGGACCGACAACTATATGGTTGGCCGTACTAACGGTGTGGCGACCTATCGTAATAATGACTTCTTCGGTCTGGTTAACGGCCTGAACTTTGCACTGCAATATCAGGGTGCTAATGAAGGTGCTAACGCAAACGAAAATCAGGAAGGCACCAAAAACGGCCATGATGATGTTCGTTTCCAGAACGGCGACGGCTTCGGTATGTCAACTACCTATGACTTCGATTTCGGTCTGTCGCTGGGTGCCGCTTATTCATCGTCTGACCGTACCAACGACCAGGTTGCTTACGGCGCAGGTACCTATAATCGCTTCAGCAAATATGCCGGCGGTGAACGTGCGGAAGCGTGGACAATCGGTGCAAAATACGATGCGAATGATGTCTACCTGGCAATGATGTATGCGGAAACCCGCAACATGACTCCGTACGGCAACGATGGCATCGCCAACAAAACTCAGAACTTTGAAGCCGTAGCGCAGTACCAGTTTGACTTCGGTCTGCGTCCATCCCTGGCGTGGGTCTATTCAAAAGGCATCGATTTGGGTGGTAACGATTATCATCCAGGCAATGGTTATGACTATGTAGACCAGGATCTGGTTAACTACATCGACGTGGGCATGACCTACAGCTTCAACAAGAACTTCTCCACCTACGTTGATTATAAAATCAACCTGCTGGACGAAGATGATGCCTTCTACAGTGACAACGGTATTGCAACCGATGACATCGTTGGCATCGGTATGATCTACCAGTTCTGATCCCCATAAATAGCAAAGCCCGCAACGCGGGCTTTTTTTATTTGACGCTGAAATATTACGGCGCTTCCTGCAAGGCCAGGCGAACAAACCCGTTATTCTGTGCCAGTAATTCATGCGCTTTCCAGGCATCCATACCCGTCAGCACCATAAGCACCGCCGTTTTACACTGATGGTTACAGCTTTCCAGCGCCGCCTTCGCCTGCGCCCGGGAGCATCCCCCCGCTTCCATTACAATGGCAATTTGTCGCTCGGCCCATCTGGTATTGCTTGCCTCCAGATCAACACGCAGGTTGCTGTACACCCGTCCTGTCCGTATCGCCAGACCGGTGGTGACCATATGCATTATCATGCTTTGCGCAATGCCCACTTTGGCGTTGGTATACCCGGCAACCACATCCGCGCCCAGATCGGGGGCAATAACCATGCTCGCCAGCTGCGCCGCTTCACTTTGCGCATCCTCCGTAATGAGCGCGACCGTTGAGCCCAGAGACCACGCATGACGCATCGCGCCCCAAACCCATGGCGTTTTGCCGCTGACGGACAGCGCCAGCATCATGTCGTGCTCGCCGAATTTTATCGTCTGAAGGTCTGCAACGCCGCGCGCGTAGCTTCCGGCGTTATCGCCTGCTGTCATCGCAATGACCGGATGTTTTCCCGGCGCGAACGCTTCTGCCGCCTGCTTCGCCACACCTCCGGACGCGCCTGCGCCGATCAGCACCAGACGTCCGCCGTGACTAAGCGTCGCCGCCGCGTTATCCACCACGCGAGCCAGCATACTTAAGTGAGGGGTAAGTGCAGAAGAGATTTGTGCGTCATCCTGGTGTATGACATTAAGCATATCCAGCGTAGATAATCTGTCGATGTTCATCGTGCTGGCGTGCCGTCTTTCCCTGGCCGTACCGGTAAGCATAATGCTCATAAACTGCCTCCTTATTATGAGTACCCCCACACTATAAAGTGTTTTATACAGGTCACATGAGAGAAGGCTCACGAAACGCCTCTCTTTACATGGCTTTATGAAATGCCCGTCATCAGCGATAATTAGCCCTTTCTTTTTCATCGCGGAGTGTTAATGAGCGATTTGCAGCCCTTCCCCCCGACGCGCAAGCGCCCTATGAAGCTGAATACGCTGGTTACGCTGATGGTGTGCGCCATTATCGGTTCTGTGCTGCTGGTGGTCTTCGCGCTGTACTCTGTGCAGATCACCCGTGCCACGCGCGATGACGTGAAAGATACTGCGCTGGGTATCGCCCGAACGCTGGCCGACAGCCCGGAGATCAAGCGTGGCCTGATGGAATCGCCGCAGGCCGGCATCATCCAGCCGATTGCCCAGGCGGTGACGAAGCGCAACGACCTGCTGTTTACCGTGGTTACCGACCTGCGTGGGATCCGCTATTCTCATCCAAACGAAGCGCTGTTAGGCTTGCATTTTATTGGCGACGATCTGACGCCCGCCCTCGAAGGGAAAGAGAATGTCTCCGTGAACCGCGGCGCACTCGCGGAAGCACTGCGCGTCTTTACGCCCGTTTATGACGATCGGCACGACCAGATCGGCGTGGTCGTGGTGGGTATTTCGCTGAATAAAGTTGAAGATCAGATTGCCCGCGGTCGGCTCAATGCCGTGTGGACCATCTTATTCAGCGTTCTGATGAGCTCAGTGGCGATATGGGGTCTGGTCCGGGTTCTGAAACGTATTCTCTTCGGGCTGGAGCCTTACGAGATCTCTGCCCTCTTTGAGCAGCGCCAGGCCATGTTGCAGTCCCTGCGCGAAGGCGTGATGGCTGTTGATATGCACGGGCGCGTGACGATGATTAACCACACCGCCAGAGAAATTTTGCTCCTGAGCTCGGGTGAGCACTCCGAGAGCAGCGGCGAACCATTGCTGGTCAGCCTGCGGGAAGTGGCCAAAACCGGCATTGCTCGTCAGGATCAAGAGATCGGCTGTAACGGACGGCTACTGCTGTGCAACATGGTCCCCGTGAAAAGCCAGAATCAGGTGATCGGGGCAATCAGCACCTTCCGCGATAAGACCGAAATCAGCCAGTTAATGCAGCGTATCGATGGTATGGTCAACTATGTTGATGCCCTGCGCTCACATACGCATGAGTTTATGAACAAGCTGCACGTGATCCTCGGCCTGCTGCACATGAAGCGCTACGATAAGCTGGAAGAGTACATCATCCAGACCGCACAGAATTATCAGACGGATATCGGCGCGATACAGCGCAAGGTTAAATCGCCGGTCATTGCGGGTTTCCTGCTGGGTAAAATCAACCGCGCCAAAGAGGCGGGAGTGACCCTGACGCTGGCCGAGGAGAGTCAGCTTCCTGACACCAGCAATGAAGAGCAGGTTGCGGTTCTGATCACCGTGCTGGGCAATTTAATCGAAAATGCCCTGGATGCGATGGAAGGTCAGCAGGAAGGCGAGATCGGCCTGCTGCTGCATTATCAGAACGGCTGGCTGAGCGGTGAGGTCAGCGATGACGGTCCCGGCATTGATCCCGAGCGGCTGGAGGCTATTTTTACAAAGGGCTACTCAACAAAAGGTGAAAACCGTGGCGTTGGGCTGTTCCTTGCACGTCAGCAGATCCAGAACCTGGGCGGAGATATTACCGTCGAGTCGGAGCCTGGCGTATTTACCCAATTTTTTGTTCAGATCCCCTGGGATAGCGAGAGGAATATCGCGTGATAAATGTATTAATTGTCGATGATGACGCCATGGTAGCCGACCTCAACCGTCTGTATGTTAACCGCGTTGAGGGTTTTAACTGCTGCGGCGTCGCTTCTACGCTCAACCAGGCCGAAGCATTGATCGCAAACCCAGGCCAGCCGATCGATCTGGTGCTGCTGGATGTCTATATGCAGCAGGATAACGGGCTGGATCTATTGCCCATCATCCGCGCATCGGGCCGCCCGATTGACGTTATCATGATTTCGTCAGCCTCCGACGCCGCAACGATCCAGACGTCGATGCACTATGGCGTGGTGGATTACCTGATTAAACCGTTCCAGTTCCCGCGTTTTGAAGAGGCGCTGAACGGCTGGAAGGCAAAGCGCAGTCTGATGGGCTCGCATCAGTATTATGAACAGGCCGACGTCGACAGGCTGATCCACGGCGGCGCGCCGGAGCTGGCCGACAGCAAAAAATTACCGAAAGGCTTAACGCCGCAGACGCTGCGCACCATTTGCCAGTGGATCGACAGCCATCCGGAGATAGAATTTTCCACCGACGATCTGGCGAATGCGGTCAACATTTCCCGCGTCTCCTGCCGCAAATACCTGATCTGGCTGGCGCAAATCAATATCCTGTTCACCAGCATTCACTACGGTGCCACCGGTCGACCGGTATATCGCTACCGTTTGCAGCCGGAACAGGTCGGCCTGCTCAAACAGTACTGCCAGTAATTCGGTAGCTGTCGTCCAGAAGGGTAAAACGGAAGTGGTGCATCGAGGAGATCACCACTTCTTTTGTTTTGGTGACAAAAATGGCTTCAATATCGGGGCGCGAACGCAGCGCGGCGCAGCCCTGCTCCACGCCCATGCCGTAGATCAGCGTGGTCCAGATATCGCCGTCGAGGGAGTCTTGCGAAATAATCGTCACGCTGTCCAGTTCGTTATCCAGCGGGTAGCCGGTACGCGGGTCAAGTATGTGATGATAACGTTTGCCGTTCTGCTCGAAGTAGCGCTCATAGGTGCCTGACGTCACAACCGACCGGTTTTCTACCGTTATGGCGCCAATCAGCGCGTCACCAGCGAACGGTTTTTTCAGGCCGACGTGCCAGCCGTCCTCCGGCGAGCCTAACGTCTGGACGTTGCCGCCAAGGTTGATCAACCCGAGTTCGGCGCCCTCTTTATGCAAGTAATCCCGCACCCTGTCGGCGATATAACCTTTGGCGATAGCCCCCAGATCGATCTCCATTCCCTGGCGTGTAAGAAACACGCTGCTGTTGGCGTCATCCAGTACCACGTTCGCAGGATCCGTGATACTCAGCAAGGCGGCGATCTCGTCCGCGGGCGGTACAGCGTCCCCCTTAAAGCCAATTTTCCAGCGTTTGACCAGCGGACCTATCGCCAGGTTGAACGCACTGTCTGTAGGCAGGCTGGCCGCTTTCGCGCAGCGGATCAGGTCAAACACCGGGCGACTGACGACAACCGGATGCTGACCGGCAGCATGGTTGACATCCATCACCTGCGAATCCGCACGGTTGACGGTGAGGAGATCTTCGTACTGTTTGATCAGGCGAAACACGCGGGACGCGAGGGCTTCGTCATGGGAGAAGAGTTTCAGGAGGATGGGCGAGCCCATCAGAACGGCGTTGTAGCTGTAAACGCGATGGCTATCAGGCATTGCATAAGTCCTCAGATGTAGCCCCGGCAAGCACCGCGCCGCCGGGGAAACAGGAGCCTTACCGTGTTTTCGAACGCATAGCCGCCTGATGTCCGGCAAGCGTACCAAAAATAATGATATCTGCCACCGCATTACCACCGATGCGGTTACCGCCGTGGATACCCCCGACAACCTCACCCGCAGCAAACGCTCCCGGTAATACGTTGTGGTTGCTGTCCAGCACGCAGGTTTCTGTATTGATGGTCACACCGCCCATGGTGTGGTGCACGCCCGGCGCAATCTGAATGGCATAGAACGGCCCTTCGTTGATAGGCGCACGCAGCGCGGTGGTGCGGCCAAAATCATCGTCATGCTGTTTTTCCACAAAGCCGTTGTAGCGTTCCAGCGTTGCCAGGAACTGGTGGTGATCCATCCCCAGCGCTTCCGCCAGGGCTTTTGGCGAGCTGGCGCTGGTGACAAACCCTTTCGCGATGTACTCATCCGCGGCTTTGTTTTTGGCGCGAACATGCTCGTCAAAGACGATGTAAGCGTATTTCTCCGGCAGCGCGATGATTTGCGCCGAAACTTTGTCGCGGGTCGACATTTCGTTATAGAAGCGGTTGCCCTGCTGGTTTACCAGAATCGCCCCGCCGCCGCGGATGGATTCGGAAATCAGGTACGACGTTTTCTGCTCAACGGTTGGGTGGATCTGGATTTCGCCCATATCGACGGTGCCTGCGCCAATACGCTCCAGCAGTGCGATACCGCCGCCGGTTGCGCCTTTGTGGTTAGTCGTCACGAACCCTTCCAGGTCCGGACGGTATTTCACCACCATCTGGCTGTTGGCGCTGAAGCCGCCCGTCGCGACAATTACGCTTTTGGTTGCCACGGTGAGGGTTTCGTTCTCTTCGGTGGTCAGACGCACGCCGGTCACTTCGCCGTTTTCGAAGATGATGTCGCTCACGGAGGTATCCAGCATCACCTCGATGTTGCGTTTGTTGACATTGCGCACCAGGCCGCTAATCAGATATCCGCCCACCGCGGAACCGTCTTTCGGACGGTGCGTACGGTCGATGCTCATCCCGCCGGTGGTGGTGATGTCGTTCAGCATAATGCCGCGCGTTGCCAGCCATTCGATGGCCTGCGGCGCGTTCTCGACAAAGCGACGCAGCAGTTCAGGGTTGTTCTTATTGCCACCGCCTTTCAGGCTTTCCTGGTAGAACAGCTCTTTGCTGTCCTGAATGCCCTTCACGCGCTGGAAGCGGGTCTCAGCCGCGTTCATCCCGGCAGAGGCTTTAATGGTGTTCCCGCCAATAGTCGGCATTTTCTCAACGATCAGCACGCTCGCGCCTTCGTCGTGCGCCTGAATCGCCGCCGCCAGACCGGCACCGCCGCTGCCGACCACCACCACGTCCACGCTTTTAGCCTCATTCGGGTCAGCGCCCTCTTCTGCCGCCAGCGCTTTGCTGGATTTCAGCATCGCCTTCGAGACCGCTTTTTTCACCGCCTCGCTCTGGCTGGTTGCGCCGGTGATAGCATCCACGTGCGGGGTATTGGCATCCAGAATACGGGTACGGATCTCTTCGAAGCTGGTGACAAACTCGACGTCTTCACTCGGGCCGGAGGCCAGTTCGATATCGGCGATGCGGTCGGTTTCGAGGCTGACGTTAATCACCAGTTCGTTAGCATCGTCCTGCACTTTTTCAATAAAGGTGCCCGGTTTGAATTTAGATTCGCCCATGCTCATGTCGCGGATCATCGCTTCCACCAGCGAGAAGCGCCACAGCGGTTCCGGGATGCTCAGTTCTTCGCGTCGGGTACTGTCCATAAACAGCTCCAGGCTTTCGCCCGCCGCGATGCGATCGGTCCAGTCCGGATAGGCGATGGTGGCGCGGCCAACGGCAATCAGGTCGTAACCGTGATCCAGCGCTTCATTCACATCCGTGGCATTCACCACGCCGCCAACGCCCATCACCGGTACCTGCGCCAGCGTGTCAGAGCGCATGGCGCAGTATTTTTCGATAAGTGGCGTCGGGTCCTGAGTATCGACGATAGAAGGACGCAGGGCGGCGCCAAGGGAGAAGTGCAGATAATCCACCCCACGAGCGGCCAGTTTTTCCAGCAGATACAGGGTGTCTTCGAAGCGAATGCCGGGGACTTCCAGCTCTTCCGGTGAGAAGCGGTAGCCAACGATGAACGCGTCGTCCGCATACTGGCGCACCATCTTGTGGGTAATGTCCAGCACCGCCAGCGGGAATTTCGCGCGGTTATCGCGGCTGCCACCCCACTCGTCGTCGCGCTGATTAGAGTTCGGGGAGTAGAACTGCTGGATCAGATAGGTATTCGCCCCGTGGATTTCGACGCCATCGAAGCCGGCCTGAATTGCGCGGCGTACGGCTTCGCCGAACTTGCCGATCATGCCTTCCACTTCTTCTGAAGTCAGAGCAACCGGCGTCGCGGCACCGTCACGCGGCGCGGCAACCGCGCTTGGGCCAACCGGCGTGCGGCCGCCGATCAGTTTTGGGTCGACCATACGGCCGCCGTGGTAAATTTGCAGAAGGGCTTTGGAACCTTTGGACTTAATGGCGTCAGCGATTTTTGCCAGTCCGGCGATTTTTTCGTCGTTATCAATACCAATTGCGCCCGGGAACGCAAGGCCGAGATCGTCAACAAAACAGCATTCAACGATAATGGTGCCGATGCTGCCAGCGCGGGCGCGGTAGTACTCCACCAGCTCGCTGGTCACGGTGCCATCGAAATACCCCGTACAGGTTGTCATCGGGGCCATTAACAAACGGTTTTTCAGTTCAGTACCATTCGGTAATGTGAAGGGGCTTAAAATACGTTCGTTAGTGCTCATAATAGAAACTCCAAACTTTAAAAATTAAGAATTCGTTATCGGTATGGATTTTTTATTTCGTGTTTTTGCCGATGTCATGACATTAAT
This sequence comes from Enterobacter cloacae complex sp.6700776, assembly GCF_048284255.1. Classification (NCBI taxonomy): domain Bacteria; kingdom Pseudomonadati; phylum Pseudomonadota; class Gammaproteobacteria; order Enterobacterales; family Enterobacteriaceae; genus Enterobacter; species Enterobacter cloacae complex sp.6700776. Next base: position 19,876 of record NZ_JBLVYK010000001.1, on the reverse strand, counting down.
ATAAAGCTTTTTTTAGTTTCTAAAGTCATTACGTTAGTTAATAAACTATTTAATCCCTGCGATAACATTAATAACACATTGGTGTTAGCGTGAATGTTTTATACGTTCACATTAATTTAAAAAAAGTTAAATCGACAATGGTAAAGCCAATACACCAAGCACATCAAAAACCCTTTAAAATCAAAACTTAAAACACAACCCAAATTAATAATGTTATAAAATTGATAAATAAAATGCTTAAAAATAGCGAATAACCACACTACTCAGAGTGGTTATTATAAAAAGTATAAAATTACGTCCTCAATTCTGTTTTTTTGATCGCGATCAATAGTAATGGCATCCAAAGGCGCAATATAAAAACATCATCATTTTTTATTTAGCGCAAACAATAATGCGTTAAATCGCTATTACTGAAAACACAAAAACGCACCTTAAATAACTAAAAAAAGCAAAACGAATAAAGCAATCGAATTTGTGTTTTCGCTGTACGACGAATTTTTGACAACTTAAGACGTGAAACTATGAAAACAAAAACTGCTGTAACGCCTCCTGCGGCGAATCTGGCATCAAATGGAACAGCAAAACGCCTGCTGATGATGGCCCTGCCCGTCATTGTCGCCGTCCTGCTGTTGTTTGTCCCCGTTCCGGAAGGTCTGCCGCCTTATGCGTGGCACTACTTCGCCATCTTTGTTGGCGTCATCGTCGGGTTGATTTTCGAACCTCTGCCGGGCGCCGTAATCGGCCTCACCGGCGTGGTGGCGATTGCGCTGTGCAGCCAGTGGGTGCTCTTTAGCCCCGAACAGCTGGCTGACCCGAAATTCAAGCTGGCGGGCGCCTCCTTTAAATGGGCGGTGAGCGGGTTTGGTAACTCCACCGTGTGGCTGATCTTCGGTGCCTTTATGTTTGCCGCAGGCTACGACAAAACCCGCTTCGGCCGCCGTCTGGCGCTGATTCTGGTGAAGTACCTGGGCCGTCGCAGCCTGACGCTCGGTTACGCCATTACCTTCGCGGACCTGCTGCTGGCCCCGTTCACCCCGTCCAACACCGCGCGCAGCGGCGGAACCATCTACCCGATTATCGCTAACCTGCCGCCGTTGTACGGTTCAAAACCCAACGACCCAAGCGCGCGCAAAATCGGTTCCTATCTGATGTGGGTGGCAATCACCGCGGCTTGTATCACCAGCTCGATGTTCCTTTCCGCTCTGGCACCTAACCTGCTGGCACTGGCGCTGGTGAAAAGCACCGTTGGAATTGATATCTCTTGGGGGACCTGGTTCCTCGCCTTCCTGCCGCTGGGTATCTTGCTGATCCTGACCATGCCGCTGCTGGCCTACTGGTTCTACCCGCCAGAAGTGAAGGTAAACAATGAAGTACCACTGTGGGCGACCCGCGAACTGGAAAAACTGGGCAAACTGTCGCGCAATGAGATCCTGCTGCTGGTATTCGTGTGCTGCGCGCTGCTGATGTGGATCTTCGCCGCGGCGTGGATTGAACCGGCCATGGCTGCCCTGCTGATCGTTGGCCTGATGCTGTGGACCGGCGTGCTGGAGTGGAACGACATCACCGGCAACAAAGCCGCGTGGAATACCTTCGTCTGGTTCGCCACCCTGGTGGCACTGGCGGATGGTCTCTCCTCCACCGGCTTTATCAGCTGGCTGGGTAAAGAAGGCGGCATGCTGATGAGCGGTATCTCTCCGGGTGTGGCCACCATCGTCCTGCTGCTGGCGTTCTACCTGCTGCACTACCTGTTTGCCAGCACCACCGCGCACACTACCGCGCTACTGCCAGCGATGCTGACGATTGCCTCCACCATTCCGGGCATGAATATGGAAGTGTTCGTCCTGCTGATGGTGACCTCGCTGGGCGTGATGGGGATCATCACCCCGTACGGTACTGGCCCAAGCCCGATTTACTACGGTAGCGGCTACCTGCCAACCAAAGACTACTGGCGCCTCGGCACCATCTTCGGTGCCATTTTCCTGGCAGCTCTGCTGCTGATTGGTTACCCGTGGATGTCCATGATGTTCTGATTTCTGACCGCCGGACATTTCCTCCGGCGGTTAAATTTTTGTGGAGCAAGCTATGTCAAACAAACCCTTTATCTACCAGAACCCCTTCCCACTCGCGCATGACGACACCGAATATTATCTGCTGACCAAAGAGCACGTTTCCGTTGCCGAGTTCGACGGTCAGGAAGTCCTGAAAGTCGAACCAGAGGCGTTGACCCTGCTGGCCCAGCAGGCCTTCCACGACGCAGCGTTTATGCTGCGCACCTCTCACCAGAAGCAGGTTGCGGCTATTCTGAGCGACCCGGAAGCCAGCGAGAACGATAAGTACGTCGCCCTGCAATTCCTGCGCAACTCCGAGATTGCGGCGAAAGGCGTGCTGCCGACCTGCCAGGATACCGGCACCGCGATTATTATGGGTAAGAAAGGCCAGCGCGTCTGGACCGGCGGCGGTGACGAAGCCGCGCTGAGCCAGGGCGTGTATAACACCTATATTGAAGACAACCTGCGCTACTCGCAGAATGCGGCGCTGGATATGTATAAAGAGGTGAATACTGGCACCAACCTGCCCGCGCAGATCGACCTCTACAGCGTGGATGGTGACGAGTACAAATTCCTGTGCATGGCGAAAGGCGGCGGTTCCGCCAACAAAACTTATCTGTATCAGGAAACCAAAGCGCTGATCACCCCGGCGAAGCTGAAAAATTATCTGGTTGAGAAGATGCGGACCCTCGGCACCGCGGCCTGCCCGCCTTACCATATCGCCTTCGTTATCGGCGGCACCTCAGCGGAAGCCACGCTGAAAACCGTCAAGCTCGCCTCTGCGCGCTACTATGATGGCCTGCCAACCGAAGGCAACGCGCACGGCCAGGCGTTCCGCGACGTCCAGCTCGAGCAGGAACTGCTTCAGGAAGCGCAAAACCTCGGCCTTGGCGCGCAGTTTGGCGGGAAATACTTCGCCCACGATATTCGCGTGATCCGTCTGCCGCGCCACGGTGCCTCCTGCCCGATCGGCATGGGTGTTTCGTGCTCCGCCGACCGCAACATCAAGGCGAAAATCAACCGCAACGGGATCTGGATTGAGAAGCTGGAGCACAATCCGGGCCAGTATATTCCTGAATCCCTGCGCCAGCAGGGAGAAGGCGACGTAGTAAGCATTGATCTGAACAAGCCGATGCCCGATATTCTGGCGCAGCTTTCCGCGCACCCGGTCTCCACCCGCCTGTCGCTGAATGGCACCATTATTGTGGCGCGCGACATCGCCCATGCGAAGCTGAAAGAGCTGCTCGATAACGGCGAAGCCCTGCCGCAGTACGTCAAAGATCACCCGATTTACTATGCAGGCCCGGCCAAAACGCCAGAAGGCTACGCGTCTGGCTCCTTAGGTCCAACCACCGCCGGGCGTATGGACTCCTACGTGGACTTATTGCAATCCCACGGTGCGAGCATGATCATGCTGGCGAAAGGTAACCGCAGCCAGCAGGTGACGGACGCCTGCCATAAGCACGGCGGCTTCTACCTCGGCAGCATTGGCGGCCCGGCGGCGGTGCTGGCGCAAAACAGCATCAAGAGTCTGGAGTGCGTGGCGTATCCGGAACTGGGAATGGAAGCGATCTGGAAAATTGAAGTGGAGAACTTCCCGGCGTTTATCCTGGTGGATGACAAAGGCAACGATTTCTTCCAGCAGATCCAGAACAAGCAGTGCAAAGGCTGTTCACAGCGCTGAGTCTTTCCACAATGACGGCAGCAGCGACAGCGTTTCATTAATTAACTCGCGCTTATCGCTGCCCGGTTTCCAGATCGTCACCATCGTTTGACCGATCCCCTGGCTGCCCACTTCGGTGGGCAGCCTTTTTACATTTTTCCACTGCGTTGCGTGAAGATGGGTCGGCAAAAACCCCCAGCCGCAGCCCTGCTCCAGCAGGCCGCGCAGCATCTCCAGTTCGTTAGTGAAAAGCGTGTGCCCTGAAATTTGCAGGCGACGGGCAACCGGCTCGTCTGACGCGGCATGCATAATCACCTGCGGAACCAGAGAGAGATCGAGCAGCGACACCGGCGACGCAACCTCCGCAAAAAGCGTCGTTGCGGCGTAAAAATCCATTTCGATCGCCCCCAGCGCCCGCCACTCCATCTCATTGCCCACGCTGCGGTTGCGCGCCTGGCAGATCCCCAGATCGGCCTGACCGTTCGCCAGCATGGCTTCCGCCTCATCGCGCGATGCGCTGGTCAGGCTCAGGCGGATCTTTTTCGCCGCCAGTGTGGCAATCAGCGCCTGTAAAAAAGCTCTGGGGGTGAACGGATCGTAAACGAGGGCAATGTCCTGCGTGGCGCTGTCGGGCACCGATCGGGCAAACGCCTCAAATGCTTTGACCTGCCGCATCAGCAGGTGCGCCTGCCGCTGAAGCTGCTCCCCCTCCGGCGTCAGGCGCAGGCTGCGCCCCTCCCGCAGGAACAGAGCGTAGCCCAGCCCATCCTCAAGAAAATCGATCAGATCCCGCAAGGTTGTACGATCTTTGCCGAGTTTACTGGCCGCCTTCATCAGGCTGCCGTGCTCAGCGACGGCGGTGAAGGCCTCAAGTTGGGCAAAGGAATAGATCAGTGATGCCACGTCATTCTCCACGCGATTTTTCCGGGGGATTTTCCCCCATAACGCGTTTTTTATTATAGGCCGCAGGTTCTTAAACTGAAGTCCTTCCTGAGCCAAACGAGATAAATATGAAAATCAAAACAAACCGCACGCTGCTCGCGGCGCTGGTTGTCAGCAGCCTGCTCTCGCCCGCCGTCATGGCGGCCTGCAACGGTACCGACCTTACGACCTGTCCGGCGCCTTTCGATGCCAGACTCCCGGACGCACATACCATGCTCACCTGGAGCCAGGCCGATCGCGTGGTGGGCTTTCGCAATGACTACCGCAACTACGCGGGCGATGTGTTCCGCCACGGCAACGCAACGCCGCTGCTGCCCGCAGAAAAACCGCTCACCGATGCCCGCTATCAGGTGAAGGGTAAGATTTACAATCTTCAGGATTACCTGAAGCGCCAGAACGTCAGCGGCATGCTGGTGCTGAAAAATGGCAAAGTGGCCTATAAATACCTGGGAGAAGGCAATACCAACTCAACGCTCTGGACGTCGCGTTCCGTGGGCAAATCGGTGGTTTCCGCGCTGGTGGGCGTTGCGATAAAAGAGGGTAAAATCCACTCCCTGGACGACCTCATCACCCAGTACGAACCGGATTTAAAAGGCACCGCCTGGGAGGGCGTAACGCTAAAACAGCTCATCACCCACACCTCGGGCGTGGCGTGGAACGAAGATTACACTAACCCGCAGTCAGACTTCGCCCGGCTTACCGAATGCGAAGCGAAACCGGGCACCTACGACTGCGTGCGCACACTGGTGAAAGGATTACACCGTGAACACCCGGCGGGTGAAAACTGGTCCTATTCCTCGGGTGGCGCCTGGCTGTTAGGCGATGTGCTTGAGCGCGCCACCGGCATGACGCTCGCGGCGTATCTGGAGAAAAGCATCTGGCAGCCGTACGGTATGGCGAGCGACGGCGTGTGGCATGCCTACAGCAAAGGCCAGCACGACGTGGGTGCGCATGGATTTAACGCCACGCTGGAAGACTGGGGGCGTTTCGGGGAGTTTATACTGCATAACGGTACACTGCCGGACGGAAAGCAGATCCTCCCCGAGGGCTGGGTGAAGCAGTCCTCAGCCTGGACACAGGCCAAAGGATCGGTGTCCGCCGCGCATCCGAAAGGCTTGTACGGCTACCAGTGGTGGAACAACGAAGTGCCGGCCACCGCCACAAACGTGGAGCCGAAAGTCGAAAATTCGCTGAAGGATTCCCTGTGGGCGCTGGGTATTTTTGGTCAGATGATCATGGTTAATCAGAAAGAAAAACTGGTTATCGTCCAGTGGTCCACCTGGCCGCAGGCAGAGCCGTCATTCAGCGCCCAGCCGCTGGAAGCGTCGCTGATGTTTAGCGCGATTGCCAACGCGCTGCGCTGATAATCCCAAGCCAGGCTCCGCCTGGCTTCTCACCTGCGCGGTGTCACAAAACTGATATATCAGCAACTTAGCGAAATGTGGTAAATAAAAGATCACCGAAATGTTAAGTTATTGTTGAATATGTAAATACTGGTCAACGCTTTGTCATTAATGCACCATACGCATCAGTCCATGCGCGATTTGCGCTTATCAATTTCCACTTCCTGATCCAGTTTTCAGAAACAGACGAGCATAACGTCACTATAAAACTGGAGATAATCATGGTTTCCTCAACCTCACCTGCAACGGTTCGTTCGAAAGCGGGCGCGATTTTCCGCGTCACGTCGGGCAACTTTCTTGAGCAATTCGACTTCTTTCTGTTCGGCTTTTATGCCACCTACATCGCCCACACGTTCTTCCCGGCAAGCAGTGAATTTGCGTCACTGATGATGACCTTCGCCGTCTTTGGCGCGGGCTTTCTGATGCGTCCGATCGGGGCCATTGTGCTGGGGGCTTACATTGATAAAGTGGGCCGCCGTAAAGGGCTGATCGTCACCCTGTCGATTATGGCCGCCGGAACCTTTCTGATTGTGCTGATCCCTTCTTATCAGAGCATTGGCCTTTGGGCGCCGCTACTGGTGCTGACTGGCCGCCTGTTGCAGGGCTTTTCGGCAGGCGCCGAGCTGGGCGGGGTTTCGGTTTATCTGGTGGAGATCGCCACGCCGGGCCGCAAGGGTTTCTACACCAGCTGGCAGTCGGGTAGCCAGCAGGTCGCCATTATGATCGCGGCGGCGATGGGCTTTGCGCTGAATATGGTGCTGGAAGAGAGTGCCATTCGCGAATGGGGGTGGCGTATTCCGTTCCTGTTTGGCTGTCTGATTGTGCCGTTCATCTTTTTCCTGCGCCGCAAGCTCGAAGAGACCGAGGAATTCAGCGCCCGTCGCCACCACCTGGCGATGCGTCAGGTCTTCACAACGCTGCTCGCCAACTGGCCAGTAGTCATCGCGGGCATGCTGATGGTAGCGATGACCACCACCGCGTTTTACCTGATCACCGTTTACGCGCCGACCTTCGGTAAAAAAGTCCTGATGCTCAGCGCCTCGGACAGTCTTTTGGTCACGCTGCTGGTAGCCATTTCTAACTTCATCTGGCTACCGATAGGCGGTGCGTTGTCGGACCGCTTCGGACGCAAACCGGTGCTGATCGCCATGACGCTGCTGGCGCTGGCGACCAGCTATCCGGCACTGACGATGCTGGCGGCAGCCCCGAGTTTCTCAATGATGCTGACCGTGCTGCTGTGGCTCTCTTTCCTCTACGGCCTGTATAACGGCGCGATGATCCCGGCCCTGACGGAGATCATGCCAGCAGAGGTGCGTGTGGCGGGCTTCTCGCTGGCTTATAGCCTGGCAACGGCGGTCTTTGGCGGTTTCACGCCGGTGATTTCTACCGCCTTAATTGAGTACACCGGCGATAAAGCCTCACCGGGGTACTGGATGAGCTTTGCCGCCGTTTGCGCCCTGCTGGCAACGCTTTATCTCTATCGTCGTCGCACGTTAATTCTGCAAACCGCCGTTAAGGAGTGATCCCTCATGCTTACATTCAGAACGGTGATTGCCGCCCTGACCTTCGCCACCCTCAGCGCGGGCGCGCTTGCGCAGGATGTAACGGTGATGATTTCTGGCGGCTTCAAAGCGGCGCTGGAGAAGCTGGCGCCGCAGTACGAAGCGCAAAGCGGCGACAGGCTCATTGTGGTCTCCGGCCCGTCGATGGGCAAAACAACGCAGGCCATTCCGGCCCGGCTCGCCCGGGGCGAAAAAGCGGACGTGGTGATTATGGTGGGCGATGCGCTGGCGAAACTGGAACAGGATCGCAGGACGGCGGCGGGCTCCCGCGTGGAGCTGGCGGATTCGCCCGTCGGGATGGTCGTCAAAGCGGGCGCGCCGGTGCCGGATATCAGTACGGTACCCGCCCTGCGGCAAACGCTGCTGAAGGCGCATTCCATGGCTTATTCCGACAGCGCCAGCGGCCGGTATGTTGAGAGCCAGTTGTTCCGTAAGCTGGGCATCGACGGCCAGGTCCAAAATAAAGCGCACCGGGTTGAGCGCATCCCGGTGGCGTCTGAAGTGGCAAAAGGGAAATACGATCTCGGCTTTCAGCAGGTGAGCGAGCTTCTGCCGGTCCCGGGCGTGACGTTTGTGGGTAAGTTGCCTGACGACATACAGTACATTACCCGTTTCGCCGGAGCCGTAACGCAGAAGGCCGACCATCCTGAGCAGGGAAAAGCGCTGCTGGCCTTTCTCTCCTCGCCACAGGCGGCCAGCGTCATTACGGCAACGGGCTTAACGCCCGTCAGTGCACCTCGCGATACTGCTCGGTGATCAGCGTTTCGAGTTCGGCAGCAATGTAGGACTGGATCCGCCCGCGGCGGCGAATCAACCCCACGGTTCGCCTGACCTCTGGCTCGGTTAAAGGCACCGACGTCAGCAGCGAATGCTCTGCGCGGGGCATTGACATGGCGGGAACGGCCGCAATGCCGATCCCGGCTTCAACCATCCCGAGCATAGTCGTCACGTGCCGCGTTTCGCAGATGCTGGGGCGCTCAGGCCGAATATGTCCGACCCGCTGGTCGAGAAGATTGCGGTTGCCGGAGGTCTTATCCAGACCGATATAATCCTGCTGATAAAAAGCCTGCCACGTCAGGCTTTTTCTTTTTGCAAGCGGGCTGTCTCGTCGGCAGGCGGCCACGTAGACGTCCTCCACCAGCGGGACAAACTCGATATCGGGCTGTAAACTCCGGGCAAAGCAGATACCAAAATCCGCCTGTCCGCGGGTGACGGCCTCGATAACATTTCCGGCGCTGCTGTCGATAAGTTTAATGCGCACGCGGGGGTAACGAGACTGAAAGCGGCGGATCACATCCGGCATAAAGTAACAGGCGGCTGACGGCACCGTCGCCACGGTGATTAATCCCGTGCGCTCCTCGCTGGCCTTATCGATATCCGAAAGCATGGACTCCACGTCGACAAGCAGTTGCCCGCACCGGTCGGCAAAGGTCTGTCCATACAGGGTCAGCGTGACGCGCCGGGTAGTTCTGTCGAACAGTTTTGTCCCCAGTGCCGCCTCCAGCTTTTCAATTCTGCGACTCAACGCCGACTGGGAAAGGCAAATAGACTCCGCCGCAAGACGGAAATTGCCGTATTCCAGTAAAGCGCGAAAGGCGTAGAGATCGTTGAGGTCAAAATTGACGGGCATACTGACGGGATCCTTAAGCACGGTAGGGTAAGAAGAGATTTATCATAGCCGCGTACGACATACTTCACAAAATGAAGGGGATACCCCTAAAGCGCTATCAACCTGACGGCACATAGTGATAGTTTATGCGGGCTGGATTCCTCTTAAACAGGCTGCCAGTCTGCATGCCGCCGAAGAGGAGTGTCATACTGCTTAACAGAGTATGTTGGCATGCTAACAGCCCCTGACCTTTCCATTTTGTTCACGTGCGAGTAACGAGCAAAGCGATGATTAAGTGGCCCTGGAAAACGAACGAAGCTGGTCGAAATATGGCGCTGCCCTGGGATGAGGCTCTGGCGATCCCCGTGCTGGCGAATCTCTTGCCTGAAGAGCAATCAAAGCTGATTCAGCTGGCCGAGCGTTTTTTACAGCAAAAACGGCTGGTGCCGCTACAGGGCTTCGAACTGGATCCGCTTAAAAATTCGCGCATCGCCCTGCTCTTCTGCTTACCGGTACTGGAGCTGGGTATCGAATGGCTGGATGGCTTCCACGAAGTGCTGATCTACCCGGCGCCGTTTATCGTCGATGATGAGTGGGAGGATGACATCGGGCTGGTGCACAACCAGCGTATGGTGCAGTCCGGGCAGAGCTGGCAGCAAGGGCCGATCATCCTCAACTGGCTGGATATTCAGGACTCGTTCGATGCCTCGGGCTTCAACCTGATCATTCACGAAGTAGCGCATAAGCTGGATACCCGCAACGGCGATCGCGCCAGCGGCGTGCCGCTGATCCCGCTGCGTGAAGTCGCGGGATGGGAGCACGACCTGCACGCGGCGATGGAAAACATTCAGGATGAGATAGACCTGGTGGGTGAAAGCGCGGCCAGCATTGATGCCTATGCCGCGACCGATCCCGCCGAGTGCTTCGCGGTGCTGTCCGAGTATTTCTTTAGCGCACCTGAGCTTTTCGCCCCACGCTTCCCGGCGCTGTGGCAGCGTTTCTGCCAGTTTTACCAGCAGGATCCGCTCCAGCGTCTGCGGCAAAGTGAGGACGCAGCCAGCACCTCCTCTCATCCGTTCCACTAATGTTCAGCAGGGGTACGATCGGTCGATCGTACCCACACGCTCACCGCGAGAAACAGCAGCGCCATTCCCCATGCGGCAGTAATCAAAAACTGCTCACCGTAAAAGCGCGTCACCACGGGTACCAGCAGCGCACTGGCCCCGTACCCCAGCGTATGGCTGGTGGCGATCACCCCTGCCCCTTTGCCCGTCGTCAGCCGATCGTTGAGCAAAAGCTGGTATCCCGGCGTGGCCATGGCGGCACCCAGCGAGGTGATGACAATGCCCACGTAGAACAGGGCTAAACTGGCGAGACACATCAGCCCAAGCCCCGCCACCATCAAGACCGCGGCAATTAAGAGTAAAACCCTCGGGCTAAAATGCTGCGGGCGTACCACCAGAAACTGCGCCGCCAGGGTCGCCAGCGCGGCCAGGCTCAGCAGCAGGGCGACATGATGGCTGATTTGCACGGCATCGCCATTAAATAACGGATGAAGATGCGGCGATAAACCAAGCTGCATCAGGCTGACCAACGCCGCCAGCAGCAGCGCCAGCAGCAGGAAAGGCATCATAGAGGCCTGTAACCGCGTCGACTGGTGCGCCACCGGCGGCAGCGGGGGATCGGCGGCTTCGCGCAGCACCAGAAGCAGCGCGATAAACGGCGCCAGCGCCATCAGCCAGAGCGGTGCGACCGGGCTGACGCTGAGCATCAGCGCGGCCAGAGGCGGTCCCAGCAGACGCCCGCAGCTAAGGCCAGAGCTTATCGTTGCCAGCGCCGCCATTCTTTTATCCAGCCCCGCGCGTTGAATGGCCCACGTCTGGGCCGCAGGCACCAGCCCCGATACCGTCAGGCCGTACAGCATGCGCGACAGAACCAGGCCCGCCATTCCCCAGAGGGCATTCAGCGCGCCGTTGGCCATCGCCCAGACCACCAGCGCCATCAGGACGAAGCTCGCCAGATAGCCGCCTAACGAGGCCAGCATCACGACCTTACAGCCGTGCCGCTCGCTCTGGCGTCCCCACCAGGGCGATGCGGGTAAAAAGAGCATCGAGCCGAACATCAGCAGCCCGGCCCAGACGGAGAGCGACAGTCCGGTCAGGGAGACCAGCTGCGGCAGCATGACCAGCAAACCGTTTTGTCCGATACCCAATAAACCGGCGCTCAGTGCAAGGGGCCAGTTTGCCTTCGGGGCCATATTGTCAGTGATGTTCTCAGTACAGGTGCGCATAGAATTGTGAAGATAATGTCAATAAATGTGTGGAAATTATGAAGTTTATGAAAACAAATATTGCAAAAATAGTTGCGGCTGTAAACAGAATGAATATCATAACGAGAATTATTATCAGTCATGGAATGAGGTACATCTATGCGTGCTCTGCCCCGCTCCGCCGGTACAGATGTTGCGGCCCAGTGTTTTTTGAACGCGCTGCTGCGCGAAACGAAGGACTGGCACTATCTTCCCGCAACCCGTGCGGATGAGTTATCGCAGATACATATCCCGCTCTCCCCAACCCAGGCCATCCGGGTTCCGGTACGCTATTTCTCCCCCACGCAGCATCACCAGTATTGTTTCCCGGCCACGCTGATTCAGGCCGACAGCGACGGCGGTGACACGGTCACATTCCATCAACTGATTGATTTCATTCTTGAAAAACAGACAGTAAAAGGCGCTCTGGACGCCGATACGCTGGCGCGCTTTAAGCAGCGCGTCCTGGAGAGCCATACGCACACCTGGCAGGCCATTGATTTACGCCACAACTGGGCAAACCTGCGCGATAAGCCGCTGACCTTTGCCGAAGCGGAACAGGCGCTGCTGGTCGGCCATGCTTTTCATCCTGCCCCAAAATCGCACGAGCCGTTTAACGAGGCCGAGGCGCGCCGCTATCTGCCGGATTTCGCCTCGCGCTTCCCGCTGCGCTGGTTTGCGGTTGAGCATGAACTGATTGCCGGGGACAGTCTGAACGTCTCCCTGCGTGAACGTCTGCTGCGCTTCGCGGCCCAGAGTGCGCCGGATCTTCTCGGCTACTTCACCGACACCCGTTGGCTGCTGCCGATGCATCCGTGGCAGGCTGCCTATTTGCTGGAGCAACCGTGGTGCCAGCGTCTGGTTGAAAAAGGCGCCCTGCGGGATCTTGGCGAGGCGGGCGCACAGTGGCTGCCTACCAGCTCTTCCCGCTCGCTGTACAGCGAAACCAATAGCGACATGATTAAGTTTTCCCTCAGCGTGCGGCTGACCAACTCCGTGCGCACGCTGTCGGTCAAAGAAGTTAAGCGCGGCATGCGCCTGGCGCGGCTGGCGAAAACGGCACGCTGGCAGGAACTCCAGGCGCGCTACCCGACCATGCGCGTGATGCAGGAAGACGGCTGGGCCGGGCTGCGCGATGAAAGCGGCGTCATTCAGGAAGAGAGCCTGATGGCCCTGCGCGTCAACCTGCTGTTTGATACGCCAGATACCCAAACCAACGTGCTGGTGAGCCTGACCCAGGCGGCACCGGACGGCGGCGACAGCCTGCTGGCGGCGGCGGTGCGTCGTCTGAGCCAGCGTCTGGATCTCCCGCTCGCTCAGGCCGCCCGCTGCTGGCTGGACGCCTACTGCGACCGCGTATTGCTTCCGCTGTTCAGCGCCGAGGCGGACTACGGTCTGGTCCTGCTGGCGCACCAGCAAAATATCCTCGTTGAGATGCAGCAGGATTTCCCCGTTGGGCTGATCTACCGCGATTGTCAGGGCAGCGCCTGGACCGAAGGGGCCGACGCGTGGCTGAAAGAGGCAGGCGAAACCGAGGTGGAAAACCGCTTCGGTGAGAGCCAGCTGCTGCGCTACTTCCCTTATTACCTGCTGCTGAACTCTACCCTTGCCGTCACCGCCGCGCTCGCCGCTGCCGGCTTCGACAGCGAAGAGAACCTGATGCCCCGCGTGCGTGACGCGCTGGCCAAACTGCGCATGAAGGCGAAGCAGACCCGCTGCCTTGATTATGTGCTCGACAGCCCGACCTGGAACTGCAAAGGCAACTTCTTCTGCTACCTGCACGATCGCAACGAAAACACCATCGTCGATCCGGCGGTGATCTATTTCGACTTTAGCAACCCGTTTTATAAGGAGAAGGCGTGATGGCAAACGCGAACATCGTCCATTCCGGCTACGGCTTTCGCTGTACGGCCACGGAACAAAACCTGCCGCTGACGCTGGGTCTTGACGGCAGCGCGGTCCTTGCGCGTCTGGCCGGGCTCCCGGACGGCTGGCTGGTGGACGCCCTCGACCAGCTGTTTGTAGCCTCCCCCGCCCTGACCGGCATTACCCTGCCGTGGGCCGCCTGGCAGGATGAACCTCAGGCGCAGGCGCTGTTTAGCCTCGCAAACGGGGATTATCTGGCGCGCGAAATATTCTGGCAGCTGCCGCTGTGGCTGAAAGGCGAACGTCCGCAGGCGAGCGGCGGAATGCAGTTTGATGAAAGCCGTCAGCTGTACTTCCCGCTGCGCCCTCATCGTCCGCAGGGCGAAGTGTATCGCCGTTACGATCCGCAGATTAAGCGCACCCTGAGCTTCCGCGTGGCGGACGTGGCGCTGGACGGCGAGCGTTTTACCCGCTGGATGAACACCCCACGCGTGAACGCCTTCTGGGAGATGGCGGGCCCGCAGGCCGAGCAGGAAAACTACCTGCGCCGTCAGCTCGACTCGACCTATTGCTACCCGGTGATCGGCTGCTTTGACGACCAGCCGTTCGGCTATTTTGAACTTTACTGGGCGGCGGAAGACCGCATTGGCCGCCACTATCGCTGGCAGCCCTATGATCGCGGACTGCACATGCTGGTGGGCGAAGAGAACTGGCGCGGGGCGCAGTATATCCGCAGCTGGCTGCGTGGCCTCAGCCACTATCTGTATCTCGATGAACCGCGTACGGCGCGCATTGTGGCGGAACCGCGCTTCGACAACCAGCGTCTGTTCCGCCATCTGGCGTCTGCCGGTTTCGACACGGTGAAAGAGTTCGACTTCCCGCACAAACGCTCCCGTCTCATCATGAGCGAGCGTCACCGCTTCTTCCATGAGGTGGAACTGTGAACGCGCTCTGGCAGAAAGTGAACCGCGAGATGGTGGCGAAGATCCTCGCTGAACTGGAATATGAACGCACCCTGCGCGCCGAGCCGGTTTCGGCGGACTACTGGCGCATCAGTACGGGCAACGCGACCTGGCAGTTTAGCGCCACGCGTGGGATCTGGGGCTGGCTGCATATTGATCCTGATACCCTGACCACCGCCAGCGGCGCGGCGGTCGAAGCGGAAAACGCGCTGCTGCAACTGGCCACCGTGCTGGAGATGAGCGACGCGCAAACGGCGGAGCACATGGAAGATCTCTACGCCACGCTGCGGGGCGACATGCAGCTGTTGCAGGCGCGTGACACGCTGGATGCCGATGCGCTGATCCACCTCGACCCGGACGAACTACAGTGCCTTATGCGCGGTCACCCGAAGTTTATTTTCAACAAGGGACGCCGCGGCTGGGGGCTGGATGCCCTGCGCCTTTACGCGCCGGAATATCGCGGGCGTTTTCGTCTGTACTGGGTCGCCGTGCAACGCGATCGTCTGGTCTGGAGCAGTGACGCCGATTGCGATATCAACACCCTGCTCGCCAGCGCCATGGACGATGCCGAGCGCAACCGATTCGACGCCCGCTGGCAGGAACTGGATCTGGACGACAGCTGGCTGCCGGTGCCGCTGCATCCGTGGCAGTGGCAGCAAAAAATTGCCATTCATTTCCTGGCACAGCTCGCGCGCGGTGAGATGGTGGAGCTGGGAGAGTTCGGCGATGAGTATCTGGCGCAGCAGTCCCTGCGCACGCTGACCAACGCCAGCCGTCGCGCGCCGTATGACATCAAGCTGCCGCTGACCATCTACAACACTTCCTGCTACCGCGGTATTCCGGGCAAGTATATTGCCGCCGGTCCGCTGGCCTCGCGCTGGCTACAGCAGCAGTTCGCCAGCGATGCCACGCTGATTCACTCCGGGGCGCAGGTGCTTGGCGAACCCGCAGCCGGATATCTGTCGCATCCGGGTTATGCCGCATTGCCTGAGGCGCCGTACCGCTATCAGGAGATGCTGGGGGTGATCTGGCGCGAGAACCCATCCTGCTATTTACAGGATGGCGAACAGGCGGTGCTGATGGCCGCGCTGATGGAAACCGATAACGACGGGCGCCCGCTGATTGACGCATGGATCAAACGCTCGGGGTTAACCGCAGACGCATGGCTGGAAAAGCTGTTTGAGGCGACGGTGATCCCCTTCTATCACCTGCTCTGCCGCTACGGGGTGGCGCTCATCGCCCACGGCCAGAACGTCACGCTGGTGATGAAAGATTACGTTCCACAGCGCATTCTGCTGAAGGATTTCCAGGGCGACATGCGCCTGGTGGACGAGGATTTCCCGCAGGCGCAGAGCCTGCCGGAGCAGGTAAAAGCCGTCACCGCACGCCTCAGTGCGGATTACATCATCCACGACCTGCAAACCGGCAACTTTGTCACGGTGCTGCGCTTTATTTCCCGTCTCACCCTGCAATGCGGCGTGAGCGAAACCCGCTTCTATCTGATCCTGGCGCAGGTGTTACGTCGCTATATGGCCGCCCATCCGGATCTTGCGGCGCGCTTCGCGAAGTTCGACCTGTTTAAGCCGCAGATTATTCGCGTGATCCTCAACCCGGTCAAACTGACCTTCTCTGAACACGATGGCGGCAACCGCATGCTGCCGAACTACGTCTGCGATCTTGATAACCCTCTTTTTCTGGTCTCCCAGGAGTCAGCGCAATGAAAACCTATGATTTCATCGGCATTGGTATCGGTCCGTTCAACCTCAGTATTGCCGCGCTGGCAGAGGGGCTGGACGGTTTTAGCTCGCTGTTTCTTGAACGCAAGCCGCACTTCTCCTGGCACCCGGGAATGATGGTACCGGACTGCCACATGCAGACCAGCTTCCTGAAGGATCTGGTCAGCGCCGTGGAGCCAACCAACCGCCACAGCTTCCTGAACTACCTGGTACAGCGCAAAAAGTTCTACCGTTTCCTCACTACCGAGCAGCGCACTGTCTCGCGCGAGGAGTTTGCCGACTACCTGTGCTGGGCGGCGGATAACCTGACTAATCTGGCCTTCAGCCAGCAGGTGCAGCAGGTCAGCTTTGATGAGCAAAACGGTCTGTTTGAGGTCGTGACCCAGCGGGATCGCTTCCTGGCGCGCCACGTCTGCGTGGGGATTGGGAAGCAGATCAATCTGCCTGACTGCGTTACCGCGCAGGACGACACCTGCTTCCATGCCAGCGAAATGATGCTGCGCACGCCGGATTTAGCAGGCAAGCGCGTCACCGTCGTCGGCGGCGGCCAGAGCGGTGCGGATCTGTTTTTGAATATCTTCCGTGGGGAATGGGGCCAGCCGCTGAGCCTCAACTGGATCTCGCGTCGCAACAACTACAACGCGCTGGATGAAGCCGCGTTTGCTAACGAGTATTTCACGCCGGAGTATGTGGACAGCTTCTCCACCCTCGGTGACGACGCCCGTCGCCAGATGTTGCAGGAGCAGAAGATGACCTCCGACGGGATCACCACGGAGTCGCTGCTGGCCATCTATCGTGCTATGTATCACCGCTTCGAAGTGCTGCGGGAAAAACCCTGGGCGCACCTGATGCCGTCCCGCTCGGTGACGGCGCTGACGCGCCAGGAGAACGGGCAGCGCCTCAGCATCCAGCATCACCTGGACGGCGGGCGCGAACAGCTTGAAAGCGATGTGGTGATTTTCGCCACCGGCTACCGCGCCGTACAGCCCGCGTTTCTCGCCCCGCTCTCTTCCCGACTGCGTCTGGATGAGGATGAAGCCTTCTGCATCAACAACGATTTTACCCTTGAATGGGACGGCCCGCAGAGCAACCGCCTGTTTGCCGTCAATGCCGGGATGCACCGTCTCGGTATTGCCGAACCCCAGCTCAGCCTGATGGCCTGGCGCGCGGCGCGAATTCTGAATCGCGCTCACGATGACGAGCCGTTTGAACTGGCAATCACCCCCGGCGTGATCCACTGGCGGAGCACCACCAGCCCGGAGAGCAGCCAGGTTTTTAAATCATTAATGAAGACCACCGAGTACTGACACACACATTCAGGATCAACATAACAATGAAACGTTCTCATCTTTGGGTTTTAAATCCGTGCTTGCTTGCCATGCTTTCTACCTCTGCGTGGGCGGAAGAACAAAAGGAAGAAGATATTGTGGTTTCTGCCAGCCGGGCACATCGCAGCGTGGCAGAGATGGCGCAAACCACCTGGGTTATAGAGCGGGCGGAAATTGAGCAGCAGGTTCAGGGCGGGAAAGAGATTAAAGAGGTGCTGGCCCAGCTGATCCCCGGCATGGACGTCAGCAGCCAGGGACGTACCAACTACGGCATGAACCTGCGCGGTCGCTCCATGATGGTAATGGTGGACGGCGTACGTCTGAACTCGTCCCGCAGCGACAGCCGCCAGCTCGACTCTATCGATCCGTTCAACATTGACCGTATCGAAGTCATTTCCGGCGCCACCTCGCTGTACGGCGGCGGCAGTACCGGCGGTCTGGTGAACATCGTCACCAAAAAAGGCCAGCCGGAGACCGAAGTGGAGTTCCAGACCGGGGCAAAAAGCGGGTTTAACAGCCATAACGACCATGATGAGAACGTCTCAGCAGCCGTGAGCGGCGGCAACGACAATGCCTCTGGACGTCTGTCGGTCTCCTATCAGCGCTACGGCGGCTGGTATGACGGCAACGGCGACGAGGTGATTATCGATAACACCCAGACCGGCTTGCAGTATTCCGACCGTATCGACGTGATGGGAACGGGCACCATCAACATCGACGATCATCAGCAGCTCCAGTTAACCACCCAGTACTACAAGAGCGAATCCGACGGCAAACACGGCCTGTTCCTCGGAGAGAATTTCGCTGCGGTCACGGGCGATGCCAAAGCCTATAACAAAGACAACCTGAACTCTGACCGTATCCCGGGCACAGAGCGTCACCTGATCAACCTGCAGTACTCGAACACCGACTTCTGGGGGCAGGATCTGGTTGCGCAGATTTACTACCGTGATGAGAGCCTGACCTACTACCCGTTCCCGACGCTGAGCAAAGGCGCGGTGACCAGCATTGGCGCGTCCCAGCAGAAAACCGATTTTTACGGCGGCAAGCTGACGCTGAACAGCAAGCCGATGGATGACCTGACCCTCACCTGGGGTGTGGATGCCGATCACGAAACGTTCGACGCTAACCAGCAGTTCTTCGACTTAAGCAAAGCGGCGGCGAGCGGCGGCATGGAGCTGGACAACGCCTACAACGTGGGCCGTTACCCGGGATACAGCATTACCAACCTCGCGCCGTTCCTGCAAGCCAGCTATGACATTGACGCTATCACCCTGAGCGGCGGCGTGCGCTACCAGTACACCGAAAACAAGGTGGACGATTTTGTCGGTTACGCCCAGCAGCAGGCAATCGCCACGGGCAAAGCCACCTCCGCTGACGCGGTGCCGGGCGGGAAAACCGACTACAACAACTTCCTGTTTAACGCCGGGATCCTTGGACGTCTGACCGAACAGCAACAGCTGTGGTTTAACTTCTCCCAGGGCTTCGAAATTCCGGACCTGGCGAAGTACTACGGCTCCGGCACCTATCAGCTGGTCGATGGTCACTATCGCCTGCAAAACAGCGTGAACGTGAACGACTCAACGCTGGACGGTATTAAGGTCAATGCTTACGAGCTGGGCTGGCGCTTCACCGGCGATAACCTGCGTACCCAGGTGGCGGCCTACTACTCGCTCTCGGATAAAACCATCACCATCAACAAGAGCGACATGACCATCAACCTGGAAGACGACAAACGTCGTATCTATGGGATTGAAGGCCAGGTGGATTATTTCTTCACCGACAGCGACTGGAGCACCGGGGCGAACTTTAACGCCATCAAGTCCGAAACGCGTGAAAACGGGAAATGGCAGAAGCTGACGGTCGACAGCGCCAGCCCGTCGAAAGCCAGCGCATGGGTGAACTGGGCGCCGGGCGACTGGGCCCTGCGCGTGCAGAGCACACAAACCTTCGACGTGTCTGACGCCGACGGTAAGAAGATCGATGGCTATAACACCGTTGATTTCCTGGGCAGCTACGCCCTGCCGGTGGGCAAAGTCAGCTTCAGCGTGGAGAACCTGCTGGACAAAGACTACACCACCGCCTGGGGCCAGCGCGCACCGGGGCTGTATAGTCCAACCTACGGTGCACCGGGTCTTTATACTTATAAAGGCCGTGGCCGTACGTTTGGTCTGAACTACTCCGTTCTGTTCTGATCCTGCGCGCCGCCTGTCTGCGGGCGGCGCGATTTGCTGTGCAATTTGAAAGCAAATTTGCTATTAAATCATCGGTTTGCTGAAATTGTCGGCAAACGAACAAAAACGGTGTTTTCCCCTTTGACAAGGCGCACTGAGGTCGATAATATGCGCCTCGTTCACACGATTCCTCTGTAGTTCAGTCGGTAGAACGGCGGACTGTTAATCCGTATGTCACTGGTTCGAGTCCAGTCAGAGGAGCCAAATTTGAAAAG